>JAACCY010000024.1 GCA_009937185.1 Planctomycetia bacterium
CTCCTCCTAAAAGGTAACGGAGGAGTCCAAAGGCATCCTCAGTGCGGTCGGTAATCGCACGTAGAGTGTAAAGGTATAAGGATGCTTGACTGTGAGACATACAAGTCGAACAGGTGTGAAAGCAGGGCTTAGTGATCCGGCGGTCCCGTGTGGAAGGGCCGTCGCTCAACGGATAAAAGGTACTCCGGGGATAACAGGCTGATCTCCCCCAAGAGTTCGTATCGACGGGGAGGTTTGGCACCTCGATGTCGGCTCATCGCATCCTGGGGCTGGAGAAGGTCCCAAGGGTTAGGCTGTTCGCCTATTAAAGCGGTACGCGAGCTGGGTTTAGACCGTCGTGAGACAGGTCGGTCCCTATCTGTCGTGGGTGTACGAGATTTGAGGAGATATTCCCCTAGTACGAGAGGATTGGGGAGTACGGACCTCTGGTGTTCCTGTTGTCGTGTCAACGGCATCGCAGGGTAGCTACGTCCGGGAAGGATAAGCGCTGAAGGCATATAAGCGCGAAGCCCCCTTCAAAACTAGATCTCGCATGAGACTCCTGGAAGACCACCAGGTTGATAGGCCGGGTGTGTAAGCATGGCAACATGTTCAGCTGACCGGTACTAATACGTCGATCGGCTTGACCGCTATTTCTCATTTGCACGATCTGAGCAATCAGGTTGTCCGGGGTAAGCATGTACTCTGAATGAAGCATAAGCGCAGAGCTAGATTGATCATCCCAGACCTTGTGTCTGGCTTCATTAACCTTTGACTGACCACCATTTTAAAATAATACTCACATTGATGAATGTCACTGTGAGTAAGAGTTTCCGGGTGATCATAGTGGAGGGGCCACACCCGTTCCCATTCCGAACACGGAAGTTAAGTCCTCCACGCCGATGGTAGTGGTTAATCCTGCGAGAGTAGGTCGTTGCCCGGTTTTAATTTTTTCAGGCTGAGATAGTTCTTCGAACTTCTCAGCCTGTTTTTTTGTGTCGATTCATATTCTCAGTTTTGACGTTTTATCGAGAATACCCATCTGCCTACTGGCATTTCAATCTGGCAGATCTCAAGAGCAATATGACATGAAGCGATCTTGGATCACTTCTGGTCAGGTTTCTTTATGGATCAGTGGAGCGTGACGTGGAGAGTCAGCGCATCTTTTCGTGTCATCGGAGAGATATCGTGTCATCGGTGATCTCTCGCGGCAAAAGAGTTTTTGATGACTACGATGAATGAGGAATACGGTGATATTGGCATCGACCTATGAATTCGATGCAGTGGTATTTGATCTGCAGAGTTGATCTGTAGAGGTCATCGGCTGGCTACGATGTGGGTCTTGGCCTGGCAGCTTTCAACTTCAAAGCAGTTCCGCTCTCAGTGTCATTTTTTCTTACGGTCGAGGAACTTCTGCATTCTTTTCTGCTTATCATCCGATTCGAAGCATATGGCTTGGGAAATCGATTCGAACAGGTCCCTACCGTGAGCGCCGGTCTCGTGGGATCCGTTGATGACTCTTTTGGCCAATTGCACTGCTGAAGGTGCATTCTTTGCGATACTTCGGGCCATTTTGTAGGTTTCGTCCTGGAGTTGGTCGTCGGCATGAACGGCGTTGGCCCAACCGATTTGGTAAGCTTCGGCCGCATCGATGATCTTTCCTGTGAAGATCAACTCTCTTGCTTTTCCCACTCCGACAAGTCTTTCGAGTCGGTGGCACCCTCCGGCAGCGGGAATGATACCCAGTCCCACTTCTGGTTGTCCTATTTTAGTGGTTTCTGAGGCGATTCTGATATCGCAAGCCATCGCTAGTTCGCAGCCCCCTCCTAATGTCCAACCTCTGACGGCTGCAATCGTGGGAATCCCAAGATCAGCGATTCTCCTGAAGATCTGTTGGTTGACTCCCTGCAGAGCCTCGCGTGCACCTCTTTCTTTGAGAGCCGCGACGTCTGCTCCAGCGACAAAACTATCTCCTGCGCCCTGTATAATCAGGCATTTCAAGTCTTCACGTTGTTCGACTTCGCCGACAGCCTTATGCAGTGCCATGACCATGTCACCGTCCAAAGCATTCTTTTTTTCTGGACGATTCAAAATCATGGTCAGAATCGTTTCATTTTCAGGATCCTGTTTGAACTGAATACGTTCTTCACTCATGACGATGTCCTTTTCACAAGGTGATGACGATTTTTCCGATGGAACTGCGATTTTCCATCCGTGCGTGTGCTGTTGGGAGATTCTCCAACGGATGTATAGAGTCAATGTGAGGTTTGAGGTGCCCTTTTTCCAGATATTCGAGAGTGTCGATCAATAAAGTTCTGGATCCCATGGTCGATCCGATCAGTTGTTGATTCTTGAAAAAGAGGCGTTTGAGTTCTACTTCAACCAATGAACCCGTTGTGGCTCCGCATGTGGTCAGTCGTCCACCTCGAGCGAGAGCCAATAAGCTCTGATCCCAAGTGGCTTGTCCCACATTTTCAAAAATGACGTCAGCTCCTCTTCCTTCGGTCAATGTTTTCACTGTTTTCCACCAGTTCTCAGGTTCTGGGTCGATCGTATGATCTGCTCCCATATTTTCAGCCACGTCTCTTTTTTCTGCAGTACTGGCTGTGGCGATCACTCGTGCACCTAATTTTTTTCCTATTTGGATCGCCATGGAACCGACTCCGCTGGTTCCTGCTATGACTAATAGGGTTTCTCCCTGTCTTAATCGGCACTTTTGTAGCATAGAAGCCGCGGTGAGGGCTGATAAAGGAAAAGCCGCCGCTTCCTCCCAGCTGATGTTCTTTGGCTTGGGAAGGCATTGTGCTGTTTTGACGACGACATATTCGGCACAGGTGCCGTGGCGAGTTTCACCTAATATTCCATATCCATCACAGAGCGGATCCTCATTCGCCTGGCATGCTGAACACTCTCCGCATGAAAATCCGGGAGAGAGAATAATTTCTGTTCCTATCAATGATTCGGATACGTCTGTGCCCGTACTTTCGATGACTCCTGCGCCGTCGCAGCCGGGGATCAAAGGCAAAGGGAATCGATGTCCCGGAACTCCTCTTCGTACCCATAAATCTAAATGGTTGAGTGCCATGGTTTTGAGTTTGACGCGAACTTCACCCTTTTGGGGGATGGGGGCATTGAGCTCTTGGAGTGAGAGTGATTCGACGCCGCCATGATTCTCGATCATGTAGCCACGCATTTTTTTTTCCGTTTCCATAACACCGTTTTTCCTAGTTGAGGTGGACGGAAGGTCTAGAAAGCTAAATCGTCGGGGCCTACGAGTCCTTGGCGGCGTGCCCAGCGGGGGGCTCTTTTTTCCAGGAATGCTTCCACGCCTTCTCTGGAATCCTCATGCGTGACGATGCCTTCTAGGTAAACAGCTTCAAGTTCTTTGAGATGTTTCGCCCATTGATCCTGAGCCCTTCTATGAAATTGACGTGCCGTAAAACCCAGAATAGCCGGACTTAATTCCTGATAAGGATCGAGTTCAGTATCGATCGCTTCTTCCATTTTCCCGGTGGAGACCAACTGATCGATGATCCCTGGATGAGGGAATTCTTTTGCAGGGTATATATCACCTGAACACACCATTCGCACCGCTGATCCAGGATGACTTCGGGCTAATACCTGAATCAGTCCTGCCGGTGGGTAGCAGCCTATTTTTATTTCAGGCAATCCCAGAGTAGCTTCTTCGTCCACAAGGATACGATCACATGCCATCGCTAGTTCTAGGCCTCCGCCTAGGCAACGTCCTTCGACCGCTGCAATGACGATCGCATCGAGGGAAAGAATGGCCTCTAAGCATGCATGAAACCTTGGAAGCAGGTCTGGCATCTTTTCGGGGGTATGTTCTGCGATGTCGGTACCACTGCAGAATTCATGCCCTTCGCCTTGAATGATGACCACACGGGCTTCGTCATCGTCACGTATGCCTTGTAACGCTTCGAGGAGTTCGTCGCATTGATCGAGGTCTATGATGTTCAGTGGGGCAGAATCCAATAGAATCCTAGCCACGTGTAAATCTCTACGTATTTCCGAACTGACGGTAATCGGCAACTTACTTCTCCTTACCTTCCCTCAAACTGGGGAGATCTCTGATCTCTGTTGGCAGCGAGACCTTCGCTAGCGTCATTACTTTGAAAGAGTCTCTGTTGCAGTTCTCTCTCCAGTGACAAAGCGTCTTGAAGCCCTAAATCAGAACCTCCCTGAATACTTCTTTTGATGAGTCCGACGGCAAGTCCTGCACTGCGGGGGGGAGACAGAGACATCGCGTACTCTTTCACCGCTTCACTGAATCCCTCCGCTGGGAAAATCTTGTGGACGAGTCCTTCGTCTGTTGAATCATCGATCGAAATCATGCGACCTTCTATGCACCACTCCAGAGCTTTCGATCGTCCCAGTAACCGTGAAAGTCTTTGGGTTCCGCCGGTTCCGGGGAGTACACCGAGATGAACTTCCGGAACTCCCATTTTTCCACTTCCAGCACAAGCAATCCGTATATCACACGCGAGGGCGACTTCCAGTCCACCTCCGACACAGTGTCCCTGGATTTCTGCGATCACGAGTTTTGAGGTCTGCTCCAGTCGGCTGATTGTTTCATTGGCATGCAAACAGAAATTATATTTCCATTCGGGAGTGACTGATTTGAGCATGCCGATATCGGCTCCCGCACAAAAGAATTTCTCGCCCTGACTTCTCAGAATGATCACGTGTATGTCATCGTCGAATCGGGCTTCCAAAATTGCTTCGTCGAGTTGACGCATCAGTTTGTAGGAGTAGCAATTCGCGGGCGGCTCATCGAGCGTCACGATGCACAATGGACCGTCTTTATCGATATGAACACAGGTTTTATCGTCGTTGAGATCTCTATCGTCGCCGCCATTGGAGTTCATTTGAGTCTTCCATTTCGTGAATTTTGGTTCTTGTCAGTGGGAAACCGTATTTCGACGTCTTTTCTTCGCCATCGGAAGATGCCAATCCCTGTGAAGAGCCTCGCACTGGAGTCGCTTCATGGCAAGGTCCGTGCAGAGTAGGGAATCCGTTTTTCCGCCGGTCTCTCCGGTTAACATGGAGCATTGCAATTCGCTACAGAATTCAGATCGTTGTTTTCGGAACTCGTGAACCCAGATGAGGATGAATCTCATGTCCCTTAGACTCACTGTCATTGGTGCCGGCACCATGGGCGCAGGTATCGCGCAAGTCGCTGCTATTCATGGCTTTTCTACGACCCTTTGTGACTTGTCAGCGGACCAATTGTCGACCGCTATGTCCTCTATCTCCTCGAGTGTCGAAAAAGGAATAGATCGAGGAAAGACTCCACCGGAAGCCAGAGACTTGGTGGCTCAGGGTCTTTCCACTGAGACCGATCTCTCGAAAGCGTGTGCGGATGCTGACGTTGTCATAGAGGCCGTTCCCGAAGATATTGATTTGAAGAATAAGATATTTAAAACAGTGGAGTCGGTCGTCTCATCTCATGCCGTCATTGCTTCCAATACTTCCTCCATCCCCATCAGCAAATTGGCGAGTTCTCTCAGTGCTCCCGAACGTTTTATTGGAATGCACTTTTTTAATCCGGTACCTGTGATGTCTCTCGTTGAAATTATACGTGGTGAAAAAACTTCAGAAAGCGTTATCGATAGCATCGTTAAACTTGCCAGAGATATGGCGAAGGAACCGATCGTGGTTCGCGATTCTCCAGGATTCGCAACGAGTCGATTGGGATTAGTCATCGGTTTGGAAGCGATTCGGATGTTGGAGGACGGTGTTGCCAGTGCTGAGGAGATCGACAAAGCGATGGAGTTGGGGTATCGCCATCCTATGGGCCCATTGAAATTGACCGATCTCGTGGGTCTCGATGTGCGATTAGCGATCGCAGAAGTGCTGCATGAAGAAATAGGTGAGCAGTTCCGACCGCCTCAATTATTGAGAGATATGGTCTCCCGGGGAGATTTGGGTAAAAAGAGCGGTCGTGGATTTCATGACTGGAGTGTCTGATAGACTCCATTGATTCCCGAGTCACTTCTCTACCATTGACCCGGATCCCTTGCCCTGTACATTCATATTGAGGGTTTGTGTGACTTCTGAAGAAGTATTCACATTTAGCTAGGGAGTGTATTTATGCGTATTTTCGTATTGAGCCTCATTTTTGTGCTCATTGTGTGCTGTATGTCTGTCTCTGCTCAGGATGCGATATTGTCAGTTTCCGGTGGAGCAGGTTCCACAGGAGATTTGATCGATTCAGCAGTCACCTTGGACAGTACCTTGATCGTTCAAGGTTGGTCTATGAGCGTCTGTCATCCCGAGGATGATCTCAATCTCATCTCAGCAGCTGACGGTCCCACCACTCAGATTGTCAATGGGGGCGGACCTCCTGACTTTAATGAGTTGAACATTGTGCCGGGTGGAATGACTGTCGGTGTGGTGATCAGTTTTGTGGGTAGCAATGTTCTTGATCCTGGTACCGGATATGAATTACTGGATCTTCAATATGAACTGATAGGTGTTCCCGATACGGGTGGCCTTCCGATTGATGCTGCACTTGAGTTTTGTGATCAAACTCTGGGTTCTCCTCCTGTCGACAATGTTATTGTTAGTGGCGGATCGAGTATCACTCCGGAAACAAATAGTTCTGTGATTCAAATCGTTCCTCCGCCTGATTTTTGTCTCGACGTCACCTGCATTGGCGGGGTTAGCGATTCGACCATCTCTTGGAGTGAATGTACTCCTTTTGATTACGTCCTTCTTCATAGAGACGGTGCTTTGATCGCCATGATTGATAATGGTGCTCTCGACTATGTCGATGCCGATCTCGATCCTGGAAGTTACACCTATTCCTTAGTGGGTGTCGTTTTCACGGATCCGTTGTCGAATCCAGAAATCGTCACAAACCTATGTACGACTGAAATCATTCCTGTTACCGCTCAAGGTGTGAGTCCTCTTACGGGGCACTATTTAGGCGGAGACGAGATCAGTATCACGGGTTCGGGATTCCTTGCTGCTTCAGATACTGTGGTTTCGATCAATGGGATTCCTCTAGAGAATCAAGTGGTTGTCGATGACGAGACAATTACCGGAACTCTTCCAGCTTCAACTGTTGGTATTGGTTCCGTGGATGTTGACGTGATCAATGCGTTGGGATCTGCACAACTCTCCCAGGCCTTTACCTACGGATTTATTCGAGGAGTGGTCAATGGAGATGTCATTCTTGATATTGGTGATGCGATGTACATCGCAATGTATCTCTTCAATAACGGAGCTGAACCTCTTTGCCTTGAGGCTGCTGAGTCCAATGGTGACGGTGTGATCGACATTGCAGACTCTGTCTTTGTGGTGATGTATCTGTTCCGGAATGGGCCCTCACCGACTGCGCCGTTCCCTGCAGCGGGGCTCGACGATGATCCGAACGGCGGATTCGGCTGTAATCCCTGATTTCGACCTCTAAGGGGGGTCTGATTGACCAGATTTGGTTCGCTCGGTATGCTTCTTTGTTCTCGTATGAGGGCAGCAACTGGAGATCTCTCCGAGTTGCTTTGGATTGAAATAGCGGGGTGTGGCTCAGTTTGGTAGAGCGCCACGTTCGGGACGTGGAGGCCGGAGGTTCGAATCCTCTCACCCCGACCATAGATTTTTCTGGCCGCACAGGCTTTCTGTGCGGCCATTTTTTTGTAGATATTCGAAGCGAGAGTTTTTCCTGAAACAGCGATCTGAAACAGCGATCTGAACAGCAAGAGTGTTGAACGAGTATTCAGGGAGCATTGGAGGAAGTTCTCTACTAAGATGCGTCTGTTCATGCCATGAAAGGAATCTCGCAATGGAAACACTCGCAGGAGTTGATCTCCCATCCTTGGAACGATATGCCCAACTGATCGTACAGAAAGGCTGCAATGTTCAACCTGGACAAGTCTTTCAAATCGGTGCCGATGCTCAAAATGTTGATTTTGCTGTCCTCGTCGCAGAAGCCGCCTACGAAGCAGGGGCTCGTTTTGTGAATTTAGATTTGTCGGACGATCGGATGCAGAAGTCTCGAATTCGTTCATCTCATGAAGAAGAATTTTTGGACTACGTGCCTTCTTATGTTTCCGTCCGATTTGATGAGATGATCGACTCCAAGGGAGCGGTTGTGAGATTAGTGGGACCACGTGATCCCGTCGCATTAGCAGGGTTGCCAGCAGATAAAATGAATCGTGTGCGAATGGCAGGCCACCACGCGGCCAAAAGGTTCTTTAGCGAAGGCATTGGATTGTCGGCGGTTCAATGGTGTGTTGCCTCTGCAGCTACGACCGGTTGGGCGGAGTCGATTATCGACGACCTCAAAGGAGACGAAGCCCGGAATCAACTCTGGGCGGAATTGCTGCAGATCGTCCGTGCTGACAAAGACGACGCGTTTGCCCTATGGGATGCACATGCGGATCATCTGCATCAGCGATCTCAAGCATTGAATCAACTGGGATTGGCCTCAATACACTTCTCTGGACCGGGCACTGATTTGACGGTGGGATTATCGACCTACGCGCGCTTCGCCGGCGGAGGAACTCGCAGTCAGAGAGACGTTGATTTCATTCCCAATTTGCCGACCGAAGAAGTTTTTACAACACCAGACTGGAGACAGACGGAGGGGGTCGTGAGAGTGACGAGACCCTTTGTCGTCAATGGTGCTTTGGTGAGAGATCTATTGATGACATTTTCTAACGGAGAACTTGTCGATTTCGATGCCAGTGAAGGTGCGGATACTTTGAAGTCTTATGTCGACAGTGATCCTGGCGCACGAAGACTGGGTGAGGTGGCTCTTGTGGGGACCGATTCTCCCATTTTTCAAAATGGGCGAGTCTTCAAAGAAATCCTGTTGGACGAAAATGCGGCGTGTCATATCGCCGTCGGAAACGCTTACCAGTCATGCTTGGATGGCGGCGAAACGATGTCCAATGAAACGTTGGAAGAAATCGGCTGTAATGCATCCTCTGCACATACCGACATGATGATTAGTGATGAGAAAGTTCAAGTTGTGGGTCGTGATTCCAACGGTAAAGAAACCGAGCTTCTTCGCAATGGGGCTTGGGTATTCGGAGGATGATATCTCCGATACAAGAGTGTATTCAAAAGTTGGATTTTCGTTCAGTCGATATACCTCTGAACGAATCTTTTCAAATCTCAGGGGGAGGATCTGAAGTCGCTCGTCTTCTGCTTCTTCGTTGGACTTCTGACAGCGGAGAATTCGGATGGGGGGAAGCCGCTCCATTTCCCGCATATGACGGATATGACCGAGAGACGGTGGTGGAATCGTTAAAAGCGATCACTCCAGTACTGGACGATATTGAACTACGGGATATTTATCGCATTTCGGACACTCTCGGTGGACAGCTTCCAGGGCCGCTATTGGCGGCGCTTGAAATGGCGTGGTTTGACCTCAAAGGACGCATTGAGGGAATCCCGATATATGAGATCTTTGGTGGCATCCAGCAACAGGAATTGAAGACCGGAATTACGGTGGTCATCGGTGACTCCGATCATGCCGAGAGATCCGCAATGAAATTTCTGAAAAAAGGGTTCCGTCGACTGAAGATCAAAATTCAGGGTGACGTGGAGCTTGATATTGCACGGATAGAGGCAGTTCATAGGTGTGCTTCGGATTGCCAACTTTTACTCGATGCGAATTGTGGATATTCGAAAGTCGACGCTCTCCATTTAGTGAGCGAAATCGAAAATAGATCCTTGCCCGTATCCTTCATTGAACAACTTTTTGATCCTTCAGACAGCGATGCACAACGGACGCTTTCCGAATCGAGTTCTATTCCGATGCTCGCCGACGAATCTTGCACCCGATCGGATGAAGTAATTAACTTGATTCAACAAGGCGGATTTGACGGAATAAACCTGAAGACTCAGAAAAGTGGAGTACTCGAGGCTGTTCGTATGCAAGAGCTGGCCCAAAAGCAAAATGCGCGTTTGATGATAGGTGGAATGGTCGAGTCACCACTTTCAATGACGTTTTCAGCTCATTTGGCGACATCTCTGGGCGGTTTTGACTGGATCGATCTGGACACCCCTCTTTTTATGCCTGAGCATCCCTTTTCCGGAGGGATTGATTTCAAGGGTGATATCGTTCTTCTGAATAACACCGCTGGTCATGGCGTCGTGCCTACTGATCAGCACCGCACATTTGTAGAGTCGGATTGGGCAACAGTCTGGCAAAAAGGAGCATGATGCTGTTGAACCTATTTGGAGTCAGCTGGCTGGGGATATTTCTGTCATTCCAAGTGAGCGCAGACCCCGGTATCCAGCAACCTTCAGTGGCGAAGTCTGAATCCCGTAGAATTCAAGTGGTGTCTTTCACGCAAACACTGAAGGGACGCCCGGGTAGTCCCGATGAACAGGTATCAGTTCAGTTTGTGGTCCTCGCCAAAGATCGATCATTTGTCGATGACCGAAGTCGGGGGTTGGTTCAAATACTTCGACTGGATCGTGATCCAGATGTTCTTTGGGAGATATCCGCTGACGGGAAGCAATATCGTGAATTGACCGACTTGTCAGAGATCCAAGAAAATAGACGCATACAAGAAAAGCAGTTTGTTTCACGTCTCAAGGGGCTACCCGAATCGGAACGATTGGAGATGCTGGAGGCTGCCCATATTCGCCTCAATGATGCCGGCGAATCGATCAGAGGAATTGAGGTGGTACGAACAGATGCTGCTCGAAATCGTGATGGGGAAAAACTTCGCCAAGTCCAAGTGCTAGAGAATGGACGTTTGATCGCAGATCTCTGGATGGCAGATCTGGATATTCCGTTTTCATTGGCTCCGCTTCAAGAAGCCAGTGGTGCATTTGGACCCGAGGTCTTGAAAGCCGTCTCAGAACTAGAAGGGTTCCCACTCGAAGGAACGATATATGTCGTCACTGCGACCCTGACTCATCCTTTTGAGTTCTCGATTACGGAATGGAAAGAAGCACAAGTTCCCATCGAGTTTTTCGATCTCCCTAAAGAGTGTTCTCTCATTGAGTCGAGGGCTTTTCTCAGTTGCCCTGAATGTGGTCGCGAAGTCGAGCGCGAAAACTCGGCGGCCCGAGCCCGCAATAGAGAAGGCCAGTGGATCTATTTCGACACAAGAGATTGCTTTTCTGCATGGAAAAAGAAACGCAGCAGAAAACCTTAACTTCGATCTAGTTCCCTAGAGCTTCCTTGAGTGGGGTGATGTCGACAGGCTGAGTCTCTAACGCTTCTTGGACGATAACACCGATTCGCTGCATGGCTTGTGTATCCCGACCTTCAATTCTGGCGGTCAGGTTTGCTGTTGTGTTGGATGCTCGAATCAACATCCAGCCATCGTCGAAGGAAACTCGAATGCCATCGAGGTCGATGATCCTTCCTCCCTTGGGGTCATTCTTGAAAATCGCGACCATGTCTTCAATGACTTTGAATTTGTTCTCTTCGGAGACCGGAATCTTGACTTCCGGAGTCGAAACTTTTTCGGGAATATCTGCGAACAGATCTGAACAAGAGCAATTTCTCGAAGACATTATTTCTAAAGTCAGAAGCGCTGCAAAGAAAGCATCGTCGAAGCCGTCTCCACCATGACCGACACAGATATGTCCGGAGAGTTCTCCTGCGAGAATAGCTCCTGTTTCTCTCATCTTTTCCTTGATGATCGAGTGGCCTGTTTTACTCAGAATAGGTTCTCCGCCTGCTTTGCGAATGCCCTCTTCGATATCGTCTGTGCATTTGACGTCGTATATGATTTTTCCACCTGGGACTTGTTGCAGTAAATGACGGGCAAAGGCGAGAAGTAAAAGATCGGCGGATATCTTTTTACCATTTTCATCGATTAAGCCGACCCTGTCTGAATCGCCATCAAAACCAAATCCACACACATAATCGCCCTGTGCCACTTTGTCACAGAGAGCCTTCATGTATTTGGGAACCTCAGGGTCGGGGAGATGATTGGGGAATGTTCCGTCTGGCTCCGCGTACAAGGCGTCGACTTCGATGCCCAGTTTTTCAAAGAGAGGAATGATCACAGGGCCTGCCGTGCCGTTTCCACAATCGATAGCGACTTTGATCCCCTTGGGAAATTGGAATCGATCGGTCCGGCTCTTGAGGTAATCTTCCATCAAGTTGTGTGTGGATCTCTGGCCGGAATTCTCTGCCGGTTGAGCGGTCAGGCATTCGGTATAAAGTTCCTGAAGTTCGTCTCCCCAGATGGGGTACACACCGCGTGTGATTTTGAGACCATTGTAATTGACGGGATTGTGACTTCCCGTAATCATGACGCCGCCATCGCTGCCGAGGTGCTTCACTGCCCAATAAAGGACTGGAGTGGGGACTTCACCAATTTCGACGACGTTGATTCCAGCGTCGCAAAG
>JAACCY010000167.1 GCA_009937185.1 Planctomycetia bacterium
CCAGGCGCCAACCCCATTCCGAGAAGGAAAGGGAGCGTTGCTCTCATATGAAGTTTGGCAGCCGTCGGGCACATGGCAGCAAGAATGAAGATGAGCCCTGTCAATACGGTGATGAAATCGGAGTGAGAGATCGGGGCGAAGATGGATAGATTTCCAGTTGGGTCAAAGTCGTTGAAGCATGTACCGAACCATACGAACAAAGCGGGCTTTAGCAAAGAAGAGGGCTCGTGGCAAATCTCTCTTATTCTGTGTTGCTTTTGCAAACAGATTCCCCTCTTCGAATTCCCTTTTCGATATAGGCTAAAAACGGTAATTTTTTGGAGTCATGAAGGAAAAAGCCATGACAAACAAAATCACTGAGTGGGGAAAGCCTGAGCCTAGAGCGGACGTCCTAATGAGGCCTAATTGTGGACGAAAGGGGCCCTGCCGATAAGACCCTGACCCGGGCAGCGTCATCTCACAAATTGGCTCAGAAGAGCAGATTTACCGTTATTGGAGGGTCGCCGTGATACAGATAAGTCTCTTCGTGGGAGGGCATGAATAGATTATCCGATCGCCGGATCCTGCAATTAAATTATTGTTTCAACTACTGTATTTCCTGCTCGCCTAGAAATAGTCATACTCCCCACATTGTGTGATGTGTAGGGGGACTTCATGTACAATTCCTCCTCCGATATCAACAAAGAATTTTCTTTCACATGAACTTCAGGAGAACTGATGAGAACCATCGCTAACCTGTTCGGGAAGTCACCATTTGTTCCATTGCAATCTCACATGCGCAAAGTCGGTGAGTGTGTAGATGGGCTCGGTGATTTGTTTCAGGTACTCGTCAATGAGGATTACGATTCCATTGGCGAGATAGCCCGAAAAATTTCTAAGACTGAACACGAGGCAGATCTCGTGAAGACCGATATTCGAAATCATTTACCTCGAGGTCTTTTTCTTCCGGTGGACCGTGGGAAGCTGTTGGAGATTCTTTCCACTCAAGATGAGATTGCAGACACCGCAGAAAATGTGGCTGTTTTGTGCACTCTTAAAAACCTACCTTTTCCCGAGAATATGAAAGACTTGTTCTTGGAGTTCTGTTCGAAGAGCACCGAGTGCTTTCGTGACTCACGGGGAGTCATCGAACAACTTGACGAACTACTAGAGAGTGGTTTTGGCGGGATAGAAGCAGAAAAAGTGAGAGAGCTTGTCCATGCTGTTGCAGTGAAGGAACACGAAGTGGATCTTTGCCAGCGTCAATTGCTTCGTGTCGTATTCGGATCCGAGGAGAATCTGTCCTATTCCGAATTCCACTTGTGGCTGAAAATCCTATCTGAGATAGGAACCATCAGTGATCTGAGCGAAAACTTGGCAGACAAGGTCCGGACTACACTGGAGATCAAATAATGATGCGCTTGGATTTTCTGTATCGATTTTCATATTCTCGCGTACTTCCGGATTTGATCTGAGGACATATGGAACACGCTGACATCCTCCTTGCGCTTGCCGGCATCTTCGGTTTCTACATGGCCTGGAATATCGGTGCCAATGATGTTGCCAATGCTATGGGGACCTCTGTAGGTTCGGGGGCTCTTACTCTTCGCCGGGCGGTTATCGTCGCTGCCGTGCTCGAGTTTGCCGGGGCGTTTTTTGCTGGATCAAGTGTTTCCAACACGGTTCGAAAAGGGATCGTGGATGCGGACATATTCTCGGCAGATCCTATGGCATTCATTTGTGGCATGTTGGCGGCGTTGCTGGCAGCAGGAGTTTGGCTTCAGATTGCTTCTTACTTTGGCTGGCCAGTCTCAACCACTCACTCCATCGTCGGAGCCATTATTGGTTTCGGAATGTTGTATGGGGGGCTGGATGCGATCCACTGGCCTAAAGTAGTACAGATCGTTTCGAGCTGGGTCATTTCACCTATGCTCAGTGCGACGATCAGTTACTTCACCTTCAGATTCTTATTGCATAAGATTTTTTATAAGAAGAATCCTTTGGCGGAAACGAAGAAGTTGGCTCCGATGCTGGTCTTCATCGTTTTTACCATTCTCACTCTTACTCTCGTTTTCAAAGGATTGAAGAATCTCAATCTTGATCTCCCATTGGCAGAGGCGCTCTTCTATGCCATCGGCGTGGGTATCCTGTCGGCGATCGTTACGGGCTTTTTGGTCAAAAGAATCAACGTTCCAGAAGAAGAGGTCAGCGGAAGCCTTCATCAACTTCAGTACCAGGAGAAATCTCTCAATAAGGCCAAGAAACATCTTCGTCGTGTTCAAGATGTCTCTGATGGCCCTGTCCAGAAGGAGATCAACACACTCCTCGAAGAGATGGAGACTCTGGAAAAACGTTTGGAGCAAGAGCGCGGCCCAACATCCGATAGTCCTGCTCTCAATCAGGTGGAGAAGATCTTCATCTATCTTCAAATTCTGAGTGCTTGTTTTGTCGCATTCGCACATGGATCTAACGACGTTGCGAATGCTATCGGCCCTCTCTCTGCCGTGGTCCAGACGATCAAATCCGGAACCGTTGCATTTCAATCACAGGTTCCACTTTGGGCTCTGGCCTTGGGTGGAATGGGTATCGTTGCGGGACTCGCAACATGGGGCTGGCGAGTGATGGAAACGGTAGGGAAAAAGATCACCGAATTGACTCCCTCCCGTGGATTCACAGCAGAATTCGCCGCAGCCGCTACGATCGTCCTTGCTTCCAAGCTGGGTCTTCCTATTTCGACGACGCACACGCTCGTCGGTGCAGTGGTCGGAGTCGGTCTGGCGAGGGGAATGGGTGCTTTGAATCTCAACACCGTGCGGGATATTGCAGTCTCATGGGTCGTGACAGTTCCCGCTGGCGCATTTTTCGCGATGTTCTTTTACGAAATCCTGATGGCCATCTTTAGCTGACGGCCATCCTCGGCCTGCGACGAGATTCGTTTGTCGTGGAATTCGAGGGTTTTTTGTGAATCGAGAGATGGAGTCATGAAACTACAATCTTTCGTCATGGCTTTCTTAGTCGTGAGTGCGCTGATCTTGGGTGTTCTTTCGTTGCTGAGTGGTCCCAAAGATATTTCTGAGTCTTCCCGTATGGATCACGAACCTTTTCAGGAGCAGGCTTCATCTGAACCTCAAGATTTTTCAGAGACTTCGGATATTCGTTCAGAAATCACCCCTGAACCTTCGAAGGGACCGGGAGTCATTTCGGGGGTCGTGGTCCCCACTGAAGGAGCCCCTTTTTCCTCAGAGATCATCGTAAGACTCTTACAGTTGTCTTGGCCTGATCGCCTAGCGAATCGTCTCAAGTTCAACTTGTGGAATCTGGTCGAATCTTCGTCATTTAGTTGGAATCAAAGTTCTAGTCCTTGGAAAAAGGACATGCGGGATGTTTTTAGCGAAGTGACTCGAATGCCATGTTCTGCCGATGGGCATTTCCGCTTTGAGGGATTGGAGTCAGGGTCCTATCTCGTTTGTGCCGGAAATCAGCAGGGGATCTGGAGTCCTGCTAAAAAAAGAGCCCTGTTGGGAGAAGACCAGGGTTGGCAGGCAAATTGCGAAATACCACTTCAACCGTCGAGAGTGATTTCTGTTCAGGTACTTTCTAACTCTGAACCGGTCGAAGAGGCTCGCGTTGTTGTTTTAGGGGAGTTGGTCGACAAAACAGCGCTTCCAGAGAGTCTCTACATCTCGCCTGCAGATGCTTGGTTATATCTACTCAATGATCCCTTTGGCGCTGGCCTCACAGATTCGGAAGGCCGTTGGACGACGAAGGCTTTGCCTTCCATCCCTTACCACATCCACGCCCGTCATTATGTAGGTGGTATGGCTCATGGGTATGTCTCTATGGATGCTTCAGAAGAACAGCGATTAGAACTGGCAGTAGGAGGGGCATTGGCGGGGCGGGTCGTCAATGAGGCGGGAATGCCCTTAGAAGGTGCTCGTGTCGAACTGACATATGAAAGTGGTCGTCCAGATGAATCCAGCAATTTAGAGGACGAGGTTTTGACCGACTCTGAAGGCTTGTTTTTGTTCGGTACCCATCAACCAGGCGAATATGAAGTGATCGTCAAGTTAGCCGGTTATCAGGATGAAAAAGTCTACGATCTTTTGGTCCTTTCTGATCGTGAACTCTTCGAAGAAATAACACTGGATTTAGGCCATATCATTTCAGGAAGATTAGTAACGCCCCTAGGGGAACCGGTTTCTGGAACACCGATAAAGATACTCCCGGGATTGGCTGAGGACGTGATTTCTGATGAGCAAGGTTATTTCCTTTTCGACACTTTAGGGGAGCGAGAATTCCGAGTCCAAGTATTAGGAGCATGCACTCTGCACAGTTCTACTTTTACGTCGGTCGATGTGGCTCCACTCGAAATAGTTGTTCAGGCAGGGAAATCCTTTTCCGGAAGGTTCGTCGATTCCGAGGGGCAATCGATATCAGGAGTCGGAGTTCAAGTCGCCAAACGGGTGGTTCCTCAATTATTGGATCGTTATTCGAGTGAGATTTCTGATGGTGCAGGTCGGTTCACTGTGTGCTCCGAGCTCGAAGCGGAGCCGGATGATCCCTTATCGCTGTTGGCGTACTCTGAAAAGTATGAAAAAAAAGTCTTCGACCTCACGGAAACGGTTTCTGATTTAGGGGACTTGGTATTAGTGCCCGCTGCAAAAGTCTTCGGAAAGACGCTTGCTCCTGATGGAACCCCTGTTTCCGGTGCAGTGGTCGATATCTATTCTGGAAAAGGTCCTGATGGGGATCCTATCGGTAGTGTGAGGCGAAGCGTATTCTCTGGAGATAGCGGTCAATATGAGATTTACCTCCCGGCTTCCTACCGAAAGTGGCAGATCAACGCTGGTCACAGTGATTGTATCTCCTCAGAGGTTTTGGAAATCTCCACCGGTGAGCCCGGTCGAGAAATCCCGCTAGATCTCACGCTCACGACCGGGGGCACTCTCAAGATTTCGGTGACATCGGGGGGACTTCCAATTGAGGGGGCTCATGTCCAATTGAAGAGATCTTCGAGATGGCGCTGGGCCGATTATAGGTCGGGGATATCAGACTCGCAGGGAGAAGTTGTCTTTATTGGATTAGATCTGATTAAATATTCTCTACTGGTTTCGAAACTCAACTTTGGATCAATTCGTTCAGAAGTGGACCTGACTCAGGGTGGGACTGTTATCGAAGAGGTGTCTCTCGATTCGGCTCGGGTTCTTTCGGGTTTCGTCCTGAGTGATGGGCTTCCGGTACCGTTTGCTCATGTCAATGTCAGAGATGCCTCGGGGACGACTCGCTCAAGTCAAACGGAAGACGACGGATCCTTTGTGGTGGATCAATTGACGGATGGTGCGCTTCGAGTCGACGTCAAAGCCGTAGGTTATTTGTCTCGGCGAGTGAATGGTGTGAGTCTTCAGCAGAGTCCATTAATGATCAGCCTTGAACGCAGCCATACTTTGGAAGGTATGATTTATGAACGAAATACTCGAGAACCTATCTCTAGGGCCTTGATCGAGTTTAGTGCTCTAGAAGGCTCCGGAGGATCTCGCCGTGTACGTTCCGTTCGATCTGACGAGTCAGGATTTTTTAATAGATCGAATTGATGGGCGGGCCAATTTCTTATTCGCGTCATTGCTAATGGTTATCTTCAATATGAAGAAGAGATCAGTGTACCCATCCTTGGAAATTTGTTGGAAATCCCACTGGAAAAAGGGGCCGAGGTTTTTCTGAATGTCTCTGATTTTCAAGGCTTGCCGATATCTGGCGTTCGGGTTGTTCCCTATTATCAAAAAGTTAATGGAGGAGATCTTGGATCCTGGGTGAAAATCAAGACTTCAAAGAGGTTGTATTCTAATGAGTTGGGTGAGTTGAATATTGGTGGACTTCCGGAACGGCTCGTTCGCTTTCATATGACTCATAAAGATTATCTGAATCAGAATCCTACGCTGAATTTGACCCGTAACGATCAAAGAGAATCATTGCGAGTCACACTCACAGCAGGTGCTGTCATTTATGGAACAGTTTATCTCCCCAATGGATCGGGTAGCAGTGGAGAAGAGCTTTCCTGTGTGGGTATCTCTGGGGCTGGAGAAGGACAAATTTACAACCTCGATTCCAGAAGAAATGGGTTGTTTCGATTCAGTCGGTTACCAGCAGGTGAGTATGAGCTCAGAGCGGCACCCGGTGGTCTACCTGTGACTGTATCGGTGCAATCAGGGCAGTCGGTCCAGATCGATCTGGATTCAGGCTCCTGAGCAAGCTCTGACCCTTCCTTCAACTTTGAGGGCCGGGGAAATTTCTTCCGAACAAGGTCGAAGTGCCGATACCTTTCCTGTGAGTTGGCACTTTTTTGCCATTCTGGATATCCTCATCTAAGAGGTTCCCTAGTTCCTGACCCTCCGAGAGACGTGCTCTCGAAGGCGGGGTTTTAGAACCGGTAGAGAACCCAGAGAAAGGTCATTGGATCCCATGACGACAACTAGCTCTTCTTCCCGAGAAGAAATCGCGGTGATTCTAGCGAGAACATTCTTAACTCTGTTTCTCTTTTTCGGTGCCACAGGGTTGCACTTGATGATGAGCCAGCAAGGAGCGGAGGCATTGGGTCTTGTCCAAGCCCAAGATGATTCTTCAGTAAAAAAAGACCTTACGAATCGTCTTGCTGAAGAAAAGGCATCACGCTGGATTCTCGATGCTGTGGGTCGTATTCCCAAGGACGTGAGAGCTCCAAAAGGGATGAGTATCGTCGAGATACAAAATCTGACAGATCAAATCCTTCTCAAAGGAGAAGAGTATTTGAGGGATTACCCCAAAGGCAAAAATGTATCTGAAGTGATACCTGCTCTCTGTCGCGTATATCTGATGAATTCAAATAGGCATTTCCTAGACAGTGCCCGTGTCTATAAAGAAAACAGGGGACAGTCAGCACCTGCGTTGTGGACCGTGACTCTCAAGAAAAATTACTTTGGTCACATCCATGACTTACTCAACCAAGAGTTTGAGAAAACAGATTCAGAAGGGGAACCCCCCTGTCAGTTGATACGTCTCCGGGCGGACACTTTTTGGCATCAGCAGAAATACCCGCAAGCCAGTGCTCAGTATAAATTGATCCTGAATAACTGCCCTGAAGCTGAAGAGCGGGATGTGGTGCGCTGTGCGTTATTGAACGCGCAGTTTAAGGACCGAGATCATCGTGGGGCGACTCAAACAGCAGATGATTTCCTGAAGCTCAATTCTGATTCAGATCTGCTCCCTCACGTACTCGGCTTGAAAGCCAAGGCATTGGTTCAATCGGGCAGAATGTCAGAGTCTCTGGCATGGTGGAAATCCATTGAAGGCATCATTGAGAATGCGGTACAGGGCGATCCCTTGGTGATTGGTGACAAGACGATCGAGATCAGTGATCGTTGTCGTAAGGACTTTCAACGTTATTACGAGGAGCTTCACTTTTCGATTGGCTATATCGAGTTTGCACTGGGGAACTATAAAGCTGCCGCAGAGAGTTTTACTCGCGAAATGGATTTGCTGAATGATTTGATCAACAGTCAGTCGATCTCGCAGGTGGGGCAGATCTACGCCAAGCGAACTGAGAGAGTTCTCGACACCATGCTTCGTTTTGCCGGGAAGCCCACACCCGTTATCGACCTCGAATCTAATTGGGTCGGCAGTGTTGCTTTTGATCCCAAGCAAGAACAAGGAAATGTCCTGCTTTTGCTCTTTGCTCCTTATGAAAATCAGCGTTATTTTGAAACGCTGAGTAATTTGCAAAAGCTATACATGACTCATGGAAACGATGGTCTCAGAGTCGCCTGGATTTCAAATTCAAAGGGTAACACTCCGCAAATGGAGCAAATGGATCGTATCGCTGCTCAGTGTCGTGAAATGGGACTCGCATTCCCTGCCGGAATCGATCTCGGCGAGGGATCTCCGACCTTTGCGGAGTACAATTCTCCGTTGGGGGGTGGATCCATCATCGCCGTCAATCGCAAAGGCGAATTCTCCTGGTATAAATTGGATCCCACATTCCGAGATGATTCGGTTATTTCTCAGGTGGCGCGCCGATTACTGGAAGATTCTCCCTAGGTCTTTACATTCGTATTCACGATGAATGACCGATTTTCTGACGGAAATCGGAATCCCGATGAATCGAGGACGTGGTCTGAACTGTTGCCTGAAAGGTACTGCCCTCGGACTTCTTAGGCAGTTACAATAGAGTCGTACCAGTCGTATTAATCCCATTCCGGATCCCTCTCTCATAGGTGAAGAATAGGCTTTGTTCATGGAATCCCACAATTTCTCTGTTTGTGACCGATCCACCTGGCGTCCTGTTTTTAGAGACTTCAAATGCATGAGTTTGAACCTCCTTATTTGCTTATTAATGATCTCGTTTTTCTTGATCCCATTGGCATCTGTTGCAGCCATGGATGCCAATATGACGGAACCTCATGTTGAAAAAGAGAATTCTGTAACAGTCGACGATGCCATGTCTTCTCAAGAGATGCGTCGAATCTTGCAGCAGGCGGCGATGTCTGGAGATGCTGCTGGTCTGGCTGAAGTTCTCCGTATGCTGGGTAAGTTGCCGGGGAGAGATGCTACTGCGGCTGTCTTATCTACCGCTGCAAGCTTATCTCGTAGTCAGGCGGACGACGTCTATTGGTATCTATTGCAAGGAGTCGCCGGCTTTAAAGGGGCAGACGCTTTTACCGAAATGGGTGAGTTCGTCGTCCGTTATAAATCGAAGCCTGTTTCGAGAGATCTTCTGAATTCTTTACGTAAAACACGTAGCAAGTATGTGAATCGAGTGATTCGTCGAGTGCTGGAATATTGCCCTCAAGATATGCAAATCATGGCGGTGGATGTCGCTGCTGAAATTCCTGTGCGACGTACAGTCGATGTATTGATGCCAATCCTTGCGAGAGAAGATGCTAAAGAAAAAGGAGGCAAGAAGCCTCCCACAGAATTGAAAAAGGCACTGATCTCCGCTTTGGAAGCTTTGACGATGCAACAACTCGGAAATAGTTTGATTAACTGGGAAGGCTGGTGGGAGCGAGAGCGAAGTCGTGGATTGAAAGTTATTCGCGACGAGGCTGAAAATCATACCTCCACAACCGGATTAGCCCGACCTCTCGATCCCGTGAGGGCGCGTCAATTCATGGGGCTCGAAGAATTGGCCCCCGGCAGGGTTCTCGTGATCAAAGGGCCTCGAGCGAAGAATGGTTTCGACACCAACTATGACCACATTGAGCACGTGTTGGAGCGCATCAATATTCCTCATTCGGTCGTCGAAAAAGGAGAACTCGAAAAATCTTCATACAAACTCGATGACGTCGCTGCCATTTTCATCAACTGCACCCACATCCATAAGTTTTGTCAGAATCCAGAGCACAAGCCTGGAGAGTACACCGGTAACCGAATGCACCGTTGCACGGGCCCGGGAAATCATGACGAGATTCAATTCAAAATGAATCAGCATGCCGTCGACAAGATCGTGAGATTTGTCGAAAAGGGGGGTTACCTCTTCACTGAAGATTGGTGTTTGATTGAAGTCCTTGAGATCGGATTCAGTAAGTTCCTTCGATCTGGGACGGCATTAGAGGGCGGTGATTTTGGAATTACTCCCGAAAAGGGTATGACCGCTCATCCACTCCTTCGTGGAGTCTTTGTGCCGCCCGTAGACCTCAATGCTCTACGTAGAAAAAAATATGATCTCGACGATGAAGATGACGATGAAGATAATTATGATCCCAAACAGGAGGACGATCCGGGAGACGTGGATGCTGACCGGGGAAAAACAGGTGTCGGAGGGGGTCTTGACGATGGACCTACCGATATTGAGGATCCAGATATCCAACTGATTCAACATCGGTGGAAAATTGACAAAGAGAGCCCAAGCCTGGACATCCAGTCCAAAAAAGTACAGGTCTTGATCGATAGTGACGAATTGCGTGAAACCTGTGGAGAAGGAGCCGTTGCGGTGACATTTCCGGTGAAAAAGGGGCGTGTGATTCATGTCATTTCGCACTTTGGAAAACAGAGCAGTTCTCATAACGAGGCTACGATTGAAAATTTATTGATCAATTTCCTCCTTCAGGTCCGAATCAAGGCCGGTGGCGCTTCTCGTTAGTCGCCGTTTGTGGAAGTTCTGGATGCCTCCCGTTGAAAGGTCTAACGTGTTCTCCGTTCAGGGGATCGACGCCAGATCTACTCGCTTCGGGGAGGCTCCATGCCAAAATCGGAAAATTCGATAAAGGGCACTGGGTTTTTGAATCGCTTGTTTTCGGATTCAACAACGCCAGTAGTTGCTCTAGATACTGCTCCAGCTGCAACTGAGGGGTTGGTGTCTGGATTGAGTTCCCCTCCTCATTTGAAGGTCTTCTCCCTCGCTTTGTTCCTGTTGTTCCTCATCAGTACACCGCCTCTTTTTGCCCAAACCACGACAGGACTCTTTGGTTCTGACGAAGATATCTCCATTTTTTACGACCGACTTGAGGCGGATATTTCGACTCAAGATGGTGGTCGATCTCTTGTCGTTCTGGGCAATGTTTTGCTCGAAGGACGAGGGTTTTCGCTGAGAGCCGATGCTGTTGGAGTTTATGTCGATGGGGTCGATGCTGAATCGGGACCGGTGAATCCCAAAGTCTTAGCGATGGGCGGAGTCTTGTTGAAACGGGGTGTGCAGACATTCCAAGCGGAATCGGTTTTTCTAGAAGTCGCAACAAAACGTATGGTGCTGACTGAAGCTCGGGTTCGTCTCACTCAGGAATTGATTGAGACCCTCAGAACTCTTCCAAGAGATGACCCTCGAAGGTCTAGGCGTATGGCGGAGTCATGGGTGGCTGGCGTTTCCGAAGTCAGTGATTCCGGGACAACGGTTTCTACCTTGGGTATCGCAGCACAGTTTCTGAGTGTAGATGATTTCGAAGGTATTCAGGGGCGTGGCATCGTTTTCACCACAGATGACTTTGATCATCCGGAATGGGCACTGATTGCCGATAAAGGATCTGCCAGTCCTCGCGAGGAAATAGACCAAAGAGCCGATGAAGATTTACCGGGCGGATACATGTTTGAGGTGGAAGATGCTCGATTGGAAATCTTTGGGGTGCCTGTGGTTCCGTTCCCAAGAACTACATGGGATACCCGCTGGGGTCGATCTTTTCCATTGCGTGATCTTCGGATTTCTGACTCCAATCGTTTTGGATCACGGATCGATACTTCCTGGAATGGTGATTTCCTGATCCCCTCACGATTTGAAGATGAGTTTGATTTGACCCCGAGAGTCGATCAACTTTCCAAGCGTGGCACTGGATATGGTTTGGATTTTGAATTGGGGAGAGATCCTCTGCGTTGGGCAGCGGATCCCGACGGTAGGCTGGAGCTTTTTGGATATGGCTCCTATTGGCAAATCTCGGACAAGGCGACTCAGGATACCGATGGAGCAGTGATCTCTGATCCCGATCGTTTTCGGGGAAGAGCCTTTTTGCATGCACGATTTGCGAGAGGCACTCTGATCGATGTTGAGTATGCATCTGCAAGCGATGCCGGTTTCGTCGATGAGTTCTTTCGTGTGGAATCGAGAGCCGTCAAAAAGCCAGAGAACTTCTTCTCGTTGCGTCAGGATCTGGGAGGAGCTTATTCCGCCAGTGTCCTTGTTGAATCAAAATATGAAGACTTCGTTCCTGCACTCGAGAAAAAACCTGAATTTCGATTCAGAGCTTTAGACGCTCCTATTGCCGGTGGATTTCGTTTTGATTCGGATCTGGTTTATGCCGATCTCGAATCCATCCCTGAAACGGGATCTCTGGATCCAGCCATTGAGGTTCGACGAATCGATATAAGGGGAGAGGTCTTACGGCCCATCGTTGCTTCCCGTTGGCTCAATGTGATTCCATCTGCGGGTCTTCGTTGGACCAGTTGGACTTCGACAAATTTGGAAGAACAAGATCGATCGATACTCTCAGCGGGGGTCGAGGCTGCCACACGATTTTCGAGAGTTTTCAACGTTCGGAATGAAACCTTAGAAATAGAAGATCTCCGTCACGTGGTCGATTTTCGTGCGAACTACTCGAGTCTCTTCGATACCACTCTTGATATCGCAGATGTTCCTTATTCGATGGACTCCATCGATCAACTTCAGAACCTAGATGTGGTGACCTTGTCGATGGGGCATCGTTTCCAGACACGCCAATCGAGAACGGATAGAGAAAAGTTGTATCGACTGGGGAATCGGGCTGTCGCTGAACTCAGAGTCGATGCACTCTTTTACCCTGAGGCGGATCGGGACAATGCGGGAGAGTCATGGGGTGATCTCTTCTCTGAAGTGGTGATTCACGGTTCCGGAGGCTGGAGTTTGTTCGGAGAAAGTCGCCAAGATTTGGGTCTCGGTGAAGATCGGGGTAAAAACGCCGGTCTTCGTTGGTTGGATCCCTCGTCAGGTCTGTTTGAGGCGAGTTGGCGAAATCGTCCCGAATATCAGGAGACTCTTCTTATGGGAGGTCGATATCTGGCCTCTTCTCTTTGGGATCTTGGATTATTTGTCGAATATGACCTCGATAACGAAGATGTTCTGGGTCAATGGTGGGAAGTCGGCCGAAACTTCCGAACTTTCAGAATCGGATTCGGAGTCGATGTCGAAGCCGGAATCACTGATGACACCACATTCCGTGTGGAAATCGGACTGAGAGAATGGCTGGGTGCGCTGCAGGGGGGACGTGCGGGAATGGGTTCCAGAGGACGTCCCTGGTAAACCCTAAGAATTCGGGTGTTTCTTCGGCCCCCCCTCTTTTTTTGTTTTCAGCCTTCAGAATTACCGCCATGATCATTCCTGAGGAGAAGGGGACTCCCTTCTCGACGGGCCTTCCCATAGCGGTAGGCACTCTTCCAATCCTCCAGCCAGAACGGCATGAAAGGAGTCGGTGACATGAGTAAGGCAGTGTATCCCGGCACTTTTGATCCCCCTCACAAAGGGCATTTGGATCTGATCCAACGTGGTTCCCGGATGTTCGAAGAACTGATCGTGGCAGTCGCCGTCAACAGGCAAAAAGAATCACTTTTTTCGTCGGATGAACGAGTTCAGTGGTTGAGGAAATCCACGGATGGGATTTCAGGGGTCCGAGTGGTTCAGTTTGATGGCCTCGTGGTCGAGTTACTCAAGCAAGAGTCTGCAAGGCTGTTATTGCGGGGAATTCGCACATTTGCGGACTTTGAGGCGGAGTACACCATGGCTCTGACCAATCGATCCATATCTGGAGATCTCGGGGCCGAGACGGTCTTCGTCTTGCCCAGTTTGGAATACTCCCATCTCTCCAGTCGACACATTAAGGAGATTGCTGCTTTTGGCGGCGATGTCAGTTCTTCGCTCCCCGAGAGTATTTCATCGGAGCTCTCTGCTGAATTGGATCGGAGACTCGATTCAGGCTCGCTGGAAACCTGATCGGACCCCCGTTAGTATCGTCGACGGAACGTTTCCTCACTGGGAGCTTCCGAAGGTCTCAAAGACTTTCCACTAGACCTCCCCTCGGAAGGAGTCCTGACAAATGTCGCTGGATCAAAAAAAATCGATCAGTACAGAGAATGCACCGGCCGCAATGGGTCCTTACTCCCAAGCAATAGAGGTGGATGGTTGGGTCTACTGCTCTGGACAAATCCCAATGGTTCCGGGAGATGGTTCCATCAAGAGAGGGATTCAGGATCAGGCACAACAGGCACTGAGTAATTTAGGTGCAGTGTTGAAGGCCGCTGGGTGCGAGTTGTCAGACGTCGTTAAGACTCAGGTATATCTCTCAGATATGGGGGATTTTGCCGCCGTCAACGAGATCTACGCTGGTTTCTTTTGTGAACCCTTTCCTGCGCGAGTCTGTATTCAGGCTGCCGCGTTACCTAAAGGTGTGGATGTTGAGATCGATGCGATCGCCCGGAAGAGAGACTCCCGTTGAGTAATGAGCCACTGCTATCGATTGAAGAGTTGAAGACATACTTCTATACCGACGATGGTGTGGCAAAGGCTGTCGATGGGGTGAGCTATGCCATCAAGCCGGGAGAGACTTTGGGAGTCGTTGGAGAGTCGGGTTGTGGGAAATCAGTAACCGCGATGAGCATTCTTCAATTGGTCCCTACGCCTCCAGGTAAATATGTCGGAGGTAAAATCATCTTTAAGGGTGAAAACCTTCTCGAAAAAAGTGAAGAGCAGATGCGGAAGATCCGGGGAAATGAAGTTTCTGTCATTTTCCAAGAGCCTATGACGAGTCTGAATCCCGTTTTCAGGGTGGGTGACCAAATTGGTGAATCTCTTCGCCTGCATCAGGGCCTGTCTCGTCAAGAGGCTCATGCCCGAAGTATCGAACTCTTGAAGCAAGTGGGGATTCCTTCTCCAGAGCAACGTGTCGACGAATATCCTCATCAACTCTCCGGTGGAATGAAGCAAAGAGTGATGATCGCCATTGCCTTGGCTTGCAATCCTTCATTGCTGATCGCTGATGAACCGACGACGGCTCTAGATGTGACGATTCAGGCACAAATACTTGAGCTCTTGCGAGACCTACAGAGAGAAAAAGGCATGGCGATTCTTATGATCACTCACGACCTGGGAGTGGTCGCTGAGAATGCTGATCATGTGGTTGTCATGTATGCTGGCAAGGTGGTCGAGAGTGCTCCTGTTGAAGAACTGTTTGAGAAGCCGAAGCACCCTTACACCATAGGTTTGTTTCGTTCTCTGCCACGTCTTGAAAAAGAAAGCGATCGCCTCGAAGTGATCGAGGGTAACGTTCCGAATCCATTGCAGTTCCCTAGCGGATGCAAGTTCCGTCCCCGTTGTGCTTTCGCTACTGACGAGTGTGCACAGGTTGAACCAGAACTCTCCGAGGCTGCTGAAAACCACCAGGTTTCTTGTCATCACTGGAGTGAAATCGCTAAAAACAAGACTGCGGGTACCGGAGGCTCAGGATGAGTGAAGCAAAAAAACCTCTTCTCGAGGTCAAAGATCTAAAGACTTGGTTCCCAATACGATCTGGAATCTTTTCCAAAGTGACCGGGCAGGTCAAGGCGGTCGACGGAGTGAGTTTCTCCTTGGGTCGTAAAGAAACATTGGGCCTTGTCGGAGAATCTGGGTGTGGAAAAACAACAGTTGGAAGATCG
>JAACCY010000025.1 GCA_009937185.1 Planctomycetia bacterium
ATCATGATCCTGTAATCATGATCCTGTAATCTTGATTCTGTAATCTTGATCCCTAGATCTTGCTTGGTGTAAAAAGATCAGGTGACCAGTGTTATCACGAGACAGAAATTAATGCGGAGGGGTGCCAGAGTGGTTGAATGGGCCGGTTTCGAAAACCGGTGTGCCTTCACGGGTACCGTGGGTTCGAATCCCACCCTCTCCGCCAACCAACTTAAAAGTCGACGAGTATCCGCCACGCCTTGTCAGTAAATCTGAGTTCACTAGAGAACATTGTTCAAACTCGTGCACAGGTTTTTTAAGAGACCCTCTAAACATGTTGTTGCCGCCATGGAGCTTGGTCTTTATCCAGATTGAAGTCGTTTGTATAATATTTCTGCTATTTGGTTTGCCAAATCAGGCGGGACGCCGTGACCTACTTGGACATGGTTGGGGAGCAGGATCGTGATCAACCCTAAATTCATGGATTATTCAGGTCATGATCGGTTGGCAATTTCATGAGAAACGGGGATACTATATCCCGGCTCAGAATTCGTTCTGGGCATTGATTGCAAGATTCGACTCGGAGAGGTGTCCGAGTGGCTTAAGGAGCACGCTTGGGAAGCGTGTGTGCGTTTACGCGTACCGAGGGTTCGAATCCCTCCCTCTCCGCCACACTTGTTCTTGAATTCCGGGGTCCGGGCGACTGGCGGCCTGTGAACCTGGTCAGGCCCTGACGGGAGCAGCCATCACGGTGTCCGTTGGTGTGCTTCGGGCTCCGGTCTTTTTCATTTCCTATCATCTCCGCTTATCCTTCCCGAATGCTTTAATTTACCCCATCTCAAGATGCTTATTTATTGCCTGTATGGCTCGGTCTGAGACCTTGCGAGTGAGGATAATCGGGGTTCTGATGTGGGCATGAATAATCATTCTTCTGAACATCCAAAAAGCGCTCCTGACTACGGTTCTGGGGCTGCTGATTATCAGGTGATCGCTCGGCGATTCCGACCTCGAACCTTTACTGACGTGGTTGGACAAGAGGCCGTAGCAGAAGCCCTTCGCCAGTCCATTCTTCAGAATCGTTTGGCTCATGCCTATCTGTTCTGTGGACCCCGGGGAGTGGGGAAGACTTCCATGGCGAGAATCTTTGCAGCTGCGTTGCAGTGCCCAAATTCTTCAGATGCTGCACCTTGTGCGAATTGCTCAACGTGCGAGAGAATTTTTCGGGGTGAAGATTCTGATGTCACAGAGATGGATGGTGCTTCCCACAGAGGAATCGATGACATCCGTGGCCTGATAGAGCATGTCCAGTACGCTCCGACGCAAGGCAGTTACAGAGTCTTTATTTTGGACGAGGTTCATATGCTGACTCGGGAGGCCTTTAATGCGCTTCTCAAAACCTTGGAAGAACCTCCTCCTCATGTGAAGTTTGTTTTTGCGACCACTGAACCGGAGCGGATTCTTCCAACGGTACTGAGCCGTTGTCAGCGGTGCGATTTTTCATCGATTTCGCAGCAGGACATCGTTCGCCGTTTGGAAAAAATCTGTGAAATCGAAAAGGCCAGTCCGGGCGTAGGTTTGTTGAAGGAAGTGGCTTCCTTGGCACGGGGCGGGATGCGAGATGCTCAGTCCCTACTCGATCAAATACTCGCATTTGCCGGAAACCAGCCTGTGCTGGACGATTTACTGAGAATTACCGGGAGAGTTTCTCCTCAATCATTGAATCAACTGATGGAAGTTTTGTGGCAGGGACAATTGCCACAGGTGATTGAAACATTGAATCCGATACTGGATGCAGGAACTGAACCATCTGTACTCACGGAACAATTGATGGAAGCCCTCAGGGCAGAACTCCATAAGGGTGTAGCTGCTGGCTGGACAGAGGATCAAGTTGAGCGGCAACTCCTAGCGCAGGAGATTTTGCAAGAAACTCGACAAAAACTTCGGCATCAAGACAGAGGCGATTTGGTTTTAGAGCTCGCCTTGATGAGGATTGGAACACTTCCAGCTCTGATCAGAACGGGCTTGTCTTCTCCTGTAAAAGGAGGCACTTCCAGTATGGTCTCTACGGAGATGAAATCTGCAAGAGTCGAAGAGGTTCTCAGTGAGCCTTCGAGCCGACCGGTTTCGGGTGATTCCAAAATGAAAATTGAAGAAGATAAGGTCGTGAATAAGCCTTTGCAGAGTGAGACGGCGAGTCCAAATGAAGACCAGCCAAAATCCACTCCGACAACAGTGGGGCGAGCACAGGGTGCACTTCAGGCTTTACGTGAACTCCCAAGTTCTGCAATGGATAGTACCTCTTCTCTCGACAGAGCGGGCACTCTGAATCCACCTTCTCCATCGAAGGTGAAGGAGCATGCTACGAGAGTTTCTGAAGCAGATGATCTACGAGCACGATTTGAAAAAGTTTCGAGCATGCTTTCTCGGCATTATGTGACCGATTCCAAACTAGAAAATAGTGACGCTGGCTGGAGATTAGTCGTCAGTCAATCATTAGAAAAAGTCCTGAGTGCTCCTGAAGCCAAAAAAGCAGTCAGTGATTGGGAAAAAGTCTATGGAAAGTTGAGTATCGAGCAAGGTTCCGTCAAGTTCTCCAGTGGGGATAGCCGGCCTGCGGAAGAAACTTATCATGATGAAAATGAAGAGCCACCACAGGTGGTAAAGCAAGCTGAAGAAATCTTTTCTTCAAAGGCCCGAAGGAAAAAAAACTAGATCCTTGAAGGATTTCTTCGCGAACGGTTTGAATGAAGGAGAATGAAATGGTGAGTGGTGATCTCGGGGGATTGTTTCAACAAGCCCAGAAAATGCAAAAAGAACTGAAGGCTGTTCAGGACGACCTGAAGCAGAGGACTGTCATGGGAGAGTCTGGTAGTGGCATGATTAAAGTCTATGCCAGTGGTTCCCAGGAAGTTTTAAAGATTGAAATCGATCCGTCGGTCATCGATCCGGAAGATTCGGATATGTTGGAAGATCTTGTTCTTGTTGCAGTTCAGCAAGCGTTGGAAAAAGCGAAGGAACTCTCCGATCAAGAAACCTCCAGAGTTACCGGCGGAATGTCTCTTCCAGGAATGATGTAGGAGTCCTAATGGCTGAAGATGTGCTGTTGGGTGATTTGATTCGTGCGTTTTCGAAATTGCCGGGTATCGGAGCAAAGAGTGCTGAGCGCTTGGCGTATCATGTCCTAAAAATTTCGAGAACTGAAGCGATGGAACTCGCCGAAGCGATTCGAAAGGTGAAGGATGATCTGAAACGTTGCGAGGAGTGCTTGAACATCTGCGATAAAGCACTCTGTTCCATTTGTGAGGATTCGAGCAGAGACGATTTCTCTGTTCTGGTCGTAGAGCAACCTAAGGATTTAAGAGCCTTGGAGAGCAGTGGCGCTTACAGGGGGCGATATCATGTTCTTGGAGCTACATTTTCTCCAATGGATGAGCGGGGCCCTGAGCATTTGTCTCTAAACCTATTAGTCGATAGGTGTCGTCAGGGAAAAATCAAAGAGGTGATCTTAGCTCTGAATCCCGATTTCGAAGGAGATGGGACCGCATTGCTGGTGACAGAAGCTCTTTCAGAGCTTCAGCTTCGCGTGACACGTTTAGCCAGAGGTCTCCCGAGTGGCGGCCAAATAGAATACATGAACCAGAGTATTTTACGTGACGCAGTGGATGGGCGGTCGTCTTTTCATTCTTTAGAAGAAGTCGATGCTGACCAAAATTGATAGGAACTTTGTGTTTTGAAAACCTTGATAAGAACGCTTCTACTCAAGAATTCTTTCCCGTTCATATTTATATTGGTGTCCATCGTTGCGCAGGCTTTTACTTCGGATTTGGAAGGTCAAGCTGTTGTCGCCTCTCGAGAAAACTCGCCGAAAGGAACGACAGATCTCTATTTGAGCGTCGAGGTTTTGGGGAAGACGAATAAAAACCTCTGTGAGATATTAAGAAGAAACGGTGTTGATAGCATCCCCATAATGATAACTGTATCGAATCAAAGTGATTCGGATTTGGTGATCGATGTCGATTTCCAAAGTATAAATTATTCGAATCAGCCAACGAATTTTACATATCATTCTCAGATATCAATCCTCAAGAATAGTACGAAATCTGTTCTCCGGGGAATCCCGAATGCTTTCTCTAGTAAAGGTCAGAACTACAAAAGTTTTGTTAATGAGTTCGAGTTCAGTTTTCGGGTGCTTGAAGATTCCAAGATGGACTTTCCTCGCTGGAGAAACAATGGGATGTCGAATAAAGCATACTTAAGATTACCGAGTCATGGATCTGTCGAAGATCCACTTCCTCGTGCTCTTCGAATCGGGAACAATATCAAGGCGATCGGTTCTGAAGCTTATTTATCAATTTTCGATCCCGAAATCCCAAAGAAATATTCCCCGTTAGCATTACCAGAATCCGTCCGTCCGCTATTAGCGATCCAGCAAGTATACTTGGAGGCTGTTGGGAAAAACGATCTGAGTGTTGGCCAAAGAGAGGCACTCGATGCTGCGGTCAGTCGAGGGCTGATAGTTGTTGTTATTCCAGGACCAGAAGGGGAAGGTCTCGAATGGATGCCCTCAAGTAATGGTTCAGCGGACTTGACGATCTCTGGCCTTCGTATTCAACGTCAAAAATTGGGTGCTTGGATGGTTGTTCCAAAAAATGAATCCTCAGCGTTTCCAATGTCTCTCAAAAGCGTGGTTTATCAAGGACCCGGTGTCCTTTTGAAAACAGAGGCGGACGATCAGGCTAAGGATCTATACGGTGAACTGAATTCAGGTAATCCGAGTCAATGGGCTTTATCAGTTGGATTCTTTTATGTTTTCTTGCTGATTCCATGTGTTGGAGTCTATTTAAAGAAAAGAAGACAGTTGTCTTCATTAATTTGGGTGCAGCCCGCGATATGCCTTCTCATGGGAATCTTGATATTTGTCATTGGTATCGTCTATTACGGAATCGATTTGCGTTCTGATACAGACGGCGTTCTCATTATCAATAAACGAAATAATGTTATTACAAATCTATATTTTGAAGCAAATGAACGAGCCTGTTATTTACAGATCGTAGAAGGTGTTTTTAATCCGAGCTCTAGAACTCAAAAAAGAACACTAGGGCCTTTAGACGAGTTTTGTTTTTTAGATTCTTCTCTCCAGCGCTATTCAAGAATAGTTATTGAAGAGGACGAATCCGGTAATCTCGTAGATACTCGGTCTTGTTATCCAAGATCGATAACATTTCTTGTAAATCGATCGTTTGTGGAGCTCGACCAGTCGATTCCTGAGACGCTGAATCGATCTAGTGATAGAGAACACGACGGGCATATAGTCCCGTTTACTGAGCTGAAGGAGAACAATACAGAGATCGATATAGGAGAACTTCTTACCCGCGATAAATTAGTAGATCTAGAACTCCGCCCTGACCAAAAAGTGAAAGTTATAGGGGGCATGAAGTGATGGATATTAATTCTGAAATACTTCAGGTTCGAAACTTGAGCGTACGATTTGGGAAAGTCCAAGCCGTAGACAATGTCAGTTTCGATGTGCCCCGGGGGGTTATTCATGGATTTATTGGCCCAAATGGTGCAGGAAAAACTACCAGTATTCGTGTGATCTCTACGCTTCAGGTTCCTGATTCTGGTGGAGTATGGGTCTGTGGCTATAACGTATTGACGCATCCTGCTGAGGTTCGAAAGAGATTGGGTTACATGCCCGATCATGTGGGAGTTTACTCCGGCTTGTCGGTCAGTGAATATCTCGACTTTTTTGCCCTGACGAGACGAGTTTATGGAACAAAAAAGAAGTCCGTGCTTTCTGATGTCGTGGAGCTCACTGACCTTGGGGATCTCCTTGATCGCGAAGTGAATTCGTTATCGAAGGGAATGCGCCAGCGACTATGCCTTGCCCAAACTTTGATTCATGAGCCTGAACTGTTAATCCTTGACGAACCTGCAAGTGGCCTCGACCCAAGGGCGCGAATAGAGTTTAGAGACTTGATTCTCGAATTGAGGCGGTTAGGGAAGACCATTTTCTTATCGAGTCACATATTGTCGGAGCTCTCTCCGATTTGTGATTCTGTCAGCATTATCGAAAAGGGCGAAATAGTAGCGAATGGAACCCTGACAGAAATACAGAAAAAGTTAGTTTCTGGTAGCTCCACCTTTAAGGTTCTGCTGCTTCAGGCTCCTGGTCCGGAGCTCGAGAAGTTTTTGAGTGAATTCCCGCATTTACGATTTTTGTCTACGGAGGGCAAGAAGTTTTCATTTGAATGGAATGGTGCAGACGAAGACGTTTCTCAAGTCTGGAAATCGCTCTCAAGCAATGGTTATGTACTTTCCGGCATACATAAAGAAGAAGACGATCTGGAGAATATATTCATGTCTCTCACGACTGGAGAGGTTCAATGAATAAAGGAATGATAGCTAAGTTTTTTGGGTTTGCCATGGTCCAAAAAGATTTGATTCTTACATTGAAAAAGAACCGTTGGCTGTTGATTCAGTTTTTGTATCTATCGATCTTTGGAATTGTGCTCGCATTTTTCGTGAACTCTACTGGCCTCGGTTTTCGGAGATATGAAGATCCTGTGAGTGTGGTGACTGAAAACTTTGTTTCATTGTATTTTTCGCTTCAATTTTTAGTTATCGGTTTAGTTTTCCCATTTCTTTCGGGAAATAGCATCACTTCTGAACGTATTGACAAAACATGGCCTCTCTTAAAGTGTACAGAGTTGAGTCCGTTTGAAATTATTCGAGGCAAATACTTCGCCTTAATCAGCTTAAGTATCTATATCATGATGCTTTCTGCGCCGCTATTGATGCTGACAACCCTCATCGGAGGAGTGTCGTTGTTCTCAGTCGTGTTTGAGTATTTGATTCATATTGCCTATGCAGCTTTGATCTGCGCTGCTGGACTTTTCTCTTCTGCGATGTCGAGTAATGCGACAAGATCTAATCTGCAAATCGTAGCCATGTTCTCAATGCCGGTTCTTTTCGCGACGGTGTTTGCGCTCAACGCGTATTCGAATGGCGAACTTCTTTCCTCAGTATTAGGACCTTCGTCGAATTATTTATCGAGTAAAGAGGTGCTGATTTATTGGTTTCTAGGTTTCTTTGTCTTAGTCGCAGGTCTCCTTGGCGCTTCTTTCAGTATTTCGCCAGTGAATTCCCTACGAAGTATTCCTCTCAGGATTTATATATTCGCATTTTATCTGTTTGGTATTTTTGCATTTTTTGAACTCTTGGCTGCTAACGTGCCGGGTTCAGTTTCGGTTCGGAATTATTCTCAAAACTGGACCATTTATATGGTCGGAATGGTTCTTTCTTCGCTACCACTACTCCGGATTGCCGCCGAGGATCCTGGGGTTCCATTGTCGGCTGCATTACTGACAAAAGAGAAGCCTCTTCTTGGAAGGATTCTCTATCCATTTGTCTCGGGTGGAATTCGTAACTTACTGTTTTCGTTTGCGGTTCTGAGTTTATTTCTAATTCTGCTGAAGGTCGGTTCAGTTGTCGATTTGTCGAAGCTAGGAAGTAATGTCGATTCTGGTTTAGTTCACGCCGTAATGTTGCAGAGTGAAGGTAGCTTTATTGTTTGGATATCTTGGCTTTGCTCAATGGTGGCAATCGCTTGGTGTCTGGCCCATGCAGGATTTGGAAGTATTCTCTCTGCTTCGGTCACGTTTTCATTCCAGCTTGTATTGGTATTGAGTATGGCCATTGTGTATGTTGCGAATGTTGATGCAGTGCCCACTTATTCAATGTTCTCAACTCCATTCACGTATTTCTTAGTAATGAGTAAAGAAGTGTTTCCTTCTTCTGGCACAACGATGTTTACTTATTTGTTGAGTCGGGGAGATTTCCTATTGAATACGGGGACTACATTTTTCTTCATTGGTTTAGGCACTTATTTTGGTGGCCGAAATCAGCGTCCCTTACTTTCATTAGCTCCCGAATCTCGTAAAGGTTTATTGTTGGACCCACCAGGACTCCCATTGCAAGAGCAAGAGTCTGGCGTGCATCTGTCAAGAGAGTCTGTTCGCCCAAATGAGAAATCTACTACAACTGGAGGCCTTGATGAATAATTCTCTATTAGCGTCATTCATCGTTTGTTGTGTTTTGATTTCAAGTTCTTTTTGTTATGGCGACGAAGTCATAATTCTGAAAACCGGTAGGGAAATCACTGGGAAAATAATTTCACGCACTGAGACATCTATTCAAGTTGAAATTAAAGTTGGGAAATCTAAAGCGGAGATGACGATCCCTGTAGATTCGATAGAGCGAATCGAAGAAGGGCGTGGGCTCGAAGAAGAGTTCCAGAAGAAACTGAGCGCTATAAAACCCACTGACCTTGACGGGTATCAAGCTTTGATTGTTTGGTGTGAAAAAGAAGGAATGAAATCCCAAGCTCAGCGCGTTCGTGTTCGATTAAAAAAAGCCGAAATTCAATTTCTGAAGGATAAGTATCCAGATAGTTGGTGTCGTCCTTGTAAAGCTACCGGGAAAATCGCGTGTAGTTCCTGTGAGGGCAAAGGAGATAAAATTGATCCCTGTCCCCGATGCACTGGACGTGGAGACGTTGAATGTCGTTCTTGCGCAAGGAAAGAAAAAGGGGCATTGGATTGTCGACGTTGTGGTGGAGCAGGTGTCTATGAAAGATTTGATGCCAGTAAAGGTAGAAAAGTAAAGACGAGATGCTCGACATGCTCAGGTAAAGGGAAAATCGAATGCCCTACATGTAATGGAAAGCAAAAGTCCAAGTGTGAGGATTGCAAAGGTAAAGGTGGGAAAGCTTCGAAATGCGAGGCTTGCAAAGGCAAGAAATTCGATCTATGCAAGCCATGTGAGTCATCAGGTGTGAAGGGGAACCCTGAGAAGAAAGCTCCTCAAAAAGAGGATCCTGTTCAAGAAGACTCAGAGGAGGAAACGGAAACTCCAAAGAAGAAGCCTGTTGTGAAAGATAATCCGTTCGGACGCTGATCAGTCGTCTTTTTCGATGTGTGCCATTATTGTTCCCGCTGCAACCGTATCACCTGCGGATACATGCAAGCGGGTTACGGTTCCTCCCTCAGGTGCGAGTATTTCATTTTCCATCTTCATGGCTTCTAAAAGAAGTAAGGGTTGTCCCGCTTCAACGGAATCACCTTCTTGGACGAGTATTTTTCTAACGATTCCCGGCATCACGCTTTCAATGATCGTTAAACCGCTTCCCGGGCCAGAATTCGAAACCTCTCTTGTAATTAAGTCGACGGGGTCGAGGACACCCAATTCGACCAATTCGGCATTGAGTAGGAATCTGATGGGTGATCCCACCTGATTACCTGGAAGCAGTGTAATGGTATGTGTCTCACCGCTGGTGATCAGCCGGAGCACGGTACCTTCTTCAATAACGTCTACTTTAGCTTTGACCTGAGATCCATTATTGAGTGTGAACGACCACTCTCGCCCAGTGGGATCCGGGTGGGCTTCGATGTTTTCGTGAAGATCGTTCCATTCAATTTGATATTTCATGATATTTGATTTCCAGTCCCTTCACGTCTTGCTGCTTTCCCCCATGCACCTCCAGAATAATCAACAGGTGTCGATTGGCTGAGAGAAGAACCTAGAGCATGCCTTGCAATAATAGCGGCGATCATTTCCATGTTAGTGGGATCACTCGAGCCTTCTCTTTTGTCTTTGAGCCAAGTTTCGAGTGTGGTGGTGTCAAAGTCTCCCGCAAGAAACCAGTCTTGTTCACAGAGTTCAATGCCAAGAGGGACAGTGGTGTGAATACCGCCGATTCTTAAGCGAGAAAGTAATGAAGAGAGTCTTCGCGACGCCATGTTTCGGTCTTCTGCCCATACGATGGCTTTTGCCAACATTGGGTCATAGTAGGGCGTAACTTCGAGTCCTTCTCTGAGAGCACCATCTAGTCTGCAAAATGGAGCATGGGGGATTCTCAGACCACGAATTTGCCCTGTCGAAGGAATGAAATCCCTGTAGGGGTCTTCGGCACAAACTCGGAACTCTAAAGACCAGCCTCGTATCGAAATATCCGGATAGTGTTCCAAGACTCTACCGGAAGCTACGTCCAGTTGCATTCCGACAAGGTCGATACCCGTCACAAGTTCTGTTACTGGGTGTTCCACCTGTAGTCTTGTATTCATTTCAAGAAAATAGAATTCCCCTCTGTCTTCTTCATACAGGAACTCCATCGTTCCTGCTCCTCTGTAGTTTAATGCCGCTGCTCCGGAAACTGCGGCGTCTCGGAATCGGGCTCTTAGTTGTTGATCGACTGCGGGAGATGGACTTTCCTCGAGTACCTTTTGGTGATTTCTCTGAAGGGAGCACTCCCTTTCTCCTAGAAACCAGACAGAACCTTGGCCATCACCCACGATCTGCGCTTCGATATGGCGAGCACCCTGAACGAGGCGTTCGATGTAAACTCGATCATCGCCGAATGAAGCGAGTGCTTCTGATCGGGTACGCTTCCATGCGGGAACCAATTCTTCGTCTGAATCTACTCTTCGAATACCTTTTCCACCGCCGCCTCCAGCGGCTTTTAGTAACAAAGGGTATCCAATATCCTTGGCGGCATTGATCAGTTCGCCTTCTTCTTCGATGGGGTTTTTAGTTCCAGGTATGACGGGAACTTTTGCCGCCATCATGAGGGCTCTCGCTTGAACTTTGTCTCCCATGGATTCGATTTGCTCTGGAGTAGGACCAATAAAAATTAGACCTGCCTCCTCGACAGCTCTTGCAAAAGGAGCATTCTCGGCAAGGAATCCGTAACCGGGATGAATCGCATCTGCTCCGGTTTGTTTGGCAGCATCAATGATGCGGTCCACTCGAAGGTAAGATTCGGAGGGGGCAGCCGGCCCAATGAGTACAGATTCATCAGCCGCGAAACGGTGTGGCGCCGATTTGTCGGCTTCGGAGTGAACAGAAACGGTTTCTATACCACGTTCTCTGCATGCCTGAAAAACCCTGATGGCAATCTCGCCGCGATTCGCGACGAGTACCTTTCGTATTTCTTTTTTGGCGCTCACAGCGGCTCGTTCCCGTGCTTTTTAGGTGGGTTACTGTCTCTCTTGCCGGCAAGAAGACGTAAGCCTTCAATCAATCTTCGACGAGTTTCTGGTTCTTCAATAACAGCATCCACGTATCCACGCTCTGCTGCCGTGAAGGGATTAGCAAACAAATCTTCATATTCCTGGGTTCGTTGTTCTGCAATTTCCGTCGGAGTCTCTGATCCTGAGATTTCTTTTCGGAATAAGATTTCAACGGCCCCTTTTGCTCCCATCACTGCGATCTCAGCAGAGAGCCAGGCAAAGTTAAGATCTCCTCGTATATGCTTCGATGACATCACGTCGTATGCTCCGCCATAAGCTTTACGAGTGATCACCGTTAATTTTGGAACCGTCGCTTCGCAGTATGCGTAAAGTAATTTGGCTCCATGAGTAATAATTCCGTTCCACTCTTGATCCGTTCCGGGCATAAATCCGGGAACGTCTACAAAGGTGAGAATCGGAATATTAAAACAATCTAGAAATCGAACAAACCTTGCTGCTTTTACGCTCGCTTGAATATCGAGACATCCTGCGAGTACTGAAGGTTGATTCGCGACGATGCCGACGGTCTTGCCGTCCATTCTGGCAAAAGCAGTGATGATGTTTCTGGCATATTCGGGTTGCACTTCAAAGAGGGAATCTCTATCGACGACGGATCTGAGAACCTCGTGCATGTCATATGGCTTTTCCCTATTTTCGGGAATGATATCACTCAGTCCGGGGTCTGCACGATCGATCGGATCGGAGCATTCCAAGACTGGGGGAGCTTCCAGATTATTTGCTGGAAGATATGTGAGTAATCGTCTTATTTCTTCCAGACAATGGCGATCATCTCTGCAACGAAAATGTGCCACTCCACTTTTTGAGGCGTGCGTTTGGGCACCACCCAATTCTTCTTGAGTGACCTCTTCATGAGTCACTGTTTTGACAACATTTGGACCCGTTACAAACATGTAAGAGGTTCCTTCAGCCATGAAAATGAAATCGGTCAAGGCTGGGGAGTAAACCGCTCCTCCAGCGCAAGGCCCAAGAATGGCGCTGATCTGGGGAACGACTCCGGAAGCCATAGTGTTACGCAGGAAGATATCTGCATATCCACCTAGGCTGGCAACACCCTCTTGTATGCGAGCTCCTCCGGAATCATTGATCCCGATAAGTGGCGCTCCGGATTTGATAGCCATGTCCATGATTTTACAGATCTTCGCAGCATTGGTTGCAGATAGACTTCCACCTTCCACGGTGAAATCTTGACTGTAAAGAAAGACTCTTCGTCCGTGGACTTCACCCCAACCTGTAGCGACACCATCTCCAGGTGTTTTGCGCTCTTGCATACCAAAATCGGTACACCTATGGGTGACCATTGCATCCAGTTCTTGGAAGGTTCCTGGATCCAGAAAGACTTCTATGCGTTCTCTTGCAGTTAATTTCCCGGCGTTGTGTTGGCGTTCTATACGAGCTTCTCCGCCTCCATTTTTGGCGATTTCGATTCTGGCACGGGCTTCTGCACGATTTTTCTCCTTCATCAGGAGAGCTCCTCTCGAGCGGCAGGGTATTGCACGAGTTCTATGAGTACTCCTCCAGAAGTCGCTGGGTGGATGAAGTTAATCATCGTTCCGTGACTACCAGGTTGAGCCTCATCATAGATTAACTGTGCACCTTGTTCTTTGAGACGTGTCAATGTTGAGGACAAGTCTTCAGTTTTGTATGCAATATGATGAATTCCCTCACCCTTTTTCTCGATAAATCGAGCGATAGGGGAGTCATCGGAGGTAGGTTCGAGTAGTTCTGTTTTTCCTTCTCCTGTGTTGAGGAATGCTACCAACACTTTTTGAGATGGAACTTCTTCCTTTTCTGAGACAGAGGCTCCTAAGCCGTCTCTCCAAAGCTGGAGTGATTTTTCGATTGATTTCACGGCAATGCCGACGTGATCAATCTGAAGTCCTGCAATCATCACTCGCCCTTTCTTTTCGATCGGAGTTGCTGTTGGAGGTCGGCTACGATCTGTTCTAGTGGTGTTCCAGGCGGATAGAGACGATGAAAGCCAGCGTTATTCAGTGAGTCCAGATCCTGTTTAGGAATGATGCCGCCTCCAAACAACAAGACATCTTCTGCGCCTTGTTCAGTGAGGAGTCTCGAAACTTCAAGGAAATGAGTTTCATGGGCCCCTGACAAACTGGAGAGGCCTATTGCCTCAACGTCCTCTTCGATGGCTGCTCTGACGATCTGTTCAGGACTCGTTCGCAGGCCCGTGTAGATGACTTCCATTCCAGCATCTCTGAGCGCACGAAGCACAAGCCGGATTCCACGGTCATGACCGTCGAGTCCAGGTTTCGCCAATAGGATTCTGATGGGTCCGCTTCTAGCCATGGTCTTGAAACTCCCCAAATACTCCGGTGAGAGTCGAACAAATTTCTCCAAGAGTGCAGCCCGACTCCAAAGCGTTAATCATCACCGGAATCATATTTACTTCACCACGAGCAGCCTCTTCGATTTTTACTAAATGATTTTGAACAAGATCGTTGTCACGATTTTCCCTGTGTTTCTCAAGAGACGATTTTCGCATTGCTTCAACCGCAGGATCAACACTAAAGGGCGCATCTGGAATTTCGCCGTCTCGCTCGACTCCTACTGGAGTTGATACACCCGAATCTTGATCTAATTGTGCTCGGTATGCACTGTCTTCGATAGCTCTTCTTGCAAACCCATCTCTGATGGCATGGATCATTCCTCCTCGTTCGTCAATATCCTCGATGAGGGATAGAGCCTCTTTTTCAATTCCATCGGTCAGCTCTTCAATAAATGGAGAACCTCCCAGTGGATCGACGCTATCGGGGATTCCTGATTCTTTCGCAATAATTTGTTGGGTACGAAGAGCAAGACTGGCCGCTTCCTCACTCGGTAAAGACAATGCTTCGTCCCAACCGTTGGTGTGAAGAGATTGTGTGCCACCTAGGATTGCAGCGATGGCTTGGATCGTCACACGTACCACATTATTGGAGGGTTCCATGGCTTGGAGTGTGGAGCCACCGGTTTGACTGTGGAACCTCAGTTGGCAAGCCTTTTCATCGGTGAGCCCGAATCGTGATCTGCAAATATTTGCCCACATACGACGAGCCGCACGGAATTTCGCTATCTCTTCGAAGAGTTGGTTATGGGAGTTGAAGAAGAACGAGAGTCGCCTACCGACAGCTACGAGGTCTAGTCCTCGATTTTTGCAGGCTTCCATGTAAGCGATACCATCTGCAAGTGTAAATGCGATCTCTTGAGCAGCAGTCGAGCCCGCTTCGCGGATATGGTAGCCACTGATGCTAATGGGATAAAATGAAGGCACTTCCTGTTGGCAGTACTCTATGACATCAACAACGAGCCTCATCGATGGCTCTACCGGGAATCTTTGAGTTCCCCTCGCAATAAATTCTTTAAGAATATCGTTTTGAAAAGTTCCACGTAGTTTTTTCGGATCCACTCCTCTGCGTTTTGCTAATGCGACCAGTAACGCAAGAAGAATTGGAGCAGTGGAATTGATCGTCATTGAAATACTGACCGAATCGATAGGAATGCTATCGAGAAGTAAATCCAGGTCGTCGATCGTATTGATGGGAACACCCACTCTTCCCACTTCACCTAACGAGGCAGGGGCGTCACTGTCATAGCCGATCTGTGTCGGCAAATCGAAAGCGACGGACAATCCGGTTTGACCCTTTTCAAGGAGATAGCGAAACCGAGCATTGGTCTCAGTAGGGGAGGAGTAGCCCGCATACTGGCGCATCGTCCAGAGTCGACCTCGGTACATACTGGGATGGATTCCCCGAGTGAATGGGAATTCCCCTGCACCGGGCTCATTGAGGTCATGAGCTTGCATGGGACCTATCGGAAGACCCCCAGCGGTCAGAAAGTGATCCTGACGTTCAGGGTGCTTCTCGACGAAGGGTCGCCAGCATCGCTCTAGCCAGTCACCACCGGGGTGGCTGTCCTGAGTCATCGGAATACCTTTTCTACATCGTCATGATGGCATGGACCCATCATTTGCAGGCCGCACGTGGTGGACTTCTCCGGATCTCAATTCCAGCATGCGTTTTGAACCTGCTGAGTCGATTTCGACGATCAGTGCTCCATCTTCGGCGATGGACACTGCTTCACCCTCTCCAATGTTGCCCTGAAGATCCTTCCAAATGATCGATCTGCCGATGGTATCCAGATGAGATGCAATTCTCAGCCGATTTCGGGATCGACCGCCAGGGGATGTATCTTCTTTCAGGGTCTCTTCGAACACTGACAGGATACTTTCCAGAGACTCTTCAGGGGAGGGACTCTGCCCGAATTCCGCCATGATAGAGGTCGCATCGGAGGGGATTTCGGTTTCTTTTTGAAGGTCAGCGGCAGAAATCTGAAGATTCAGCCCGAGTCCCATCAATACTTCTTGCCCATTCCCCGCTGAGATCACCTCAGAGAGTATTCCTCCCCATTTTTGTCCCCTCGCCAGAAGGTCATTGGGCCATTTCATAGAGAGCCCTGTAGATACCTTGAGGAGGGCCAAAACACCCTCTTGGACCGCTAATGCTAAGAGTAGATTGAGGAATGGATCAGGGGGGCCCTTCAGCGGAATCGACAAAGTGCACCAAAGGCCTCCCTCAGGGCTCTGCCAGGAATTTCCACGACGACCTTTTCCGGAATTTTGTCGACGAGCGATCACGATCCTGTGTTGACCTGGATCTTCTTCTGCAAGTTGCTTCGCCACAATTTGAGTGCTGGAGGTCTCCTCCAGTCGAATCCAATGCCATTTCATTTCCAATTCCTCCCAGAGACAGTCTACCTTGCGTTTCCTGAGATGGGAGTCCGTGTTAACCTGTAACTATGTGTAGCGAAACGAACTGGCTAAAACCAAAGGACTTGATGGAGCAAACCGGGATTTCCCGGCAGTTGCTTCAGTCTCTGGTAACGATGCGTCTCATCCACCCGGCTCTTGTGACCGAGTCGGGAAGGTATATGTATGACGATCAGAGCGTCAAAGCGGTGAAGTCGTACTTGAGACTTTGCGACTTGGGTTATCCCCGAGCAGAGATTCGGCGAATGTTTCAGCACCGATTTGACAAGCTTTCAGGTAATTCAGAGGAGCAGCAGTGATGAGAGACGTCACTGGCTCAGAACCTGATCGTGAAGGTGTTCTGAGATTGAGACCTCGATATGAGGAAACGGATCAGGGTGGAATCATCCATCATTCCCGTTATGTCGTTTGGTTTGAGACCGCTCGAACAGAGTGGCTGCGTCAACGAGGTTTGCCATATCGTATTCTTGAGGAGAGAGGCATCTCATTGCTCGTCTCTGAAGTATCGGTCAGATACCTGAGGCCCGCATTTTATGACGACCTTCTCGAAATCGAAACGATCCCAGTTTCATGTGAGGGGGCACGAATCCATCTGGAATATCGTGTCAAGAATTCAAAGGGTGATCTTCTCAGCACTGGGGCCACGGTGCTCGCCAGTGTGGATATGAAGAAGAGGCGCCCTGTTCGACTTCCTGCCGAATTAGTCGATCTCGCAAAAGCAACGATCAACTCTCAGGAAACTGACTCATGAAAATAGTTGTTTCATCCGAAGGCCGTTATCAATCGATGCGTATCATTGACGGAACATTGATTTTTGGTCGATCGAGTTCTTGTAATGTGACCATTCAAGATCCCATTCTCAGTCGTCAGCACTGCGCTCTCACTCGGGATGTTGATCGTGTGATATGCACTGATTTAGGGAGTTCGAATGGGACTTTCCTGGATGGTGAAAGCATCCAGAGTGCCGATTCGGAGCATGGATCTATCATCGAGATCGGTGAAACTGCGATTCTGTTTATCCAAGCGGAAAGCAAGCATCTTCAAGAATCTGGATCTAGTTATCGTAACTCTGAGCGCGTTCAGGATCTGAAGGCTCATTATCGTGACAACGATTCGGAGCCCGACACCTTTGAAGAAGAATTAGTAAAGTTGGCTGCGATAGCACCAGAGGTTGTCGTGGATACCTTAGCAGATCATGTGCTGCACGAGCTTGTTAGTATTCTGGTGAAAACAGATGCTGATCATCGACAATTGTTGGCGAGAAGTTTAGACCGAGTCATTTCGGATGGTGTCATCGAGCAAAATCAATCCCGATCAGATTTGAAAAAAGCCATCGTGAAGATCATTCGAGAAGAAAGGCCATGAAAATGTTGAATCTATTTTTCTTACTGACACTGTCTCTTCCCCTTTCAGCATTTCCAGAGAGTGATTTCCCGGAATCTCAGGCTTTATTTATGAAAGCCCTGAAATCTGGAGACGAATCTGGTATCTGCGATGCGATGGAGTCTCTGGCTGAGTTCGATGGGGGAGGCACGGCCTTAATCCTGATTGAAAAGGGTATGTCACACCCTTCACTCATGGTTCATGAAGAAGCCTTAAGGATTGCTCGCGGGTTAAAGTCGGAAGGGGCTCACGACCGTATTGTACAAATTGTTCGGCGTTCCCGAAGATTCGAAACACAGATTGATGCGAGGAGAGTGATGCCATCGTGGCCTAAAGACGAATCTCGTAAGGAATTTGTCGACCGTCTTGAGGATAAAACCGATTGGATTGTGACCTTTGCAGTTCGAATGCTGAGGGATCATCCACATTCAGATGTGGTTTCAGCACTGATAAAACTATTGGAAAAAGCTGACGGTCGACTTCGCGAGGACATCAGCGACATATTAGAGAACTTTACCGGAGAGACTTTCCCTCTCGATTCCTCAGGTTGGAAGATCTGGTGGGAGAATAAAAAGAAGGATTGGAAGCCGAGTCCTATTATTTCCGAATCGGATATGTCAGAAGAGAAGCCGCTCACCACGGCTGTAAAAGACGGCCTCTATGGAGAGATCGCCAGCGACAGAGTTGTTTTCCTCCTCGACATTTCTGGCAGCATGTTGGCGAGTACAACCGTTGGTGATAGCAGAATGGAAATCGCAAGGAACCAATTGAAACGAGTATTGCAAGATGGGCTAACCACCAAGAGTAAGTTTACTGTGGTTGCTTTTTCAGAAGATTTGCAGGTGATGTCTCCCAAATTGATAAAGTCAAAAGGGAGCTTGATCAAAAAGGCGATGACTTTTGTTGATAATCTGGAAGCCGGTGGGGAAACGAACACATACGATGCACTCCAGAACGCCTTTTCTCATCGGGAAGTCGATACTATTTATCTGTTGTCAGACGGATCTCCGACAGCTGGAAAAGAAACATCCAGTTTGCTGATCGAAGAGGCTGTTTCGACCTGGAATCGTTACAGGGGAGTTCGGGTGCATTGTATTGGCTTTTTCGCTGGAACAGCGAAAGATCAGGATGAGAAGAGGGCCGGAGAATTCCTCCGTCGTATCTCCTCGCGTAACTTTGGGCGCTATACGGAAATCCGCTGATTCGACCCTGATGCTTGACCTCGAGGATTCATGAGGGTTTCATCGTACTATCACGGCCTCGTACCTGTGGCTGGCTTATATCTGTACTGGACTTGTTTCCGAATGATTTCAATTGAGGAGTTGTGATGGCTGAAGAAAAGGACCCGAGCGCGGACTTTCTTATCGGCCGTGATGGCCGTCGAAAAAACTCAGATTCATTATCCCGTGAAATCTATGAACTTAGCGAGAAACAAAATCAACTTGTTGAAGAGTCCGCTCGAAGTGGTGATCTCCCCAAACAGCAAGGCGTGCTGATTCTTGGTGGGAAAAAGAACGGGGATGATGTTGTCGCCTTGAACCTGCGCTGGGGACCCGATAAATGCTTCATCGTCATCACACAGCCGGATTCACATGGACAAGATATTAGTAGGTATTGTGGAGTTATCGTCACGGAAGAATTTGTAAAGAATGCTGATGATCTTCTCGAATGGGCAGGAAATAAACCAGTCGCCATTCTACGAGGCGAAGATCGATCAGGAACTTATGGACCATTATGGAGCCTCGTTCGTCCTCTTGATTCGGATGTGAATCATAAAATCATTGAGCAGCTCTTTTTGGGGAATCATCCACCTGAGAAAATGACGGATTCCTTTCCACGTGAAGTTGGAGTTGAAGACATTAGGCTCGAATGGCAAAAAGATGAATTCTCGGAATTAAGTCAGGCTGTTTATGAACCTCTTGAGCAGGAACTGGATTTGAAAGAAAAATATGTAGCCCCGGCGATCAGTATGAACTTGATTCAGTTTGTTGAAGCATTGCTGAATGCTCGTCAGACCGGCGAAACTTCTACGGAAGCCATCAAGCGTTGGGCCGAAAGTGATGAAGCATTTTTTGGCTGGGCTGAATTACGTCCCAAAGAGGATTCCCATGATGTGAAAGTGGGTGGGCGAGATCCCGGAGAAGTTTTTCGGGCGTTGGGTGATGAAATCACTAGGAACTCGCCTCTTCCATCAGAACCTGGGACTTTGGGACCATTTATGGGTCTTCCCGCGGAAGATTGCTGGTTGGGGCTCTTGCCTGTCGACTCCCTGTCGGCGAGATCTGTCTTTTGGGGAGCACTCGGATTGCTTCCGAATATCGAGAATCTTATTCCCGCAACCCGAGGAGATGGCTCTCCGTCCTTTGAGGATCCCACAATCAGGTTTGAACGACTGTTGCAATCGCGTCTCTATGCTTCTGAACGTAGTTGTGTGAAACCGGGCGTCATCGTCATCGAGGAACTCGGAGATCCTGAAGAGACTGTCAGGAAGTTACGTGGAATACTTCGGAAGTCCGATTGGATCGAATACTCGGGGCAAGAGATCTGGGTTCTACTGGAACCGCCTGAGAATGTTGTGCCAGAGAGTTTGATCCGAAGGATCAAAGAGGTTCTTCCCGAAATCCGAGGAGGAGGTACGATGGGCTGCGCTAGAGGGCGTGATAACGCTATCGAGTGTATGAATCGTGCCCGCGAGATTCTTCGTGGGGGAGATTCCCTGCACATTCAAGTCGAAGAGGATTGCTGAAATACTGCAACGTCCTCTGAGGAACTCCTGAGAGGACCATCTTCGAGTGCAAGACGAGGAAGCGAAGTCGAGTGACCAAAGGCAAGGGAAACCCGAGCAAGGGAAACCCGAGCAAGGGAAACCCGAGCAAGGGAA
>JAACCY010000168.1 GCA_009937185.1 Planctomycetia bacterium
AGGACGCGGCCCCCCCATTTCGCGATAGTTTACGGACTCCGCAGTAAGACCTTTGCGGAATTGGGCAGCGCGATCGAGCAGGTCCTTGATCTCTGCAGCAGAAAGACTGGAGAGTTCTATCAAATTCCAAGGACGGGTATCTTTTGTTCCTAGCAACGGTTCACTCCCTCCAAATAATCCTGAAGACAGACCTGGCCATTTTCCCCAGAATCTAGGGCAGAGACCAATCTCTCTAAAAAGATGACATGCTCGTCAAGGAAGGGATAGGGTCCCCCTTCCGGAACGGTCGCTTGACCATACAAAACTTGAAGGATCTGATCTTCCAATAATCCCAGTCCCTCCCCAGTCTTTGCTGAGATAGCGAGATCACAGTTCGGTGGCAATGCGGTCGATAAAAACTCATCACATCTGCTCAGAACCCGAATCACAGGCACATCTTCCGGGAAAACGAATGCACTCTCTGGGATCGACGAGGCTTCCTTTTGAGAATCTTCAAGGTTCATTTCTTCCAGACGAGCAGGCGGTATCAACTCCACGACAAGATCTGCTTTTCGGATGGCTTCTTTCACTCGCAACAATCCTTGCTCTTCAATAAGTCCAGGTGATTCTCGCCAACCAGCACCATCTACAAGGGTCAGAGGGAATCCGTTGATCTGAGTAGAGGCCACGACCAAATCACGAGTCGTTCCTTCTTCGGGTGTTACAATCGAACGGTCTTCTCCTACCAAAACATTCAGGAGTGTACTTTTCCCAGCATTGGTCACGCCAGTAAGAACGACCACCGAAGATTTCATGACAGCCCTGCCAAGAAGCCCCCGATCCAGAACCTCTCGAACTTCATCAATGGAAGGCGCTTGTGTCTTCCATTTCTCCACCACTCCCGCAAAGCCTGATGGAGATGCTTGCTCCAAAAGAAAAGAACACGCTTCAGGACTGATGACTTCTGTTAAACGACCCAAAGCTTGGCCCAGCACCTTTTCAGCAACAGCCTCTTCAGGCACTCGGAAAATCTGATCTGAACCCGCACTATGAACAGCGCCCAATTCGACACAGCGGTGGATCAATTCTTCCAAAATGAGAGGACTTCCGTGGGTCGTTAACACAAATTGAAAGGGAGGATCCGGCCAAGAAAGACAAAGGCCGTCATCGATGGACTGCCCGGCTGCATCGAGGAATTCGGTATATGTGGCCCCACCCTTTAAGGGTTGGGAAAGCAAATCCTGCAAAAGACTCTCACACTGAGAGCGATCACCTGCAAGCCCCAATGCATGAAGCGCCGAGGTACCTGGGCCAGAGAGGGAACAAACAGAAATACTCATTACAGTTCCTTGTCACGAAGACAGGATTCCAACCCATCCAAGACCAAGCCTGGTACCCATTCCGTCTCACTGAAAAGGCCTTCGAGCAGAGCGGCATCTCCTCCAGTGATCACGGTCACCGGATCTACGACTCCCTCTTCAAACCAACCTCTCTTTACTCTTTCATGAAGTTCCTGAACGCCTCCACGAAACAGTCCTCGTACTCCACCTTCGATGGCCACCTTGGATTCCGTGGCCCAGCCGAATCCTGGATCATCGACATCACTTCCAAAAGGTAATAGAGGTGCATGGTCATGGAGAGATTGGCGAACCGCCGCCCAGCCTGGAGCGATCCAGCCACCGAGTAGGACACCATCCTGAGACACCGCATCCACAGTGACTGCCGTTCCAGCATCGATCACGATAGCAGCATGGGAACCGGGACGATCACACCAAGCTTTGGCACACAGAGCCCTATCAGCACCGGTATTCTCGGGTTGATCAGTACCTACATTTTTAGGGAGATCGGCACCACTCAGAATCCATATAGGCTCATGGGTGGACAACATGGACAGTTCTCGAGCGAGAGTGTCTTTGAGATCAGGTCGAAGACATGAAACGGCAACAGCCTCAAGACCGCCCGGCAGCTGATTTAATTCGTGGACGAGATCGACGAACGGATTCTCATAAGAACCATATCCCTCGATAGAGTTATCCGCCGCGACTCTCAGTCGCCAATGAATACGAGTGTTCCCCGAATCAACAACCAGTGTAGGCAAGGTATCCTCCCGAGAAGAGGATACCTGTAACCGAGGCTCGACCCCAGTAACTCGTGCCTAGTAATCGAAGTCGAAATCCCCCATAGCATTCCCTTTGACCACCCCACGCAGTTCCAACTGGAGCTCTTCGGGAAAGTCGGAGAAGGATAGAGCATCCTCAAGAGTGATTCTGTCGGCTCTGTAGAGATCCCTGAGGGACTGATTGAAGGTATTGGAGCCGTAATGCTCGCCATCGCGAACAGCCCCATGCATCTCGTGGGTCCGTCCTTCACGCAACAATACTCTAATCGTCGGACTGTTGATCATCATCTCCAAAGCCGGCACTCTTCCCGAACCAACAAGGGAGGGTATCAGTCTTTGACAAACCACTCCTGAAAGAACCAATGAGAGCTGAAGTCTGATTAAGTCATGCTGATGAGGCGGAAAGAAATGAATGATGCGTGCCACAGTCTGAACGGCATTGACGGTGTGCAATGTCGAAAGCACAAGATGCCCTGTCTCTGCGGCAGCAATCGCAGCTTCCATCGTTTCTCGATCACGCATTTCACCGATGAGAATCACATCTGGACTCTGACGTAATGAATGCCTCAAAGCCGTGGGGAAAGACTCGGTATCGATTCCGATCTCTCTTTGATCGATGATTGATTTCCGGTCTCTAAAAGTAAATTCGATGGGATCTTCAATGGTCACAATATGACGATTCGCAGTTTCGTTGATGTGATGAACCATCGAAGCCAAAGTCGTCGATTTTCCAGATCCTGTATTTCCGGTTACAAGAACGAGGCCTCGCTTCTGCTCCGCGAGCTTCGTCAAAGTTTCACCGGGTAGTCCGAGATCATCAAAATTTGAAACGTTTTGAGAAACGTGCCTAAAAACAAAACCGAGCTGCCCCCTCTGGTGAAAAATATTCACCCTGAATCGCCCTATTCCTGGGAGATCATAGGAAGTGTCGATATCTAGTTTTTGAGGCAATGCATCCGGTCGTGAGTCCTGAATAATCTCTAGGAATTCCTGAGACTTACGAGGAGAGATCTCTTCGCAATCGAGAAATTGAACAGCACCATCGACACGAAGAGAAGGTGGGCAACCCACCTTGATAAACATGTCAGAAGCATTTTCAACAACCATACGACGCAACAACTCGTGAAATTCCATAATTTCTCCCAGATGGTAGGAGGCCACGTCTCCCCTTCTTCGCAGGGGAGTCCACACAAGAATACGATGGAATCATACACTCTGTCGAAAAAGCCCCTTAGGACTCTTCTGGGGGGTTCAGGAGAACCCAGAGCTTTTCTAGAACTTCACGGATCCCTTGTCCGGTGACACCGGAAATAACAAAAACCGGGGCCTCCAATCGATCCTCTAAACCGCTCCGCAATTGATCCAACTCTTCTTCGAGCATCAGATCAGATTTGTTGATCACTGTAATCGTCGGGCGATTTGCTAACTCTTTGGAGTGAGAAGACACTTCTCCTCTAATGACAGAATGATCCATCAGCAATTGATCGAGATCTCGATCATGCGGATCCAATAGATGCAACATGACTCGAGTTCGTTCCAAATGCTTAAGGAAGCCTATTCCTAATCCCACACCATCTGCCGCTCCCTCGATGAGACCGGGAACGTCCGCCAACACGATACGTCGAAAGATGTCGAGTTCAGCAATACCTAACTGAGGACTCAAAGTCGTAAAGGGATAATCTGCAATTTTGGGATGCGCACTAGAGACACGAGAAAGAAACGTACTTTTACCTGCATTGGGAAGACCGAGGAGCCCCACATCGGCGATCAATTTGAGTTCGAGATGAACTCGAAATTCTTCACCTTCGATTCCTGGAGTGATCTCACGTGGACTTTGATGGGTTGCTGTAGCAAAGCGGGCATTACCTCGCCCCCCCTTGCCCCCTTCGGCAATCACAAACTCTTCCTCGGCAGTTGCCAGATCGACAATCAATTCACCCGACTCGGAATAAACCATCGTGCCGACGGGAACCGGAATCCTGAGATCTTGGCCCATCCGTCCCGACTGATTTTTACTGGAACCGGGTCGTCCCTTTTCCGCTTTGTGAACGGGACGCCCAGTGAAATCGAGGAGAGTCTGAACGTGGACATCGGCAACGAGGATCACGTGGCCTCCTCGGCCTCCGTCCCCCCCGTCAGGGCCTCCGCGAGGAATATACTTCTCACGACGAAACGAACTGCATCCATCTCCGCCCTTACCGGCGTAGACGTTGATCCAGGCCTCGTCTACGAAGCGGATACTCAATGGAAGTTCGCCCGACTCAGAGAATCAGGAAGTGACGGGGTCGATATGAACCCGCCTGCGGGTTCCAAAACGAACCTTACCTTCGATAAGGGCGAAAAGTGTGTAGTCCTTGCCCATACCAACGTTGTGGCCCGGATGGAATTTGGTTCCGCATTGCCTAACGATAATATTTCCAGCGATGACATTTTCACCACCGTACTTTTTGACGCCACGATTTTGGGCATTTGAGTCGCGCCCGTTACGTGAGGCGCCCTGACCCTTCTTATGTGCCATTTATGAACTCCTGTTTCGGTATCTCTACCCTGTTTTCACAGCGGTAGAAAATCAACTAGCTGGCGATCTTGCCGATGCGAACCTTGATGTACTTCTGGCGGTGACCCTTGCGACTGTGTGAATTTTTACGTCTACGGAAACGATGGAAGATAATCTTAGGACCCTTCACCTCTCCGATAACTTCAGCCTCAACAGTTGCACCTGCGACCAGAGGAGTTCCGCAAACGAAATCTCCACTGCCCGGTTCAAGAGCAAGAACATCCGAAAACTGCAGGGTACTTCCTGCTTCTGCTTCACGGAAATCCAGGAAAAGGGTTTCACCCTCCTCCACACGGTATTGACGACCACCGTCGCGAAAAATCGCGTGCATGGCTCCTCTTTCTTCTCAACGGCCCCTGAGGACCGATCCATTGATCAAGTAAAGTAATACTACACAGGGCCAAAAATCCTTCGGATCATCAGCCTCATCCCTTCACAAGGATGAGTCGGGCTCTGGCAGATCCCTAACGATACCGGATTGCCCAGCATTCTGGCGACCAATCTTTCCCAGATTCTAGGATGATTCTTGTTCCGGTCTTTTCCTCAAGATTCAGCAATTCGTCCCCCCGAATCTCCCGAAGGCGATCTTTGACGCCCTCTTCCACTGTCACGATGGCCTCTAGAACCCCTTCAATCGCCAATCCACGGCCTAACTCGCGAAGAAGGCCCGGAGCCACACGGTGCTCAATTCGCACCGTTCCCCGCCCATTACAGGTGGGACAGGAAATTCTCCCCTGACGATTTTTTGAGGGCCCGAGTCGCTGACGAGTGATTTCAAGGAGTCCAAATCTCGATATCGGGGCATACCAGATCTTTGCTCTGTCCTCCCGAGTCGCTTCCCGGAAGTGATTTTCCAGTGCATCTCGGTTGGATTCTTCCAACATATCGATGAAATCACAAACGACGACTCCACCCAGATCGCGCAATCGGATTTGACGAGCGACCTCACTGGCAGCCTCAAGGTTGGTCGTCAAAGCCGTTTCTTCGAGATCGACGGCGGACATCCCCCGGCCCGAATTGACATCGATCGCCACCAAAGCTTCCGTCTCTTCAATGACGATCGCTCCCCCACCGGCTAATCGAACTGTTCGATCATAGATGCTATCGATTTGATCCTGCAGTCCTCTATGACGAAAGAGTGAAGTCTTACCTCTATAGAGCTCTATCTTGAAATCATCCTGCAAGTTCCAACGGCATAATTCATTTTTGAGAAAAGCACTCTGTTTTTCATCATCGATGAGTATTTCGTCGATGTACGGCAAGAATAAATCTCTTGCGACCTTCCCCATCAAATCATCTTCCTGATGCAATTTGACCGGAGCGGATGCGTTCAAGGCCTTGGTGCTCAATAGATTCCAGGTTTCCCCTAGCGTCATCACTTCATGCGTCATTTCCTCGACGTTAGTCTCGTATCCCGCAGTCCGAACGATCACACCTGCACCAGCGATCACAGGTAGCTGTCCTGCAAGATCTCTCAATCGATGACGTTCATCTTCATCTTCAATACGACGAGAAATGCCAGGTTTCTGAGCACCGCCCAACAGCACAAGGTTTCTGCCAGGAACAGAAACATAGGTCGTAACGCTAGGCCCTTTTTGACCAATGGCATCCTTTGAGA
>JAACCY010000026.1 GCA_009937185.1 Planctomycetia bacterium
ACGGGTTTTGACCGGCGCTTCTCGCTGTATTCTCGACGGGGGGCTCGAAGGAATCCTCCAAGGCCCCGCCACTGGAGAATCGGATGCTCTGGGACCTGAAGGTGGCCATGAATGGCTCGTAGAGGCAGATAGAGCCGAATTCGCATTTGGCTCCGGAAGCCTAAAAGAACTCAAAGCCACTCATACCGCAGGTCAATCCGTCGTCATTCGCGAGCAACGCGAAGGCGGCGCAACACTCCGAGGCGACTCCCTGATTTGGAATGCGGACAGCCGCGAATTACAAATCACTTCGACTTCAGGAAAGCAGTGCACTTTCGCAGAAGGTGAAAATCGCATCACCTCTAACTCCATCGCCTTTACTGCAAATTCTCCCATGCTGATTTTCCGAGAAACTGTGGAAGCCGAACTGATCGAGTGGCCCGAAGGACGTCGAAGCAATTCACATCGTTGGCTCGGTGACGGAGCCCGAGGTCAAATCCGTGCTGATGAACTTTCACTAGTTTGGGATGCACTTCAGCGACTGGACACATTGAAAGCTTCAGCCGCCGAAACGCCTCTCGAAATGAACATCGAAGGAGAAGTCCGTCTCTCCGTCAAAGGAAACGAACTGAACTGGCGAGGCCAAGAAGGAGTTCTCGAACTCATGGGAGCAGGCCGTCAAGAGATCCATCTTGTCGACAGAGCACGCCTCTGGGCGGATCATCTGGTGCTCTCTACAATGGTGGGACAGGCTTCCGGCTTCGGAGCCGTCAGAGGGCAATTCCTTCGCCCAGGAGAGCCTGACGACTTCCTTGAGCTCAATTGCGACGAACTGATCGCCCAATTCGCCGAAAAAGTGCTACCTCAAGATTCCGAAAACTCGAAGAGCGGCTCAAGGAGATGGGGCGAGATCATCGCCGTTCGATCACTCGGAAGCGAAGATCGTCCTGTTCAAATTGAGGACAAAAATTTGCGTGCAGAAGGACAGGAGTTTCTTTGGAATGCCAAAGAAGACATCTTCCGTTTTCAAGGACCCGGTCGACAGAAAGTCGAAGTCGCGTCCGATGATTCTCTTCCCGGTTTCATCGATGCTTCGCAGATCACCATCAACCGAGGAGAGTCCAATATCCTTCTCGAGGGTCAGGCGAAGGCCAGTATCTATCTCGCCAGCAATCCCGGAGAAATGGGAGAACAATCGGAAAACCCTCTTATTTGGACGCTAGACGCCCAAAGAATACAATCTGAGGTCGATCTTGAAAGCACGCCTATTCGGCTCAAATCAGTCGAAGGCAAAGGCGGCGTCGTTCTGCTGCAAGAGCAAGGGCAGCTGGAATTTCGGGGTCAGTTGTTTCGCTGGGATCAAAAACAACAACGTCTCACGCTGACATCTGAAGACGGACAAGGCCTTCAAACATTCAGTCGTGGAAAAGATCCGCGCGATGAAATCGTAGCGCGAGAAGTCGTGCTCGTCCGAACCACGTCCTCTGGAACAAACCCTCAAGAACGCTTAGAGGCTCTACTTTCCTCGGTCCTAAGTGCCGTCATTCACCTTCAAGGGAAGGACAACAGAGCTCCCGGGAAGGTCGACCTTCGCTCTGAAGAGCTGCTCCTCACCCTGAAAGAAGGCCTCGGAGACACGGCCATCCGCGCCCATGAAGCCCTCGCCTGGGGGTCGGTCGATCTCCGCGGAGGTGACTACCGAATACTATCTGAACGGGCACGCATTCTTGCTCGTAACAGGACCGTCGAACTGACGGGAAGCTCACGTCAACAAGTCCAAGTTTTTCGTGATGGCGTTTCCAGTTTGCCCCCCTCCCGTGCCGTCAAACTCACTCAAGAAAGAGGCGGCTACCGCGTCGAATCTTTACCTCGTGCCGGGGGCTGGTCGATGCGAGATATCGAAACGAGTCTCGGTCGCATGGGTCGCCTCGACCGTCGTCCATCCCCGTAGGGACACCTCCTCCAAAATCACTTAAGTTATTTTATTAAAAAGACTTACAACTCATGTGTGCGTGGAGTTAAACGTGCGAACGCTTCCCTACAAACAGGGATTCACTCCACTTCAATTCACAAAACATCGCCCTCGTTCAGGATCATTCATGACACTTTCCGCCCCCACACTCTTGGCGAGAAACGAACAAGGTTCCTTCGATCGATCCCTTTTCTTGACCCACTTCCGATCTATGATGCCGAGTGCCACAAAACCAGAAACCGAGGCTTCGAAATGAAATCTTCTCACCGAAAAATCACTTCGCTTTTGAGTGCTGTATTCGTCGTCTGTTGCAGCGCTCTCACCGGCTGCTCCGGGACGAGCGAAAGGAATGCACCCGAGGTGGACCTCGGGGAATCCCGAATCCTTGTCGTCCCCTTTCAGGAACGTTCACGTTCGGTTTCGACACTTCGATGGCACTATGAATCCGCCGAAGGGATTCGACTCGCGCGATTACTCACCCATGAAATGAGTAGCAACTGCCCCACTCTCACTCCGCTCTCAGATGCCGGCGTAGAAGATCTGATTTTTCACTCCGACACCGAGGAGATCGACTGGACCGCGATTGGCAGCACTCTCAATGCGACGCACGTATTGACCGGAAGAATCGAGAAAATCAGATACAGCGACCCGAGGACCCCAGGAATGCTTCAAGGGCGTATGGTGGTGCGCTGGTGGGTCTACAGGGTCCTTGACGGGCATCAGGTCGCCTCTCGGGAGTTCAGTATTCGCATTCCCGAAGACCCCGAATCTGGGAAGATATATATCTCCTTTGAATCATCCGAACGGGAATTGCTCGCGGCACTTCAAGCGCGCATGGCCAAGGTCATCGGCAGGACTCTCTGTGGTGGAGACGATTCTTAAAATCAAAGAAACAGATCAAGATCACTGTGGCGGTCTTGCATGAGGCAACCCCGCAGGTCTACAATAACCTCGGTCAGTCTTGATATTTTGTAGCACCCCGTAAGGTTTGTAACACTGACTCTGTAACACTGACTCTGAAGTACTGACTCTGAAGTACTGACTCAAAAACACGGACTCGATCAGGAAGCTAAAGTCCCTGGAGGAAAACCATGTTCTTATTTGCCGGTGATTTCACCATGTTCGCCTTCTCGCCAGGTCCTCTGGAGTTAGGGATTATTCTCGTCGTCATGCTCCTACTCTTCGGGGGCCGCCTGCCCAATGTCATGAGAAACATGGGCCGTGGAATTACAGAATTCAAGCGCGGTATCAAGGATACAAAGGACGACCTCCAAAAGACGATCGACAAAGAGGACTCTACAAGTGACGACGGTGGCGACAGTTAGTTCGTCTTCGAAATTGTAAGAATAGACTCCCGTGATGCCGTTTTGCGGTCTCACGGGATTTTTTTATGGGTGCCTTGATGCCCTGATGCCTGCTCAAGAGTATGGATAATGAACGGCCGGCTCAGCCGTGTATGAAATCGAATTTCCCAGTCACCGGAATGATCAGCGACCTTCGGGGAGCCTGTCTGCAAGGAACTCAGGAAGCCCGCTTTTCAGGATTTTATCCTGTACCGTAGGGATGTCATACGGGACCCTGAATCGCTCGATCAATGCGTTGTCAGGCTCATAGATCACCACGGAAGAATCGGGGTTTCCGTCTCTCGGCTGCCCCACACTCCCCACATTCACGATCGCTTGTTGACCGGGTTGAAGAACTACGCGCTCTTCCGTGGAATAATCGACCACGTCACTCAATAGAAACGTCACGGGGACATGGGAATGACCGATGAAAGCCACTGGGGTTTTCAACTGCTGGAATGAGAGATGGGCCTCCCAGCTGGTCTGTACATAATCAAACAGATCCGGTTGATCGAGGCTGCCGTGAACCAGCGTGAATTCGTCTTCGATATGTGTGAGCGGCCAGCTTCGAAGGATTTTCATATGATCCTCTGTCAAAGCGTTGCGTGTCCAATGAGTGGCATGACGTGCGACTGGATTAAAATAGTCCAAATCCAGTAACCCAAGAACCGCATGCTCATGGTTTCCTGCGACCACCACCTCACAGCACTCCATGATTTTAGTCAGGCACCATGCGGGCTCAGGGCCGTAACCGACCACATCTCCAAGGCAAAGGATCCTGTCCACATTCTGGTGGTCCAGGAAATCCAGAACAGACTGCAAAGCCTCCCTGTTGCCATGAATGTCTGAGATGATCGCTATTCTCAAGATTTCCCACTCCTTCATATCAAGAACTTATCATACCTCAACAGACAGGAAACTCGAACCAAACTACAAGACCAACGTTATCGGATGCACTGTTCCACGTGGAACAATTCCCAACCCTCGAGACCCCCTCGCATCAATTGTTCCCCGTGGAACAATTTATGACTGATCAAGTAAGCGACAACTTGTTCCCCCACTCTCCACGGGATACTCTCAGCCTCTGGAATAAGATAGCGATACGCACAATGGGGATACGGAACAGCGGGGAGACACTAGGGAATGGCCAGAATCACTGCCATCACAAGTCAAAAAGGGGGCGTGGGAAAAACCACAACCGCCATCAACCTTGCCGCATACTTGGCCCTTGCCGGTGAATCGGTACTCTTGGTCGATCTAGATCCACAGAGCAATGCTACCTCAGGATTAGGCCTAGAGGGACCGGAGAGATCGGTGTTGCCCGACATCCTTTCCGGAGCTCGATCTTGGCAAGACGCACGTCAAAGCACGGAAGTCGAAAGGCTTTCCTGTATCCCCAGCTCTCTCCACCTCCAAGTCCCCGTCGAAGAGAAGCAAGCTCGCGGGCCAGGAGTGCAAGCCCTCAGGAGATCCTGGCACACAACTCCCCCCGAAGATCTGACCCATGTCATCCTCGACTGCCCCCCGAGCCTCGGCCCCATGACCGACCTCGCACTGGGACTTGCGGATGGCGTGCTGATTCCGGTTCAGTGCGAGTACTTCGCCATGGAAGGTCTGGCACAGGTTCTCGCCAGGGTCCGACAGGCAGAAATAGATCTGGCCAGAGAAATCGACATCAGTGGCTTGATCCTCACCCTGTACAGCCCCGAGGTAGACCTGTGCCTCGATGTGGCTCAGGAAGTGAAGCGGTACTTCCCTGAAACAACCCTTAAAACTCCGATACTGAGAGACTCGACGCTGGCTGAGGCCACCAGTCACGGCCAGCCCATCTCCGTCTACGAGCCCCGATCACCCGGGGCCTGGTCCTATATGAACCTCGCGAAGGAGGTCCTTGAACATGAATGGTCGCAAACTCGGACGCGGGCTTGATGCCCTCATACGTCGCTCTGAACAGGTGTCCGGCCCCGACAGCCCCACCGCAGAAGCCAATAATACACACGGCCTAGAGATCCTCTTCGTCTCACCAGGAGAGATCCACGCCAATCCCGATCAGCCCCGCGCTGTCTTCGATCCTCAAGCCATCGAAGAGCTCTCGCGGTCAGTCGCAGCAGATGGTGTCCTTCAACCTCTCGTGGTGCGTCGCCGAGCAGATGGTGCATTTGAACTGGTCGCCGGTGAAAGACGCCTGAGGGCCTCCCGTCAAGCGGGGCTCGAAGAGATCCCCGTACTTGTCCGCGAAATCGAAGACGAACAGATGCTCTCTCTCGCGCTCACCGAAAACCTGCAACGAGAAGACCTCAACCCCATCGAACTGGCGAGGGCCTACCAAGCCCTCCAAGAGTCCTTTGACTGGACTCAGGAAAAACTGGCAGAGAAAGTCCAAAAGAAAAGATCCAGTGTTGCGAACACCCTTCGCTTCCTAGAACTCGAACGGGATATTCAACAGAGTCTGATGGATCGTAAAATTTCTGCGGGGCACGCCAAGCTGCTCCTAGGCGTCAACGATCGCGCCGAACGAAAAGGCTGGCACTCGAAATTGTTATCCAAAAAGTGGAC
>JAACCY010000169.1 GCA_009937185.1 Planctomycetia bacterium
TACTGCCAAGGCCGCTTTTGATGTCGACGACTATGCTCACTTCGTACGGGTCCAGAGCGAATCGGCGTTACGCCACCTGGCCAATGATTACGCCTATGATCACGGTGAAAACTCGGATGAACTACAAAGCGAATACACCCTGAGGAGCTCGACTGAGCAAGTCAGCGAGGCGTTACGGATCGAACTCTCGAAACGTCTGGAAAAGGCCGGAGTTGAAGTTGAAGAAGCACGACTCAACCACCTAGCATATGCACCGGAAATCGCCAGCGCCATGCTCCGCCGCCAACAAGCCGATGCCATCATCGCAGCACGAGAAAAGATTGTTGACGGAGCGGTGAGCATGGTCGAAATGGCGATCGATGGTCTCGAATCAAAAAATGTGGTGAATCTGGACGAAGAGCGCAAAGCCGCCATGGTCAGTAATCTACTGGTCATCCTCTGTAGTGATAGTGATGCACAGCCAGTCGTGAACACAGGAAGTCTCTACACATAATCAGGATTAGTAATAAACTGACAAGATCAGGCACGGAATCACAACGACGTCACTGGAGTTAAAATCATGGCCAGGAAATCTCTTCTGTTGCGCTTCGATGAACGCATCCATAACGAGTTACGTCACTGGGCAAGTGACGAGTTGCGAAGCGTCAATGCTCAGATTGAATTCCTGTTGCGTCAAGCGGTGATGCAGCGACGTGGTAAAGATCCGCTGGCAGACTCCCATCCAACAGAAGAAGGAGAGGAGCTCGAGACTTGAAGTCACGAGTTCCTCGTTTTTAAGTAAAGAAATCGCTCTCTTTGATAGCAGACAGATACAGACTTCAACTCGAATAGTGAAATGGAATAACGATGTTCTTTCCTGAAGAATCACAGGTACGGCCGTATCGGCTTCTTTGTTTGCTCTCGGCTTTATTGATATGTGTTTCCGGATGTATGGGTTTTCCAGGGCGTACTCCTCCCATGACAAAAGAAGTTCGGCAGAAATATATTGAGTCCTTCGACATGATGACAAAGAAGATCGAAGACTCATTTTGGGATCCTGAACTTCTTGAGAGCCGTTGGGGTGGATTGAAGGAAGAGTGTCGCGAAAAGGTGTTGGCCGCTGAGGGGATAGATGAGGCCCGGGGTGCTATGAGGCAACTGCTTTCGGCTCTGAAGCTCTCTCATTTCGGTCTGATGTCCGCAGCTGCTAGTGAAGAATTTCGAAGAGGCCATCAGCCAGGAGAAGCAGGGATGATTCTCAGGGCATCCGATGATGATCAAGTGATCGTTGTCAGAGTTGAACCGAATGGGCCCGCGGATATTGCAGGTATTCAGCCTGGGGATGAAATTCTTCAAGCTAAAGATCTAGAGCTTGCCTCTCGCATTAAAGAATGGAAAATTGCAGGAAATCGATATCTTGTTGTTCAGGCTTTAAGATCGATTTGCTCCGGGAAGGCGGGAGCATCGCGAGAGTTGTTAGTGCTAGGAGAATCTGGAGAACGAAAAGTAACTATTATCTTGGAGGCCGCAGATAAAGACATTCCACGTGTAGGTGTCGGCAATATTTCACCGATTCCTCTCCGCATGGAAAAGAAAATTCTAGAAGACAACATTTTGTATCTGCGTTGGAACATGTTTCTGGGCCCAAGCTTGGTGATGCCTTGGATTGAGGAATCTCTCAGCGAACACTCTGAAGCCAGGGGACTGGTCATCGACCTTAGGGGCAATCCCGGCGGAATTGGAATTATGGCCTGTGGGATATCTGGTTGGTTGATTCCTGAAGAGGGATTTCAATTGGGAAAGATGATCATGCGTGATTCGGAACTCAATTTTGTTGTGAATCCAAGAATGGGGGGGTGGGTAAAACCCGTGGCACTGCTCATCGACGAGGGCAGTGGATCGACTTCAGAAATTATGGCCCAGGGATTGAGGGATGCTGGAAGAGTTCGCCTGTTTGGTCGAACGACGGCGGGGGCGGCCTTACCTTCCATCATTATTGAGCTTCCTTCTGGTGATATGTTGCAATACGCGATTTCCGATTACATATCGGCATCGGGCCATCGAATGGAGGGGGTCGGTGTTCAGCCGGATGAGAGAATTCCGGTGGATTCGGCCCTGATCCGTAAATATGGAGACCCAGTACTTCATAGGGCTCGAAATTGGCTTGTGGGTAAACCGGGTGGACCTGATAGCCCTCAGAGGTGATGCTGAACGTCTTGCGTAAATCTCGCAGATAATAAAACTCATGGAAAGAAGTTCGAGGCCTTTCCTGACCTTCTGTATTTAGCAGAAATAATTCCTGAAAGAGGAATCAAAAATGAATAAACCTCTCATTGTTTTTTCACTGTTGGCTGCCTTGCTGTTCTCAACGTGTTGGGTAACCCCGCTGACGGCTCAAGATGAAACTGCTGATAAGCCCGTTAAAGAAGCAGCAGAGAATGCCGCAGAGGATGCCGAAGGAAAAGAAGTACTCGCTGCATTACAAGGCCGGATGATAAAAGTATTGGGAGGCAAAGAAGCTCTCGAAAAGTTCTCGAATAGAGTCACGACTTCCACTGTAAAGATTATCGCTCAGGGAATGGAAGCGGAGTTGGTGACTTTTTTAGATAAAAACGGAAGTTACCGTGAATCTATGTCCCTGGAAGGATTTGGCGATTTTATCCAAGGTATCTCAGGTGACGTCACCTGGGCTCTGGATCCCATCAATGGTCCACGTCTTGTTGCTGGTGCGGAAAAAGTACAGCTGAGGAGAGGTGCTCGCCTGCATCCCGCTCTTTGGTTAACGAAAGATTATTCGAGTGCAAAGGTCATAGGCGAAGAGAAAATTAAAGATCAACAATGTGAAATTTTTGATCTCGTGACCACGGATGGCAAGACTGAAAAGTACTGGGTTTCTGAGAAAGGTCTTGTTTGCAAAATGACGATGACAGCTGATTCTCAAATGGGAAAAATCCCAATGGTGATCACACTGGAATCGTGGAAAGAGATAGACGGAATACAATTTCCTGAGATCGTCAGAGTCAAGCAAGCTCTTCAGATGATGGAAATCCACCTTGGGAAAATTGAACACGACGTGGAAGACACTGCAGCTATGACGGCTATTCCTGAGAAAGTTCAAAAGCTGGTCGACATGGAAAAATCGAAGAAAGAAAAAGTGCTTGATCCAGATAGTGGTGCATCAAAAGGTTCCGAGGGGCAATAATCTCGGCAAAAATCTCGGCAAAAAAACCCCCACGACCTCGCCGGTCGTGGGGGTTTTTTTATGGGTACAAGTGGGAATAGAGCTCAGAATTTTGGTAGTTCTACACCATGAAGATAGATTTCGATTTGAGCATCTTTCCAAAGATTTCTCTGAAACTTGATCCGATTCTCTTCTCGTATTTTATTTAACAAGATTCTTCGGATTTGCCCTTGGGCGTCTGAGAAATCTAGTGCGCCACCAGAGATGCGCTCGACGAGCAAAATCTTATGTGAGTACCCCCGACAGGCAAACCAATCAGAAATGTCCTTTTCTTTTAGACTTTTGACAATTTCAGGAACAGGTGGGAATCGGTCATCGAGCTCTGAATCACTCATGGAGTATAAGCCGCCGGCTGAAGATCTTGGCCCGCTTGAAAATGAAGAGATTATTGAGCTGAAATCTTTGCCTTCAGAAAGCGCAGTATCTATTTCCGCGATGATTTTGGAGTAATCCGTGTCTTCTAACGGAATAAGAAGTTGTCGAAATTTTACCCGACCTTCTTGTGCAAACTCATCGACGTGTAACTTGTAATAGTTTCGTATGGCCTTTGGAGAGATACTCTGAGTAATCTGTAGTTTCTTATTCTTTAGTTCGCTGATGAGCAAATCTTCGTTAACACGGGCTCGGAGTTCAGTTTCGCTTTCTCCGAATTGTTGTTTCCACAAAAACAAATAGTCATCAATAGAAAAGCGTGTGCCTTCTACTCGACTTAGTCTTTCGACAGTTCTTTGGAGATAATTCTCAACGGCATCTTCAGGAAGAATAAGGCCTTCTCTGATCGCTTGTTGAACCAACAGTTTCCGTTCTATCATCTCTGTTAATATTATGGGTTTAAGTTTGAGTCGTTCGATCTCAAGAACGGACTCCGGGAATCTTCCCAGATTGGGTTCGATTCTACGTTCAATCATTTGTAACACTTCGCCAAGAGTGATCACTTCTCCATTGACCTTGGCTGCAAATCCATTTTCAAGAGGAAGCGCCTGGGCATGAAGAACTGAGTTTTTCAGCACAGTATTGATGCAAAGAATTGGAATGATCCATAGCAATAGAACACCAGCGAGACGTGGTCTTTGTCCTGCTGGAGTAATACGCTTTTGACAGGAATCATGAGCAAGATTCATCTTTGATCTCTCCTTGAAAAAAAAATCGTATCGACAAGGCAGATTACCACAAGCACCTCTTATGCTACCCAAGATCGGGCAATATGCTGGAATCTGAACCTGCTTACAGAATAAACGCCTCGTCTACGAGATCCAGACCTGTCAGGAAACGTGGAGTTTTTCATGGATTTCTTTATCGTCATCCACAGGAGGTGGGTCATTGGTGACCTCCTTCTGAAGCATGACCGGGGGGATACGGATGCGTATCGTTATTGTTGGGGCTGGAGTGGTGGGATTCCACCTGGCAGAAAAACTGTCGGATGATCATCATAAGATCACAATTATCGATTCCAACAGCGAGCTCATCCAGCGCATCGATGAGCGATTGAACGTTCAGGCAATTCTCGGAAATGCAGCCAGCCCACGTGTTCTCCGCAAAGCGAAAATAGGAGCAGCAGATCTAGTTATTGCTGTAACGGATCGAGACGAAACCAATATTACTGTTAGTCTTTTGGCAAAACATTTGGGTGCAAATAAGATAGTCGTCAGATTACGCAATGCAGAATTGTCGGCTGATAAAGACTTGATGCAGCTTTACGGTGCAGAGGCTACCGTGAATCCAGTGACTGTTACCGCGGAAAAGATTCAGCGCCTCATTCATAATCCAGGCTCATTTGATGTCTCATCATTTGCGGATGGGAAACTTGATTTATGGGGTTATGAAATTTCGAAGGGTTCCCCCCTCGATGGTGTCATCCTCAAAGATTTGAAAAAACGATTCGATAAGCTTCCAGGTCTTATCGTTGCAATTTTCAGAGATGGGGAGCAGAGCATCGCTAGGGGCGACGATGACCTTCGTGCGGAAGATCATATTTACGTCCTCATGCCTGAGGAAGAGTTGAAAAATTTCCGAAAGTTTGTGCACCCGGAATCAGAGAGAGTGGAAAAAGTTGTGATCGCTGGTGCCACTCGCCTTGGGCTAGAAGTGGCACGAAGAGTTGAGCAAAATCCACAAAAGGTTCGTTCTCTCATCATTGTTGAAAAAGATCGCGCACGTGCAGAGAAAGCCGCTGAAGAGCTAAATAAAGCATTGGTGCTGCATGGTAGCGTTACAGATACCAGCTTTGTCTCTGAAAATGAGATCGCAGATGCCGACTACTTCCTTTCCTTAGAAAGTGACGACGCTGAAAACCTAACGAATGCAATGCTGATCAAGAAACAAGGTGTACGGCGAGTACTTGTCAGAAGTGAAAATGACCAGTTCCTTCCGGTTTTCCAGCAAACGAATTTTGGGGAAGTGGTGAACCCAAGAAGAGTCACAGTCAGTGATATATTGCGGGTGATAAGAAGGGGTGGAGTAGTGGCAGTGTCTCAGGTGGGAGCCTTGGGCGCAGAGGCCAGAGAATACGAAGTCACAGAAAGCCAAGCGGTATGCGGTAAGAAGATCTCAGACCTCAACCTTCCGCAAGACAGCATCATTGGTGCTATCAGAAGGACAGATGAAAATAGAGATGTCGAAATTTTTACAGCCGTTGGCGATACTAAAATCCTTGCAGATGACCATGTGATTATTTTTGCACTTCCGGCAGCAGTCAGTGAAATTGAAAAAGTCTTCACCCGTAGAAGAGGATTCTTACGTTGAGAGTAAGATCACTCCTTGCCATTCTGGGATTATTGCTATTAGTCTTGTCGGGGGTCATGTTGATCCCGCTCGGTGTTTCTTGGTTCATGGGATCTACAGAAGATTATCCTGCATTTTTATCATCCATAGCGATCACCTTTACGGTGGGAGCTGTGTTTTGGATTTTGAATCTCAACAATCTCAAAGAGATTCGTGTTAGAGAAGCTTTCACTGTCGTTGGGTTGAGCTGGGTGATGGTGAGTTTCTTCGGAGCCTTGCCTTTTTGGTTATCTCCTTCAGGGATCCCCAATTTGCTGGATGCCTATTTTGAGACGATGAGTGGCTTTACCACGACCGGTGCATCCATTTTGAAAGATGTTGAGGTGTTATCTCCCGGACTGTTGTTTTGGCGTAACCTGACTCAGTGGCTAGGGGGAATGGGTTTCGTCTTGCTGACTCTTGCAGTGATGCCACTGTTGGGATCCGGAGGAGTCCACATGTATCGGGCTGAAATTCCGGGTCCAGCCAAAGAAAAGTTAACCCCCAGAGTGACGCAGACGGCACTTTATCTTTGGGGCCTGTATATACTTTTTACTGCGCTAGAGATACTGATGTTGATGCCGGCAATCGGTTGGTTTGACGCCATCACCCATTCATTGAGCACTCTCTCTACGGGTGGATTTTCGACAAAAAATGCGAGCATAGCAGCTTTCGATAGTGCCTATGTGGATGCCGTGGTCACAGTATTCATGTTATTGGCTTCGATAAATTTCGTTTTGCACTATCGATTCTTGTTTCAATTTCAATTCAAATCGTTCTTTGATGGAGAGTGCCGGTTTTTTATCGGTGTGGCACTCACTTCTATGCTTTTCATTACGGTGGTTCTCACTTTCTTGACTGATTATCCGGCTAAAAGTCAGCATCCTGAAATATATTCAGGATTGGGTGAGTGCTTCCGGGTGGCTAGTTTTCAAGTGGCGACTTTATTTTCAGGTTGTGGGTTTGTGACCGCCGACTTTGACCATTGGCCAAATATCTGTCGTGTGCTTCTTGCGGTTTTGATGATGATTGGTGGATGTGCCGGATCGACATCTGGTGGTGTCAAGGTGGTTCGATTCTTGACTCTGATGAAGTTTAGTCTTCGTGAAATCGCATTATTGATCAGGCCCCAAGCCGTTATTTCACTCAAGCTGAATGGGAACAATATTGAACGCGAAGTGGTTTCGAGAGTGCTGGGATTCCTAGCATTGTGGCTGTTGTTGTTTCTTCTTTCAGTGGCTTTGATGTCTTTCATTATTGATCCTAGTTGGTCTAGTGAATCAGGGAGTCTCGACCCGGTAGAAGCGAGCAAGGTGAGCGGTGCACAAGAGGATGATCATCTGGTAACAGCTTTCGGTGCAACTTTGGCGACTTTGACCAATGTGGGACCGGGTTTCGGTGGGGTTGGACCCATGGAGAACTATGCCAATATTCCTGCTGCCGGAAAGGCTTTGATGATCCTGTTGATGCTTCTCGGAAGGCTGGAGATCTACGCTGTTCTTGTCATCTTCTTGCCCTTCACATGGAGGCGTTGAATCCCGCTCACTTTATGCGAGGTCAAACAGCAACAAATCGGATTCTGCCAACGAGTGAATCGAATACTTTTCGATAGCTTCGATTGCTACGCCGTCTCCACTCTTCAGGTTGTGTTTTTCACTCTCGGATTCAAGGCTGATATCCCCGGAGATCACCTGGAGCCAATGGCCTCGTCCTGAGTAAATGGTGACCTCATCTTGATCACCGGGCATAAAGTTTCTTCGCATGATTCTGGCGTCTTGATGAATCATGAGGCACTGTTCTGATTCTTCATTGCTGACCATGAGTTGCCACTGACCCGATCTACCTTTCGGATCAAATGCCATTTGATCATAGCGAGCATTGACACCGTGAGTTCCGGGAATGAGCCAAATCTGATACAGATGAAGTTCCGAATCTTCAGCATTTCTCTCGCTGTGAACGACTCCTCTCCCGGCGCTCATCACCTGAATTTCTCCTGCTCGAATGACTCCTTCGCCACCGGTGGAATCCTGATGCGCGATAGAGCCTTTTAGGACGATGGTGATGATTTCCATCTCCCGATGGGGGTGTGCGGGAAATCCTGTATTTCCGGAAATACGGTCCTCGTTCATGACCCTCAGGCTACGCCACTGCGTCCACCCCGGATCTTGATATTCTCCGAAGCTGAAGCTGTAGTTTGCTTTCAACCAGCCATAGTCTGCTGTTCCCCGATCCTGTGCGTAGCGAAGTTTTAGCAATCTTTCATCTCTTCTAGCAACCAGGCCATCGTCTCAATCCCTCGTTGGTAATCGGGAAGATGGAATTTTTCGTTAGGAGAGTGTGCGTTGTCATCGGGGAGTCCCAGCCCGAGGAGAATGGTGTCGATGCCGAGTGTCTCTTTGAGATCACTGACGACCGGAATAGAGCCTCCCTCTCGAATCATGACAGGGGCTTTGCCGAAACCTTTTTCTACAGCGCGAGACGTGGCGTCGAGCCATGGACTGTTTTGTTCGACGAGCACGGGGCGGGCGCCATGATGGCAATGAACGGTCAGGGTGCAGGTATCAGGGCAAATCGAGTGCAGATGATTTTGGACCAATTCTGCAATCTCATCCGGGTGTTGATCCGGGACGAGTCGCATCGAAACTTTGGCACTGGCGTGTGCAGGCAAGACAGTTTTTGCACCTTCTCCGGTCCAACCACTGAGCAATCCATTGATATCGAGTGTGGGGCGAGCCCATTTTCTTTCAAGAGTTGTGAACCCTGCTTCTCCATGAACACGAGGAACTTCTAAATCAGAGCGGAACTCTTCCTCTTTGAATGGCAACTCTCGAATGGAGGCACGTTCTTCTTCGGTGAGTTCTCTGACTTGATCATAGAATCCTGGAATGGTGATGTGGCCTTCTTCATCTCGTAGGCTTCCAAGCATTCGTGTGAGGGCATTAGCGGGATTTTCGACAGCTCCACCAAAAGAACCGGAGTGCAGATCTCTATTGGGGCCTTGAACATGAAGCTCGAGGTATACCAGTCCTTTGAGCCCGACGGTGATCGCAGGCATGCCGGGACCAAACTGGGAGCAATCAGCTACCAAGGCGACATCCGCTGCCAACTCTTCCTTGTGAGATTCGAGGTAGCCGGCGAGATGGGGAGACCCGATCTCTTCTTCACCTTCGATCACAAACTTGACGTTGATGGGTAAGGAACCTCTTGTGCGCAGGACTCCGCAGACTCCGCGGACGAGGGCTAAAGCCTGGCCCTTGTCGTCGGTGGCTCCCCGGGCGATCAGATCTTCTCCCTCGAGGGTGGGCTCAAATGCCCCATGTCGCCACAACTCAAGAGGCTCGGGAGGCTGAACATCGTAGTGGCCATAGATCAGAAGGGTGGGAGCTCCCTCTGCCCCAATCCATTGGGCGAAACAGACCGGATGTCCTTCAGTTTCGTCGAGGCGAGCCTCGAAACCCGCATCACGTAATTCCGCCTGAATCCATTGCCCTGCCTTCTGAACCTCTGACTTGAGGTTCGAATCGGTGGAGACACTGGGGATTCTGAGCCATTCGATCAGTTTTTGGACGTGTTCTTCACGCCCTGCGGACAGCTGTTCAATCACATCCTGCATTTCGTCCTCCTGCTTCCTCGGTCTGCTGGTACACACTCAAAGTGTTCCTTACCATAAACCCAAGGACGGGACTGGGGGAGTTGAAGGTGACGGGATTCCTCCGGATCTGATTAAAAATTAGGACGAAGCCCTGCTGAGGGGCATTAAACTGCAAGATTATAATCTTGTCTCGGGAAGGAGAAGGCAGATGGATATCAGTATTGAATACTGTGTGAAGTGAAACTACACCCCACAGGCCACCAGTTTGGCGGCTGACCTAAAAGATAAGTTCGGTGTAGATGCTCGTCTCATCGAAAGTGGAGGCGGCGTTTTTGAGGTTGTGATCGATGGAGAACTTGTATTCAGCAAGAAAGAGCTCAGTCGATTCCCGGAGCATTCAGAAATCTATTCCGCGATTGAAGACCGCCAGGTCTGATCACGGTCACGTGACACATTTAGAGAGACGGGTAAAGAGATGAGCAGCGATTCTCAGGAAGTCATCTTCCAGGTCACCGACGTCCACAGATCCTTTGGGACGAAGGACGTTCTTAAAGGAGTCACCTTAGGCTTCTTCAGAGGCGCCAAGATTGGATTGATCGGAATTAACGGTTGTGGAAAGTCCACGCTGTTGAAGATCATTGCAGGTGTGGATGATGGTTATGATGGAATTGTGACTCTCGCCAGAGGGGCCACCATTGGTTACGTTCCACAGGAACCTTCTCTGGATGAGACAAAGACAGTTCGAGAGAACGTAGAGATTGGAGCCGAAAAGGTTCGCAATCTTCTTGAAGAATATAATGCTGTAACAGAATCTCTCGCCACTGAGTTGTCCGACAAAGCGATGCAGGAGGCCTATGACCGCCTCGCTGAACTTCAGGAAAAAATTGATGGCTCTGATGCATGGGAGATTGATCGACAGATCGATCAAGCGATGCACGCCCTCAATTGTCCTGCAGGGGACTCGATGGTCGCACACCTTTCCGGTGGCGAAAAAAGACGGGTTGCCCTGTGCAGAACTCTGTTGGCGCATCCCGATATCTTGCTTCTTGACGAGCCTACCAACCACTTGGACGCAGATACTACAGCATGGTTAGAGAGACACCTCGCTAACTATGAAGGTACTGTTTTGCTCATCACTCACGACCGCTATTTCTTGGATAATGTTGTCGGTTGGATGTTGGAGATCGATCGAGGGCGTGGAACTCCCTTTGAAGGAAACTACAGTCAATATCTTGAGCAAAAATCGAAGATATTGGAAGTTGAAGCTCGGCAAGAAGATGATCGCCGGAAGCAACTCAACAAGGAATTAGACTGGATTCGCCAAACCCCTAGAGCACGAGCCAAGAAAAGTAAAGCTAGGGTTGAGTCATTCCATAAGCTTCAGGAACAAGTATACGAATCGCGAAAAGATGTTCCTGCATTGGCGATTCCATGCGAGACCAAATTGGGAGACAAGGTTCTGCAAGTTAAAGGAATGACCAAGTCCTACGACGGAAGAACTCTCTTTGATGATCTCTCTTTTGAACTTCGTCCGGGCGCTATCGTTGGCGTTATTGGCCCCAATGGTGCGGGCAAAACCACATTGATGAGATTGATTGCCGATCAAATTGAACCGGACGCTGGAAAAGTTGAATTAGGCTCTACGGTTCAACTTTGCTTTGCGGATCAGAGTCGTCAGGAATTGGAAAACAACAATACGATCTACGATAACATTTCTGAAGGATACGACGTCTTTCAGGTGGGTAAGGTCGAGATTGCCAGCAGAGCGTACGTGGCTCGATTTGGATTTACCGGAGAAGAGCAAGAGAAGAAGGTCGGGGATTGTTCCGGAGGACAGAGGAACCGAGTTCAGATGGCGAAGATGCTTCGTCGTGGCGGAAATCTGGTCATCCTCGACGAACCGACCAACGACCTAGATATCCCAACTCTTAGACTTCTCGAAGAAGCTTTGGAAGCATTCCCTGGATGCGCCATCGTGGTCAGCCACGACAGGTACTTCTTGGATCGAGTGGCGACCAATATCCTCGCTTTAGATGGAGAGGGTGGGGGCCGGTTCTTTGAAGGATCCTACGAAGCATACGCAGAGAAAATCCGTCAGGAGCGCATAGAGCGCGGTGATGATCCTGATGTTCCAAGGGGAACTCACCGTAGATTCGCCTGATTCTCATATCTGAACAATAACCCTCGAGAGGGTTGTCGGGTGGGGGAATTGCCCGGTAGTCTGTCTGTACTTAGGTGCCGCTGAAATGGATGGAGAACTTCACAGTGATCAATGCCGCGAAATTTTTGATTCTACTGACCCTATTATTCGCTCTGGGGTGTGACAATGGGAGTTCTTCAAATGTGACGACGGGCGATACGGGAGGTAAGCCCCCCGGACCCGACGATCCATGCCCATCCCCGTTGGGTGTAGAAATTCAGGTTTATATCAACGAAGTCATGGTTGATAACACTTCCGCTGTTCCGAATGGAAGCGGTGAGTTTTACCCATGGGTTGAATTCTACAATCCGGGTCCAGATTCGATGGAGCTGGGAGGGGCGTATTTCTCTGATTCGATTGCCGATAACCAGAGATGGCAATTTCCATGTCAGTTCCCTGAAACGAATCTGCAGGCCGGAGAGTTTTTAGTAATGTTCTTTGGCGGTGACGGAAATCCAGATGATCTTCACATTGATTTTCTCCCTGAGATTTCGGGAGAACATATATATGTTCTGAACCAGTCTTCTGATTTCTTTTACTTTAACGCGGACCTGCTCGATCAGAATCAGAGCACAGGACCCTTTCCGGATGGCGGAGGAGATGCCGTTCCTCTTTCGGTTCCCACACCAGGAGGACCGAATGCTGAGCCAATACCTCCAGTAGTTTTCGTCAGAGGAGATCTCGATCTCGACCTCGACGTTGACGAAGATGATCTCGCACTTCTCACGGGGCACTTTTCAGGATCACCTGTGATCACACTTTGTGCAGATCGCCTCGATATCAATGACAATGGTGAAGTGACAATTAGTGACCTGTCGTATCTGATTCAGGCCCTTGAGCCCAATGGGCCAGTGATTCCTGAGCCATTCCCTTCTGAGGGAGTCGATCCGACTCCGGACAATATCGATTGCGAGGGCCCCTGAAGTGAACGCCTCATTATTACCTAAAGTGTTACTGGTCTGCATGTTAGCATTACCGGATTTAGTGCTTTCCCAAACCTCAGGAGACCCCTTTATTGTCAGTGCGAGTTCTTCTGAGCATTTTTCAGGAAACACCGAACAGGGTCAGACTTTCATCTTTCTAGACCACTCTGAACCGATTGAAGGATTTTCTTTTGGTCTGACTTATGGGGATGAATCTGTGGATCCGTTGGGGATAGAACCCGGATTTGATCTGATAACAGCGACGGGTGCAGACGGACCAGATTTCTTTATCGTCGATTTGATTCCTGTTGGAGTGCCGTCCAATGCAAATGGGGTCACTCTCGCCTGTTTGAATTCTTTGACAGTTCCTCTGGATGAAATCCCTGCCGGAGTGGGTTCAGAGATTGCCATCATCGATTACCAGATCGCAGCCTTGCCCGGAGAGATTCCCATAGACTTTTCTGGAGAGTTAGGGAACCCCGTCATCCTATTGATAGCAAGTGTGGGAGGGCAGGACAGATTCCTTGAGCCCGTTTCTGGATTTCTCACAGTATTGGATGCACCTCCGCCCCCTTCAGGACCTCTATTTGTTCGAGGAGATGTCAACGGCGATGGAGTGCTCGATCTTTCTGATCCCATTCGTATCGGTGTGTTTGTCGCTCGTGGAGTGAATCAACTGCCTTGCTTGGCGGCTGGAGATATCGATGACAATGGCTTAGTCCAGTTGAATGATGTGGTTCAGTTACTGAGCTACCTCTTCAGTTTTGGCCCTGAGCCAGCCATGCCATTTCCAGATTGCTCACAAGATCCCACGCAGGATTTGGAATGCATCGACAGCGAATGTACAGCTTCACCTTGATGTGGAATCATTCGCTGAAGCCACTCAGCGGGTTGATCTTTGCGGAGATTTTAGTATGTGGGACTAAATGTATTTAGCATCCAGGCCCGCCCCTAGTCTGAACGAGTGTTCCAGGTCTTCTCGTATTCGAGTCGATCGGGAGGGTTCTCGTTGACCTTGGGTGGATAGCCGCTCATATCCATAAAGGGCAAAGGATCGACACCGCGCCTTTCGGCGGTGTAGGGGTCGAGATCTTTACACCAGCCAAAGGTGTCCAGCATATATGTTCTCTTCCAGCCGGTTTTTAGGGGAGGAAGGCCACTGGCATCGTATTCAAGAAGCAGTTCATCTCCGCCTCCGAGAATCACAAAACGATCATCCGCCTCCAGAATCAACTCGTCGACTCTTCCTAGGCGGGTGACATGACCCCTGTCCATCGCACGGTAATCCAGAGTGGGTTGCCGTTCTGAATAATGATAGGTCGCGGGTAAGCGACCATCATCGCTGTATTCTTTGGGATACCCACCGTCCCTGAGAAGGGCGGACTTCAGAGGCAGAACATGTTTTCTTTGGGGGTCACGAACAGGAGCGAGAAAAACTTGATCCCAGTATAGTTCTAGATTCGAGGCGAAGCGGAATTGGCGAGCTCCTTGGGCGAGTACCTCAGAGACATCCAGCACCATCGTCTTGGGCATCCCCGCAGGGTATCCGAACTCATTCCCAATCAGATTCCAGGGTGAAGCGTCATTCTTTCTCCACGAGATGGTGGGAGCCGAAAGTCGCTGCTGACCCTGCCATGCGGCAAAATTCACTCTGGAATAGGGATATTCCACCCAGCCATCGAGGAAGAGAGCGCTGCGCTGGTTCATGTCTTCTATTTTGAGATCAGTAAACTCAAAAATCCATTCCTGTGGTGAACAGTAACCCACCCATTCAGGAATGAGGGAGCGGGGGCCCGCGTAAACCCGATCGCTTTCGAGTACCTTTGAGAGTTCCACTGGGCCTTCCAGATCGTAGACGTGAGTAGGGAAGGTACGCTTGGACTTCTCGATAAGGAGAGGTTCTCCTGAGGGAGGTGCTCCTCGAACGGGGAAATATTCTTCAGGGTAGCACTCTTGTGCAGGAGGATGATCCACGGCGATCAGGCTGAGGCGATCGGTGTAACAGATTTCCTGCATAGGCTCCATCACGCTCAATCGAACCACTCCATCGATGGGTTCGATCAGATCAGGTTTGATGCGTACTACTTCTGTGGGTTCAGAAGGAGCGAATTCACCCGGCCCAATCCAGAATCCCAAGCCTCCGCCTCCCATGAAATCAGTAATGAAATTCCAGCGTCCATTGCCAAAGGTAAAGAGGACAGGACAAGAAGACGCTTTGCGTTGTACTTCTTCAATCTCCTGACAGGTATCGGTGGGAACATTCAATTCGGCCTGAAGAACACCATCGGGCCAATTGAGGGTGATGTTATCAATAGAGTTTCTATTACCGACGCCTATCACGAGCGGTTGGAATCCCCGGGCTTTATGGCCCCGAGTGCCTTCTTGATATCGAACCGTCGCGAGACCGGGACTGCGAAGTTCTACCCGTGTACCGAAGCCGAGCAGATTGGTACGACGGTCGTCGCCATCTCTGCGCCCCCCCAAATGGGCACGAAATGAATGAAGGCTTGGGTTTTTTTGGGTGAACAGACTTCTTTGAAGACCCAGTGTTTCACCAAATCCACTGATCAGATCGATGTCGCCATCGCCATCGATATCTCCACTCGCGAGAATGGTCCCCTCTGTTGATCCGAAAGATACAAAATTGGGATTCTGAATACCGCAGCGAAAAGCATCGCCATCGAATTTGTGATTACAGACCATGTCGAGTGAGCCGTCATTATTAAAGTCACATGGAAAAGTTTCTTTGATGTCGAGGACGTCCACTCGTTCAGGAGGTGGAAATGAGTGAACGAAGAGGGCTTCACCTACTGGAGATTTGAAGTTTGCATTACGAGTGCTCATTCGAAGTTTATCTCCGGAAATGAACATGAGATCTTCTCGAAGGTCTCCGTTGATGTCTGCAAGACTCGCATTGCGAATGTTGGGGTCATTTTTGGAACCCGAAAGCAAGGGCCTACCAGCGGGTGATAGAGTGAAATTCCATTCGGGAGCACCTGAGATCCAAGTGAGACCCTCACTCGTAAGGAGCAGTAAATCCGGATCACCATCTTCATCCAAGTCGCGAACAGCGATGAGTTCTTTCACTATTGGCATACTTGGAAGGCCGGGAGATTCTTCTAGCGGACGAAATATTTTGCCTTCATTCAGAGCTAATGAAAGAACACCATCAGCATCAAGAAGCAGAAGATCGAGATCGGACTCCATATCGATGTCAGCAAGAGTCAAAGAAACAAAGTTTCCTGGAAATCGACAAATCTCTTCGGTAAAGGAAGGGACTTCTGTCCCGTCTCCTTTCAGAACTAGAACGTGCTCTTTCTGAGCGACGATGAGATCGACCAAACCATCTTCGTCGACATCTCCCACGCAACATGCCTGTGATCCGTCAAGGGCAGGAAGTCGAGAGGCCATGTGTTCTGGCTTCCGAAGATCCAGAGAGAATCCCTGGGACCCACCGACCCAAAGACTGGGAATACAATCTAGGTCTGAATCGACAAGCGCGAGGGGCGCATCTGTTAGTATTGAGAGTTCAGGAGCTAGGAGTTCTTTCTTAAAATTATCTGAGTCGGAAGTGTCTGTGTTGGTGAGCACTACCGAGGGTTCAATCCAATCACGTATTGCTTCAGAGATCTTTCCCTGCTCTGTGTATTTTGTGCTGTGAGCTCGACCGCGCCCGCTGGCTTCCAGTTTTTTGAAGGTGGCTAGCGCTTGATTGGCCTCTTCGATTCTGCCGGAGCGACGCCACATCAATTGAAGATTATTCCAAGCACCTCGAATAGTGGGATCTAATTGAACAGCCATTTCAAAGTGTGGAAGAGCTGCGCCTGGATTGTTGGCTCTTAAGTAACCGATAGCGACCTGATAATGACAGTCAGGATCTCTAGGGGCATACTTTAACGCGTCCTTGAATTCTTTCAGTGCGCTTTCTTCGTCTCCCTTGAATCGATAGATAATGCCTAAGTTGTAGGGGACTCCCGGATCACTGGGGCGAATCCTACGAGCTTTTTCGAAATTTAGGACTGCGTGGTCGACCCCTTGCTCAGCTTGGTTGAGTTGAGAAACTCCAAGGTTGAATAAAGGAACGAAGCTCCCTGGAGATTTTTGAACTAATTCGGAAAGTACCTTTTCAGCGTCTTTGAATCGGTGCTGAGATAAAAGTGCGAGTCCTTCAAGATGTTGAGAAATCAATTCGTCGCTTGGGGGAGTGGTGTTTTTACTGATGCATCCGTTAACAAGGGTTAAGAATATCACGGACAGCGGAATAAAAACTACAGTGAACCAGAGTTTGTGGGTTCGCTGGTGAACAATTTGAATTCTGGTCGACAAGTGTACTCCTTTAGGATTCGTGATCTCGGAAGGAACAGCCTATCACGAATATTAATAGTGTCTTAAGCCGTCTACGCCATCAAGATCAGACGTGGCTGTGAGAGATGAGTTGTGGCATAAAAATAGTCCTCGACCTCTTGATGCAGTGAAGGGTACCGGAACACTTTGGGCAGTGAAAACAGCCCGGATGATTCCATGGATCACCTTTCTTGGCACCTCCGTCAGATAACGGCACCCGCATCAGCGCCTAGTTGGCGGTCGTTGGATGAGAAGATGGCGCATTAAAAGTGCTGTCAATCCCGTTCTAAAGTAAGAAAATAATTGCCAATAGGATTTGAAACTGAATTGAGAAGAGTCATTCATGACGACCCAGCATAGTTTCGGAACGTTGCTTTTATTGGCAGCCTTCCCGATTTTTTTAGCAGGGACTCCTGTTGGAGGACATTACGCGGTTCCTGAGTCTGATTCGAAGTTGAATCGAAACGACGATATCTCTGACTTGAAGCAAGAGCTTCAGGATATTCAGAAAAAGATCCGTCGAAGATCTCAGGAAGAGCTCCAGCGAAGAAAGTCCCAAATAGAAAGACTAGATCAATTACGATTTGAAGAGCGAAATCAGAAGAGATTGAATGCCGCTATTCAGAAGCAAGTATCGGAGCTTGAATCAAAGTTCACCGAGTCTGTCGTCAAGTCTGAGGAGGCTGCCGAAGAGATTACGAAGATCCGAACCAAGGAATCCAGCCTCAAGTCTGCGGTTGTATTATTTCTGGAACAACTTCGGTCTCGTATTCAAAAAGGGATCCCCTGGAAGATTCAGGAAAGATTAGGGACTCTTGATACGACACTTCAACTCGTCAATAACGAAGATACCTCTGCGCAGGCAGCCATTGCTGCTGCGGGGAGAATGGTAAAAGAGCAGGAGGCTCTTGGGCGCTTGATTGAGTTTGGTATCGTAGAAGTTGAAGTCGATGGAAAAACACGCGGGATACAAGGTTTCCACTTTGGGCTCTTAGGAGTCGTGTTCTCTGATGTAGATGGAAATATCTTTGGGTGGGCGGGACCAGGACAAAGTCTGGAGTCAGGCCTTTTGAGTTCTTCAGATGCCGAAAGTTCACAAGGTTATTTGAAGGCCGTAGACATTCTTCAACGCCGTAGAGCGCCCAGTTTGGTAAATCTCTACATACCCTCCCTTCGGCTGAAGGGAGAGTAGGCATGAAGCGATCATTCCTACTTATGGCGGTCATATTCTTTGCCACAACTCTTCATGCCCAAGAGGGAATAGGAGTCGATGCGGGAACTTCCCCAAGTGCTCCCCCCATCGCGAGTTCCCCTGAATCTTCTGTATTACTAAAAGCGATCGCAGAAGCGAAATCTGAACTTGAAGCTCTTGAAGTGGAATGGGCTACTGAGAATGAAGGTCTCGGAAGAGACATCCGAGATCAAACGGCGAAAATTTTTGAAGCGTCTGGCCTCGAAATGGAATTGAGATCAAAGCTAGAAGATCTGGGAAAAGAGTTTGAAGAAAAAGAGTTTTCCCGCTTTGAATTAGAAATGAATAGAGAAGCCCTCAAGGATAAATCAGACGCAGTGGCTAGTGAAATTCGTAATCAAATCATTGATCTAAAAGATCGCTTTACGACAGGTGTCTTCACACTAGAGAGCCCCAGTTTTTGCAAGGAGCTTTCTAGCAAGATTGATCAAGATGAATGGGAAGAAGAGAAAGAACTTCTTTTCCTATTGGATCGATTTGATTTAGTTCTTGAGGCTACCGAAACTTCTACTCGATTCATGACTCCAGTACAGGTGGTTGCCAATAACAGAATCATTGATAACGCAGAAGTATTGAGGCTGGGACTGGTCGACAGTTATTTTATTCAAGGAAGTTACGCAGGCCGGCTTGTTCATGACGAAGCAACCGGGGAGATACCCGAAGGTATTACCGAAGGATTGACCTCAGATGAAAGCCACTGGGTGAGCAAGTTCGTAACTGCTCCCGAAGCTGGAGGAGTATTACCAGTCGATGTGAGCGGAGGAGCAGGCTTTGCATCCCTCGCAGCAGAGGACACCCTGAAAGAGTGGTTCGAAAAAGGCGGCTCTTTCATGTGGGGCCTTGTTGCTCTCGCCTGTTTCTCTTTGGTCATGATTGTTGAGCGCAGCATTGTTTTATTCATCAGGTCTAGGGGTGTTCAAAAATCCGTAGATCTTGTTATGGCAGATGTCCAGCGAGGCAATCTTGATCAAGCAATGCTGACGGCAAAAAAATTAGACAACTCAGTGGGAGTAGTGATGCTTGCCGCTTTAGAAAATCGTAATCAATCGGATGAGGTGATTGAGAGCGCTATTGAGGATTCCATCATGAAGGTGACGCCGGTGTATAGATCTCGCCTAGCGATGATTGCACTCTGCGCAGCCGTTGCTCCTCTGATGGGATTATTGGGAACAGTCACCGGTATGATCGGTACTTTTCAGAATCTTGTCATCTTCGGCGCCGGTGATCCCAGAAATCTTGCTGGAGGAATTTCAGAGGCATTGATCACAACTCAGGCAGGGCTTTACATCGCAATTCCAAGTTTGCTCATGAGAGGAATATTGGGTTCTTTTGCTGAGAGTGCCGTTGGTAAAATTGAGTCCGGTGCCATGTCAGTAATGATCGAGATATTGAAAATACGTGAAGGAAAGACTTTTGAAGAAGGCTCATCTGGCGAAGGTGATCTTTCAGAGTCTTCTTCCGGAGTAGGTTCGTCGCAAGAGAAGATCATCAAAAAATGATTTTGGAACTGTTTTCAAAACTAGGAAAACTCATCGAAGAGGGCACATACCCAGTGATGATCCCTCTCATAGTGACGTGCTTCATTATCAGTTATTTGACTGTGGAACGATTTAGGTATCTCTATGAGCCACGCACACTCTTCAAGTTTTTCCCACCCATAGCAAGAAAACTTGCGAGCGATAAATCAACGTTCGAAAAATCGAAGATCAAATTTTTAAGCGCGGATACCAAAGTGACGCGTGATAATTTGCGGATTGCATGCCTTAACTATTCCACACCGCTTTCTTCCTTCTTGCTGCGTTGTATTGAGGGAATGGGAGCCCAGGGCGGCAAGGTTCGAAAGTTAGAAATTGAGCATGCGGAATATACTGAGAGATTAGCGATAGAGAACAGTATTCCGGTGTTATCGACCTTCGCTCGAACGGCTCCGTTAATGGGCTTAATGGGCACTGTCACGGGAATGATAGCGACATTCTCGGCAATGATGCTTTCTTCTGGGAGCGACCCTAAAGCATTGTCTTCGGGGATCTCTATCGCTCTTTTGGCGACCAATGTAGGGCTAGTGGTTTCGCTTCCAGGAATAGTTGCCTTGAGCGTGTTGTCGCGGCGAGGTCGTGTTCTTCAGGAACAAATTAGAAATACAGCACTGGTACTTCGAAATAGCGGAGAAGACGTTACGAGCCAGACCGGATGGGACAAAGCAGATGAAAAGTAAGAGAAGCAGTGCGCTTGAAGAAGCCTCAGTGAATATGTCTCCTATGATTGATATGACCTTCCTGTTGCTGATTTTCTTCATCGTCAACATGAACTTTACCAAGGAGACGGGTATTGAGATCAAGAGACCCAGCGCAGTCACCGCCGAAGCAAAATCGGGTGACGTGATATTGGTAGGTATTTCTTCAGCTGGCACCATTCATATGAACGGCAAAAGAATTGATCTGAGTAATGTGCGGCCCGCTGTTTCTCGAGCACGAAATAAGACTCCTAAAGCGGCCTGTGTAGTGGTTGCGGATGAGGCAGTGAGAACCGGATTACTGACTCGAGTTATCGATGAATGCAAATTGGCGGGAGCAGGAGATATCAGTGTTGCGACAAGGAGCGGTGGATAGTGTCACCCACGAATCAGTATAGAGTCTCTCGAGGGCTCAATCATGGCGTAAAGACACTTCTTGGAGGAGGTTTTCTCACCCTGTTTGTGCTTCTGTTTTTGGCATGGTTACAGCCTGTTGGAGTTCAAGAAGAAAGAGCCGTTCAGCCGCAGTTCAGATTTACAGTTGCGGCAGATAAAGTAATAAAGGCTCCTCCCCAAAAACAACCTCAACAAGATTCGAAAAAGACTTTGATCAAGCGGGAACAGTCTCAGTCGCAGAAAAAGTCTGTCATCCGGAAAGCCAGACCACCTCGTCCTTCCGTTGCTCCTAGATCTTCTACTTTGAGAGCTGGAGTTCGCAGCTCTTTTTCAGGTATGACTTTGATGGCGGGCGGAGGTGCGGGCCAATTTTCTCTTCCGGTCGCCCAATCATTTGATGCGATCGCAAGTGAGGCCATGGAATGGTTGAGTTATCAGGAAGAGCGAAAACGTATTCGCGAGCTGAGGGGTCGCAGTGAAAGTGATCGGTCGAACCAAAGGAGGGGGCTTTCTCGTGTGGCGCGACCTGTATTTTTGAAAGAACCCAGTTATCCTCCTGTCGCACTCCAAAAGCAAATAGTCGGCTTTGTCAGATTGCGCATGCTGATCGATCGAAGTGGAAAGGTTGAGGAAGCGGAGATATTGGCCTCCCAACCAACGGGCATTTTTGACGAAGCTATTAAAAAAGTTATGGGGATTTGGACCTTCGAACCTGCTAAAGATGCCACCGGTAAACCCATCGAGTCTTGGGTGGAATACAAATACGTATTCAAGATTGAAGATGCCAGATGATGCGATTGTTCATATTGATGAGTCGAGAGGATTCTTCCGTGAAGATTTCCCATGGAATGACCGCCATACTTATTTTGTTGGCTTTACTGAGTCCTGGTTGCAAAACGATGACGGAAGCTCAACGTTTTCAGATGGAGCAGGAAGATAAGCAAGCAGTCGTTGCAGCACAAGTTCAAGAACGAAACTTCAATACGGTAAATCAAATCGATGAAGAAGAACGTAAACTTAAACTTAGAGTTTTGCTTGTGAACCAAAGAATCGAGAGACAGAACCTCTATAAGGAATCGATTCGACTAGTTCAGTCGGGAATGCCTGTAAAAGCTCTTAAAATATTAAATCGTCTTGTCGAAGAAAATCAGGAGTCTGTTGCCATTTATGAAAAGGCACGGTCGGAAGGAATTGAAGACGAAGTCCTCGCTGATAAAAACGAAGACCTTATTATTCCGCCGATGGAGCCTACTGAAAAAGCCAACATGTTAGTACTTATCGGAGCAGCAAATTATGATGCAGGGTCTATGGAAGATTCGATGACTGCTTATAGAGAAGCAACAGTTGTCGATCCTTCCAATAGGTCGGCTCGCATCAATTTGGGAAAACTGCTTTTCATGGCTGGTGATTTTGAGGGTGCGCTGAATTCGTTTCAAAAAGAGATGGCCGCAGGGTTTCGAAGTGGTGAGTTGTTGTTTTTGTCTGCACAGGCCCTATTAGAAGTGGGTAGAGAAAAAGGCGACATGACACTTCTTGAGGCCGCTAGAAGTGCGATTGCTGAAGCACGCGTTCAAGACCCGATGAGTGAAGATTTGCTGCGGTGGGGAGCGAGTCTTAGCATTGAGTTGAAAAGGTATGAGGAAGCAGAGAGACAGCTTCTGAGTATTTTATCTCGAACGCCAGGCGATAAGTATTATTTGGGTCTTCTTGCCGAATGTTATCGAAATTTGCAAATGTGGGAAAAGGCTGCAGATACTTTAGAGTTGATGATTCGGGTTTCGGGCGCGGATAAAAACGCTTGTTTGAGGCTTCATGATATTTACCTCAGAAATTTAGAACAGCCGGACAGGGCTGCTTATTGGTTTGTGAATAGCTATGGCGGTTCTATTCACTCGATTCCGGAAAACGAGAAAGTTTATTACGGAGTACTTCTGGAGGAAGCGGGCAAATTAGTTGAGGCTCTTGAAGTGTTTGATTCTGTAGGGGGGTCTGAAGACAACAGAGCAGATGCGCTCTCTCGGAAAGCATCACTTCTTATAAGCATGCAAAGGGGACCCGAAGCGGCGAGTGCCTTGGAGGCCGTCTCCAGACTGAGAAAAAATGATGGGAAAACGTACCTTCTACTCGGTGATCTTCACATGGACGAAGGAAATTTGAAGGACGCCATGGAAGCCTACGGTGAGGCTTCTGCGTTACCAGAATCGAAGGCAGAAGGATTTGCTGGTTTGGCTGAGGTGGCTTACGAGCAGGGCCGATTGAATTTGGCCATCAGTAATTACGAAAAGGCCATTGCTGAAAAACCTGACGACCCACGATTCCGAAGTGCGCTCGAACAGATTCGAGAAGAGAAGAAGTTGCTCGAGACAAATCAGGGGTAAATCGAACGTTGATCTTTTCTGTTAGAAAATGAATCTTCAGTGGATGAGAGCATTGCGATTGCCCGGGCTTATACAAGGGAGAATCCTAAGACTCTGGTGATCGCTACCACCGACCATGGTTGCAGTTTCTCGCAATCGCTGGTGATAAACCCCGAAAAAGACGACCTAGCCGCGACTTTCGGATTTCAAATTTTACACCTGTCTTGTCTATGGCTCGCCCTGAGATTCTATAGATCGAGCCATGACCCTGCGGTGTCGATGGGGTCTCAGCCTGTCAGTTGATTCCTCAGAGAGGATGGCAGGTCTCGATGTTCGAACTTGAATCCCATGCGAGTCAGTGACTCTGGAATCACACGAGATCCACGCAGGACGAGGTTTGTCCCCATTTCTCCATACAGGGCTTGAATGGCCAATGCCGGAACAGGAGGGGCCACTGGGCGACCGAGATGGGAAGCCAGTAGAAGGGTGAACTCGGAATTGCGAACTGCTCCGGGTGCGGTGCAGTTGATAGGCCCTTTGACTTTTTGGTTTTGCAGCGAGAACAGGATGATCTGAATCAAATCGTCCAGATCTACCCAGCTCATCCACTGCTGACCGTGAGAAATCCTTCCCCCCAGGAAGCATTTGAAAAGGGGGACTAATTTTTGGAGGAGACCTCCGTGGGGCGACAGGACCAATCCGATCCGTAAAAGTACCCTGCGGATTCCTTTTTCTTCCAGAACTTCTGAGGATTGTTCCCAGCCGCTGCAGACCTCCCCCAAGAAACCATCTACGAAAGGATCTTCTTCAGTTTGGGCTTTGTCCGTAGTTTGGGAATACCCGCCGATGGCACTGGCAGAGAGAAAAATCCTTGGCGGTGATTCTAGTGGGCTGAGCAATTGGCAAAGATTTTGAGTGCTTTCAATGCGGCTATTGCGGATGCGTTCTTTGCGGTTTTTGTTCCATCGTCCGCCAGCAATATTTTCTCCAGCCAGATGGATCACCGCATCGAACCCTTCGAACGCCGCACGTTGATCGGCCGGGATCTGTTCAAAGGGAATGAGCGGTTGCCATTCGATTTCGCCTGAGGATCTGGGGGGCCTTCGAACCGCTTTTACGACACGGTATCCCTGTGATTCAAGCGTCTTAATGAGCTCGGTGCCCACAAGGCCCGAAGAGCCAGTGATGAGAACTGACTCACCCCTCTGGGGGGGAGAGGTGAGTTCAGAATCTCGGGAAAGTGGATTTGGCAATGGGGTCTCGATCTCAAATGTTGCTGGGTGCCAGCAGTCGTTCACAAAACGCCCTGAATTGTTTCAGGGATCTGAACTCGATTAAGTTAGGGATAGGACGTCTTGTCAACTTGCCAGTTTGACGGCCCCCCGCTACCAATAGTACGCCTAAAGAGTGCAGCTCTTCTGCTACGGAGTGGATCTTTCTTTGAAGCATGGGTATCGGGTCACTCGAGGTCGTTGAGAGCCACGCAAGCCTGGGCCTTTCCTTCCGAGCGTATTCTACGAGCGATTCGAGAGGCAGATTAGGTCCAAGATTCACTGATTTGAAGCCGAGATCTTGTACCGCCAAAGCTGCCATCGTTGTGGGGATCCTGTACGGATCTCCTGCAGGAGCGCCGCCGATAGCCAGAACTCTTCCTTCTGCTGTCGGGAGTAAATTTTTGAGTGTCCCCAGTGTTTCCAAGAGCATCTGGGTTGCTGCGTGCTCGATGGCGATCCCTGAATGAGTTTTGACCCATTGCATTCCCAGCCGAGAGATAACAGGTGTAACCACGTCTTCGAGGAGTTCGACGAGAGGCATTCCAGAGAGGAATAGTCCTAAGACGATTCTTTGGGACTCGTTAAGGTCTTCAGCCTTAAGAGCCTCATGGAGGATTTCGAAGGGTTCGCGGCCTCCTGATATTCCGGTAGGCAAGATGGGCTCAGGAAGGCCTATCGATTCTGGATTTCTAAATGGGATCCCAAGATCCCGAGACATACGGATCGCTTCCGAAATACTGAAGCGGCGGTGGCCACCTCTAGTGCGATCACTGTTGAGGATCCCCTTGTCGGACCAACGCTTAAGGGTCGAGGGGCTCACGCCGAAAGCATTTGAGAGAATAGTGGGTGAAATGTAAGTATTCATACCCAGAGTATAGTGACCGATATGAACGATTTCAAGCGGTGTTTCAAAAAAAGTCAATTCTCCTTAAACGGCCTTTTGTTGCCGCTGTTGAGCGTTTGTGGTCCAATTGGGCATATTTCGACTGTTCGGGATATAGAAAACTGATGAACGAAATGGTGACAATTTGGACGATTTTGCCGACGAGGCAGGTCGAAATCGTTCACGAAGGAGCATTTTGTCGTTCTTTGCGGAGTATGAAATCGTTCACAGGGTTGGGAGTCGTTGATAAGGCATGAAGGAAGCCGGCGGGATCCGACCCCAGTTTGGCGAGGGTGCCCCCACGAGCGAGGAGTGCACATCAATATACGCATTCAGAATGCAGTGCGATCAGATGTGGCCTAAGAGGGGTGGCGTCGTGGCTCCGGGTCTTTCCATCACGAACTGGGCATCTCCGATGGTTCTTTCCGCGAACCCTCCCTCGCAGTAAGACAGATAAAAGTCCCACATCCGCATGAACTTGTTATCCAGTCCGAGTTCCATTGCTCCATCGAGGCGAGCGTGAACATTGGCTCTCCACTCGGCGAGAGTACGGACGTAATGGGAGCCGATTTCTTCAAGATGCACGAGTCGTAGATCGGAGCTGGCAGAGGCGGCGGTGAGCAGAGCAGATACCGAGGGGATACAGGAACCGGGGAAGATATATCTTTTGATGAAATCAACTTCTCTGGAAGCCGTCTCGAATCGGTGATCTTGAATCGTAATGCTTTGAAGGGCGAGTCGGCCTCCTGGACGAAGCAGTTCGCTACATCTATTCCAAAAGGTTTTGAATTGGTTTTTCCCGATGGCTTCGATCATTTCTACACTGACCAGTTTGTCGTAGACACCATCTAGTTTCCGGTAGTCTTCAAGACGAAGGTCGATTCGATCTTGAAGACCCGCCTCGTCGATCCGTTTTCTGGCCATATCATGTTGTTCGCGTGAGATTGTCGTGGTTGTAACCTTGCAGCCGTATTTGCTCGCGGCATGAATCGCCATTCCTCCCCAGCCCGTGCCAATCTCTAGAAGATGGTCTTCTGGCTTGAGGTAGAGCTTTCTGCACAGTCGATCCATTTTCTCGATGCTGGAGTCCTCCAAGCTTGAAGTGGAGTCCTTAAATATGCCGCATGAGTAGCACATGGTTGGATCGAGCATCATCTGGAAAAACTCATTCGACAGGTCGTAGTGTGCGGAGATGTTTCTTTGGGCTCCTTTAAGGGAGTTCCAGTTAAAAAGGTGATATCCCCAGAGGAAGGGCTTCGAAAGCCACTGCCAACCCCCATCGATCGAATCGAGAGAATCTAAGTTTCGGGCCAGAATACGAATGACGGCGGTGAGATCGGGAGTATTCCACCATTCCTGAATATAGGCTTCTGCGGATCCGACAGATCCGCGTAAAAGAGTGTTTCTGTAGAATCTGGAATCGGTGATGCAAATAGTGGCTTCGAGAGAATCTTCGGAAGCGGATCCAAATGTATGGGTATCAGGTCCATCTACGATATGTAAAAGACCCAGTTTGATAGAGGAGAGCGTCTTGAGAACAAGGTGACGAGCCAGGCCACCCCCGGAGCGATTTTGAGAAACTCTATGATGAGATTTTGAGTGGTTTTTGTCTTCTATCGTACTCATGAGTTCTTTGCCTTCTCTTCTGCGCGACTTCCGTCTGTTTCTGCGTTCGGATGAGGGATATACGGGACTCCCCGCAGTTTCAGTTTAGTCGCTTGCCAATAAATGGCCAGCCAGCCTGCCAGTGTGACACAGGGATTTCTAAACAATACCTTTGTCATCATTGAACTACTCCAGGGCCAACGTTGACCCTCTAGTTTTACGTCGAAAACTTTTTTTCCCTCTGAAAAATTTTGCATCCAAACAGAGAGCGTCTTGCCCGGTTCGGTGAAACCCCAGTCATACACATGATCCATCTTGAAGAATGGAGATACATGAAACTGTTTTTCAAACCTGTTATGGGTGAATTGGTCTGTGAGGGGAGCTTTCCTCTGATCGGTGACGTATGCATGACGTTCAAGCCACGGAGTATTTGTGATTTCAGAGACAACCGCTTCAAGCTTTTCTCCACTGCTGTCGAAGCAGTAGTAAAAAGAGACAGGGTTGAAAATGTATCCGAAATACCTGGGATGGGTTAAAAGTCTTACGGGACCCTCTGGTCGAAAACCTATCTCTGCATTCACCTTGTCCTTGACGACCTCTTTGAGAGGACGACTGGGGTCACCCATGTAATCTGATCTCTTGTAGCTGACGATGTTCGAGGCTTCGTGTGACCAAAGTGGGTGTTGGCCAAACAAGATGGGGATCTCATCTAGATCTAAATAGAGGTGGTGAATTTTGTATGTGAATTTTATTTTCTTGGGTGTGTAGCGATCGTGTTCCACATGACCCACATAAATGGCACTGGCAAAATCTCCGTTAGATTCCATGAGAAAACTCCTCAAGGTTTCTATTGAACTTTTTCGCGACTCTCAGTGCGCTATTTACGCCATCCTCATGAAAACCATTGGCCCAATAGGCACCACAGAAATGAACACCCGCAATCCCATCGATCTCATGGTGACGATTTTGCGCAGAAATAGCGCTGTTGCTAAAGAGAGGATGCTCGTAGACCATTTTCTCAATAATGCAGTCCGGATCAATTTGAACGTCGGTGCCTACGCACTGATCGTTGAGAGTGACGACGTAATCTACGGGTGCGTCGTTGAATCCCTGAAGACTGTTCATCCAGTAGTTCACTTGAATATCTTGTTTATTATCAGAGGTTCTGACGTTCCAAGCTGCCCGGGCATTAGGAGCGGATGGCAGCCAACGCGAGTCATGATGAAGAGTTGTGGGGTTCGTGGAGAAACGAAAACAACTCAGTATTTCCGTTTCTTTCTCGGTGGAGTCACCCAGTAATCGAAGAGCTTGGTCACCATGACAAGCCAAAATGACTCGATCGAAAGTGTGTTCTTCGCCACTTGCCGTTGTCAGTATTACCTCGGCACCGGATCTATTTATCGATTGAACAGGGCAATTGAGCCGAATCTTATCTCGAAATGGTGCAGTCATGGGATCTATGTATGCACTGGATCCACCGACGACAGTTCTCCAGACAGGACGATCGCTTAATTGCAGAAAGCCATGATTGTCAAAAAAGCGTATCAGCGATAAAAGTGGATAATCACGGATCTGGTCAAGCGGAGTTGACCACACTGCTGAAGCCATGGGTATGAGATGGTCATCGATAAACGCTTTGGGAAAACGATTTTCATCGAGCCAGGTTCCTAAAGTGACATCTGCATCCAATGTTCGAAGGAGATCAGGTGCCATTTTATAAAATCTTAGGATCCCTCTTATCATGTTCCAAAAACGTTTTCTGAGAAGATTCGATGGACGTGCTAGAAGTCCTTTTAGATCGGTAGCATTGTATTCAAAACCGGAATCCGAATTGAAGACACTGAATGACATGTTTGATTCGCGACTTTTGACACCGAGTCGGTCGAAGATTTCTACGAGATTTGGGTAGGTTTTTTCATTAAAGATAATGAACCCAGTGTCGACGGCGCGCGTCCCTGTTTCTTCTTGGACATCGATGGTGTGTGTATGCCCGCCGATATAGCTGCCCGCCTCAAACACTGATATATCATTCCCACGGTTCAACAGGCGAGCGCAGACTAGGCCCGAGATTCCGGAGCCAACGATGCCTATTCTCATACTAACCTTGATGATTCTCTAACACTCTTTGGAATGGGTTTCAGATTCTTCACCAAGCCAAGGCATGAGAGCGTCCAGAGAATGTAGTAGGTGATATCAATTTCCCACCAGTAAAACCCTTGACGGACTGTGTGTTGATAGTGGTGGTGGTTATTGTGCCAACCCTCTCCAAGTGTCAGAAGGGAGAGGATGAAGTTATTCCTACTATCGTCGCCGGTGGTGTATCGACGCGATCCCCAGCGGTGAGCCAGGGAATTAATGGTAAATGTGCCGTGCCACAATAGAACAGTGGAGACGAACCCTGACCACACTAGCATCTGCCAACCATTCGTTCCGAATTCCGGATTGTAGGTTTCGAGACCCCAGCCGAGCAGGAAGCAAAATCCCCAATAGGCGATTGGGACGACGTAATCATATCTGTCGAGGAATCTTAACTCAGGAAATCGATTCAAGTCTTTGACGAGATGATCTTTGGTACTGAAATTTTTATCAGCAAGGAACCAAAGCACGTGACTCCACCAAAAACCGTCTTGCTTTGGAGAATGAGAATCCGGCGGATCGTCACTGTGTTGATGATGATGGCGATGATGGGAGGCCCACCATATCGGTCCCCTTTGAGCGGAACTTGCTCCTAAAGTTGCACCAAGGAATTGAACGATTCTGCCAGTTTGAAAAGACCTATGAGAGAAGTAGCGATGATAAAACCCTGTGATCCCAAACATTCTGATGTAATAGAAGAAAACACAAAACCCGACAGCGATGGGGCTCACTCCTACCCAAAATATGGCAATGAGAGCGAGATGGCTTAGCCAAAAAGGGCTGGAACGAATCCAGTCGATGTGACGAGGGTTTTCTTCGGAAGACTCTATAAAAGTGGAATTATCCAGAGCTGCCTTTAGGTGGTAACTCAGTTTCCTACTTAAAGTCTTAACTATCATGATCGATCTCCGGGCTGTTGTTTAGTATTGATATCGTGAGGGTAACCAATTGGTGTGCTTATTTCTTCAATAAGAAGTGGGAAACGCCCCATTGCTGACAGTTCTGGTAACCAAATAGTTCAGAGCATGCGATGAAGAAGATTTTCCACCTTTGAAACCAGACTTTTGCCAATCTGGATCCATACGTACTTTGGAGAATAGGCATGATCTCCGCTTTACGGGTGTTCATATGCTCAAGCCAGTGATCTGAAGTTCTTTGGTAATGAGTCCCATTTACAAACCAAGAGGATTCGAGAGAAAGAGGAACATCTAAGCGATCAAAGATGTGATGACTTGGCATCATTCCGCCCGAGAAAAAATGTTGAGCCATCCACTCGTCGTCATTTTCTTTGAGGAAGTGATAAGCATAGATTCTGTGACTGAAGACATGGAGAAACAGTTTTGCATTCTCCGTCATGACGTTTTCTAGTTTGCCAATTAGAAGTTCCCAGTTTTTCATGTGTTCGAACATTTCGATTGAAATGATGCGATCGAATTGACCTTCAGGTTCGAAATCGTTCATGTCGCACGTGATGACTGTCAGATTCTTAAGACCGCGCGATTCAGCTTGAGAGTCAATATACGCTTTTTGAGAAGAAGAATTGCTGACCGAAAGCACCGAGGAGTCGGGGTATTGCTCAGCCATCCATAAAGAAAGTGATCCCCAGCCGCACCCCAGTTCAAGAATACTCATCCCGTTCTCGATTTGAGCTCTTTGGCAACTGAGGGTGAGCATTGCGGTTTCAGCTTCGTCGAGAGGTGTATTTGAGTTTTCATAATAGCAACTGGAGTATTTTCGGTGTTTTCCTAATACTTCACCAAAGAATACTTCGGGTACTTCATAGTGTTGCTCATTAGCGAGTTCTGGGACTTCCGCAATAGAGGCTTCTCGCATGGAGTCGACGAATCTGCCGAGAGAGTTGAAGTGGTTTCCCGTTGCCTCATGCTGTGCTTCAAGCAGGCGTTCTTTGACAAGGTTTTTTACGCCCCAGCGAATAAGGGGATCTGGAAAGACGCCTTTTTCAGCCAGTTCGATCATTATCGACATGAGAGATCCTTCTGTTGGAGGTTTTGGACGAGCCGGATGATACGAAGAACTGATCATCGGGCAAGTCAAGAAATCGGGACTTGCTAGACATTTACTCGAAAGACCCTCAATTTAACTTTTTGTAAAAGGAGACAGGCATGACCATTTCTGTTTTGAGATCCTTGGTCCTTTATTACACGGGCTGGTTCGGAGCGATTGTTTATGCTTCGCGAGGCGAACCTGAGTTGGCGACTGCGATTATCGGAGTCGTTGTGTTGTTTGGCTTCCTAAATGGAGGCTTGACTGAAGTCTATCTCGGAATTCTTGCGATAATGTTGGGAATGGCCGTAGAAAATATCTTAATAACGATTGGCGCGACCTCTTATCCTGAGAGTTCTTATCTATCTTGGTCTGGCTTTGTTCCCTTTTGGATGCTTCTCCTTTGGCCACTTATCATGCGAACTCTTGCTGTAGGTGAATGCCTTGGGTGGATAAGAGGGAAGTGGGTTATCGCAGCCCTGCTAGGTGGAGTAGGTGGGGGATTGGCTTATCTCGGAGGAACCAAATTTGGGGCTCTAGAGTTTCCCTCAAGCCAGATGTATTCAGTGGTCACGATTGGTTTGGCCTGGGCAGTAGTTTTTCCTCTTACGATTAAATTCCGAATGTTCTTTGAAGCTTCTTTGTTCAATCCTGGAAAGCCTGCAATGAATGACTCCACTAAGAACCTAGATTCAGGAGACACCGAATGAATGATTTTATTTCCAGTCTTGGTCCCATTTCTTCTGCAGTATGGGGTTGGCTCATCATTGCCGTGTTCATGCACTTTCTTTGGATGTGGCAAAAAAAGACAGGGCGTGCAGGCTTTGTCGATGTGGCGTGGTCAATAGGTACGGGTCTCATGGCAGTGGGTTTTTGCTTAGTGGGATCAGGGGACCCTCAGCGAAGAATCATTTTAGGAGTATTGATGGGGCTTTGGGGGCTTCGATTGGCGGTGCATCTATGGAAGCGCCTCGGCAGAGAGGGAGAGGACGGTCGCTACGAAAGTTACAGACAGGAACATGGGCAACAAAAAGCAGACCGCTTTTACATGATTTTCTTCCAGTTCCAGGCCATTTTTGCACTCATTTTCGCCAGTCCAATTCTCGTCGCTGCGTTTACTCCACCAAACATCGAGATCCAGCTTTTGGATTATCTGGGTATTGGGATTTGGATTTTGGCTCTTGCTGGAGAAACATTGGCAGATAACCAGTTGGAAAGATTTCGGAAAAATCCCGAAAATAGGGGAGAAGTATGTCGTATTGGACTTTGGAAATATTCACGTCATCCGAATTACTTTTTTGAGTGGACTCATTGGTTTGCATACGTGGCAATTGGCTGGCATGGGGATTGGCGATTTTTCACTTTGATCGGTCCCGTTGCGATGTTGATTTTCTTATTCAGAATTACAGGGATTCCGATTACAGAAAAACAGGCTTTGAAAAGCAGGGGTGAAAAATACAAGAGGTATCAAGAAGAGGTCAGTGTTTTCATTCCCTGGCCACCTAAGAATACAAAGCAAAAATAGAAATCCTTGAAATAGCTATTTCTGATCAATTGCATTGATTACAGAGGTTTAAAGGACATCTACAATTGAACCGCTAAAGGTGTCGAGTTCCTGAAGAATTCTCTCCCCTTGATGATAGAGCATTAGTGATTCACTCTGTCGAAGTAAGAGATTCATGAAGGCGAAAGGTGGAGAGAAGTGATAGGCAATACCGAAAAAATTTACCCCCTATGGGGAAATCTAGGTCTACTCGTTCTTAGACTCTTTGTCGCGTATCTTGTTATTGAAGCAGGTTATGGCAAGCTCTTTACCGAGGGCCGAATCGAAGGATTCTCGGGTTATCTGACCTCATTAGGAGTGCCGTTCCCATTGATCTCCGCTTATCTGGCGGCCTTGACCGAGTTTTTCGCACCGATGTTTTATGTGATCGGTTTTGGAACACGTCTCGCAAGCATTCCTCTGGCGGTGACTTATGCAGTGGATACCTTTGTGGCGCACGGCGAAGATGTCATGGCTCTGAACTACTCCGAATTTGGGATACCCCTTGGGATTCTGATCAGCTGTCTCGTCATTCTCATCTATGGAGCAGGATCATTTTCCGTTGGAGGATCAGCGGATCAAGAAGAGTAACTTCTATATAGAGGTGATCTGGTCAGTCGGCAGAGATGACTTTGGAAGTCAGGAAGTGCAATCTCTAGGGCCATACTCTTTCAAGTAATCCAGCATTCGATTTCGGATACTGTCGTCGATATAAACAGTTCCAGCAATTTCCTTGAGATGTAAGTAATCGAGAACTTGTTGGATCTGGACGATGGCAAGGCATGGCATTGAAAACTCTTCTGAGAGTTGATCCAGGGCTGCCCGGTGGTCGGTTCCGCGTTCTCTTCTATCCACAGAAATCATGAGTCCGGCGAGTTGGACATCGCCACAAGCCATAAGTTTAGGGACTGTTTCTCTGATTGAAGTTCCTGCAGTGGTTACGTCTTCAACAATGAGGACTCTGTCGCCGTCCTGTGGGATACACCCCACCAGTGATCCACCTTCGCCATGATCTTTGACTTCTTTTCGGTCAAAACAGAATCCGCAATCGATGCCATGTTCGCGAGCAAGGTTTGTTGAGATTGCGGCCGCCAGAGGTATGCCTTTGTAAGCGGGGCCGAAAAGGATATCGAACTTGTTAGGAAATTGGCTGGCAATCGCATGGGCGTAAAAAGAGGCGAAGCATTCAAGTTGTGATCCAGTTCTCACCATTCCGGTATTCACGAAATAGGGAGTACTTCTGCCGCTTTTTGTTGTGAAATCACCAAAGCGAAGAACTTCGCAATTCACGAGGAATTCAATGAAGTCCATTTGCATTTCTGAAAGGTTTCTCATAGTGCCGCTCTAGTTCTCTTCAGGGCTTTAGTCAGCATAAGTTCGACTCAGTCAGTATGCGAGATTTCTATCTCTGTACAAAACATACCAGTGTCATCGCCGCGTTCCGACAACGTTTTTACTAAGGTACCGATACTACGGAATGGATTGAAAGTCATATTCGTATTTGAGTTCAATATTATTTGAACTGGATTGTCTAAATTCAGCATCGAATCGTCGAGTCTGACAGTAATGACCGAGACGTCTTTAGAGGTATCCAAAGATACTATATTTTCATTGAGATTCGCTACTATTCGACTTCTGCTAACAGGCTGATCTACGGATAACCAATAAGACCTATCATGTTTCACGTCGTCTTGAAGCCACACGATTTTTTGCGGTCGGAGATTTCGTATATTCTTGGCCATCCAAGGGATTGCTTGAGCATCTTCCCTGTCCATCCAGTGACCTTTGTTAGGATAAATTTCAACCCAGTGATCGTATCCAGCAGGATCCTTTGAACGAAGTTTTTCGAGGAGAATCTTCCATTCTTCAGCTTTACTATTTCGGTTGTAGGAAGAGTCTTTTCCTCCCATATGGATGGTGAAGGGCAGATTGAGAAGGGAGTCGGGCCGTGCGTCGTTGGGATGACCCGCCATCATTGCGGCTGCTGCCCAGCGGTCTGCCATACGTGGCGCTAACTGATAGACACCATCTCCCCCCGCAGAATATCCAAGAAGATAGACTTTATTCGGATCGACATTATGAAAATGAATCATATTTTCAATCAGTCGATCGAAAGCGGTATCAATGTGCCCCTGATGCCAGAGGTTCCAAGTGTTTGTCGGTGCTCTGGGGGCTAGGTATATTCCTTCTTCTGGTGAATAAAGACGCTTTTGATTTTCCCATTGCTGATCATTTACGCTCGCAGGGGCACCCCCGCCACCATGAAGTGATATCCATAGACTACGGCGCTCTTTGGAATTTTCTCCGAATACTTTGAAGTCAAAAGGCATCTCAAATTTTTCGATGGAGATGGTTTTGTTCTCCATCTCGTCCTTGCGCTCTTTCTGGATATTGCGGGAGTAGGCCTTCCACAAACTGGTCTTTGCCCGCTCAGCGTCTTCGCGGGTTAAGGGAACTCTTGCCAAGGGGAGCTGGGCGACTTGAGTGAGCCTCTCAGGATATTGCGAGATGATCAGATCCATACACATCAATGCATGCTGAGACTCTGAGGCTTTTCCGGGTTCGGAGAGTTGAAGTTGTAAAACATAGTCGCTGGTACTGGGAGTGACGAGGGTTGCCGCTACGAGCGGGCCTTTTTCGCAACTCACAAGAGTTGTCGCATTCTTCTTTACCTTGAAGGTTAATAAATCATTTGAATCATGGCTATCGTCCTTAGATTCTCCCTTGAGCTTCTCTCCGGTAGAGGTGTAGGCCATGACACTGCTTTGGACACGCTGTCCTCTGTGATCGAGTACGGAGATCTTTAGGAATGATTCGTTCTCTGTAAGCGTGGGTTGGTCTTTGGAATAACGGTGAGTGATATCAATAGCACCAACGGAAGTGTCTTCGGGTTTCCACACCATAGGAAAATAGAGTTTATCGTTGGACCATTGGACAGCATAAATTGCAGTGGCAGGGTTGCTGGAAGAGGCTCGGCTTGCACGTCCTAAGAACCAGCCTTTGTTCAGTTCTTCACCCGTGGGTTCTGCGGCCCCTGTAAAGTGCCAACCCTCATCCCATACTTCCACCCAAGAGTGGTTTCCTGAAGAATCAGACCAAAGTGGGGTTCCTACGAAACGTGCAGGGATTCCCACTGATCGACAGGCATCGATGAGAATGACAGAGAGCCCTGTACAAGAAGCCAGTCCAGCCTCTATCGATTCATAGGGGCTCTGGTCAGCTTTCGGTCTCTTCGTCGAATATTTCACCTTAAGAATCCCAAAGATTTTGTTATTGAGAATCGCAGCCGCCTCGCTGGGGCTGGATGCTTTTTCGATGAGGGGAAGAAATCTGTTACGGAAGTCCTCTCGCCAGCGATCTCTGCGTTCATTGATATTGGCATAAGGGAGTAAGGAATCTCTGACGACCTTTTCGGGTACCTTTTCCGACCAAGGAGCATTTTTCCAGGCGATGATAGCTCCCTCAACATGTTCGAGGAGGAATGAAGCATCTAGATTTTGAAGATCTTCAGTGGGCATATGCTGGATGAGCCATAACAAATGAGGTTTCCCTGCAGAGGAAACATTTTTGAGGGCTTTCTCTATTTCACTTCGGTTGATCCCCGCGGTTTCGGTCCAGTCTGTTCCAACCTCATCCTTCGTTGCGGAGAGCGCTTCGACATGGAGGCTCAGGCTGGACAAGAAAATGAGCGTGAACACTATGAGGTGCCTTGGATAAAACGATGGAGAGTGAATGGGTTTGAGATTCATAGGGCTCCTCAGTCAATGAAGTGAAAGTTAGAATTTCCAATTTGGAGAACACCTTCTCCTCCGATGAGGATTTCTTCCTGCCCGTTGACGTTTCTAACAAAGCCGTAAACGGTGAGAGTTTCTCCAATGTTTACGCCAAAGGGATAAGAGGGGAGGTCGGGCAGATTTAAGAAGCCATCGGGGGGGTCATTCACTCCGCCCCCGTCAGTGATGATTCCATAAGGGATCAAGACTTCTACAGCCCCTGAACCGTCATTGATGCGCGCTCTGTAACCAGCAGTATCGACCCTCCAGGCATTGGCACCGCCGGGATATGGACTGCCTACTACGGGTGGCGTGACGAGGGTTCCTGTCGTGGTCACCCATCGCCCTAGATCTGCGGATTGAATCCCACCTGTGGAGAGGCTGGCAACAACGGGGTAACTCGGACTGACAGCGACTCTTCGTACTTTTCCAGGATTACTGACAAGAACCCTGTCACCTGCCGCTGTGGTTGAAAGAGTACCTTCGACATGAACTACAACGGGAACATTGTTGTTTGCAGCGAAGGGCCATGGATCGACAAGATCCCTAAAGGTAGGAAGGTCGAAAGGGAGAGTGGCGCCATTTCCGAACTCGAGGGTGCCATCGCCATCATAATCGACATATGAACCCACTGGGTCAGCAATATTGACGTAGATACCGCTTCCGTTCGCAGAGTGTAGGGAAAACCCATAATCTAATTCTGCACTCAGGGCACTCGGGACGAGACCGATGACACCAGTAGTCAGGACGGTTTCTCCATCGGGTATCAAGCGACAGTCTTCTATAGAAATGGAGACATCGAAGTTGCCTCGGGGAAGAACTTCATAGGTATCGAGTTGCCTAAAGAGAATACCGGTCATCTGGACGTTGGCACCTTCAGTCAGGAAAGAAAGAGTATTTGCAGAGAGGCCTGCACTGACGTTCCAGAAAGTATCGGCAGCTCCAGAATTATCATCGATATGGATGTTCCAACCGAGAAGATTTGTTGAGCTATCCTCGACTGGTACTACGGAGAGCCCACTGCCCTCAGGGTCCACTACAATTTGACCCTCAACGCTGACGATTTGGGATTCTGATTCAGAAGCTGTACCTGTAGCGATGGCGTTGGTCGAAGGGGTTTGTGGAAAGAAAAGGAATCCTCCGCTAGAGGAAATCACGAAGTCCTCTTCGCTACCTAGAGATAGGGTAATAAATTCATCCAAACTTCCTACAACTCCAGTGACTTGGACTGATCTACCGAGCTTTAATCCAGAGAGGTCGATGGACGCTCCTGGGTCGACAGTGATGTAAATACCGCTAAAGGAATCCTGAAGTGCGAACCCTATTTCTCCTGTCGTGCTCTCCATTACCCCTGCTTCGACTGAAACGTATCCCGCTGTAGTGACAACGGTTCCCGGTTCTAGGGCTCGGACTTCCGCTAATGTCGGCAAAGGATCAGGAGACGATACGCCGCCTCCACAGCCGATCAATGGAGTCAGCAAGATTGAAATGAGTAGGAATGAGTACCACAGACGAGGCAATTGGCTGTTAGGCATTTCGAAGCTCCCTTTTGCAGTTTCTTTCGTATTCCCTGGTCGCAAGTACTGAGACATTAACAAATTGGCTGTTGGTATCATTGAGGGTACCTCATCGGAGAATTCGTATTGGACGTTATCCATCTGATTCGAAACAATCAGTGGGTCAAGAGGTGACCTCCTTAAACTGACTTACGTGTCAATACTGCCATACCTGCATGTTAAGCCATACCTCCCAACAATGGATTTCCCTGTTATTTACATAGACATGTTGTGCAAGGATAGGCTTCTTATGAGATTAAGATTTCTTTGGAGGAATCAGTTCAGCCAATATTATTGTGTTGAGTGTCTGACTCTGTTTTCTTCCGGATTATTTTTGCTGAGAGCGGCAGGCGATGTTAATGAGTTTCACAAATAGAGTGACGATTCAAACAAGCTCATTTTTGATACAATTATTTCTATTTTTTCTGTTGGCTGTTCTTTCGAGCAATGTGATCTGTGCCCAGGTTCCGTCGGGTACCGGTAGCGGTAAGTTCGTCCCATTGCCGAGCATTCCGCTCCAAAGTGATTTTACCTGCTTAACAGTTCACAATATTAATCCTACTGAAGATGATCGCCCCGATGTCATCATGGTGACAGAGCTGGGCAACTTGCTGGAATTTTATTATTCAGGGCCAGATGGGGAACTCGCTCTGGCGGGGTCATATCAAATTCAAAATAGTGGTGTTTACACAGATATCGTGATGGTCGATTTTGATTTCGATGGCTTCAAAGAATGTCTCCTGCTGACCTCAGAGGGTCAGATTGTTCTGATTACCACGGAGCAAGGTCAATTGGCAGTAGAAGAAGTTGTGATCATTCCGGGTGTTAATTTTGTTACAGGCCTACACATCGTAGATATTGATGGGGATTCCCTAGAGGATATTCTTGTCTTAACCCAGCCAGGTATTGCTGGTGGTGGTGAAACATGGGTTCTTTCTTCAGCGAATAATTCCCAGTTACAGTTGTCTTCGTTATCCTTTCCCGCTGCAGTTGCCGTTGATTCTTATGACCTTGATGGCGATGGCGACTTTGATCTTGTTTTTGCTGGAGCACAGGTCAGAACATATATCAACGAAGGTGCGGGGAGATTCTCCCTGCTAGAGGAATGGGATCTGCCAACATCTGCTTCAGAGGTCTTCGTCTGCGAAGTGTTGAAGGATAATCCAGATGGTGATGTTTATCTGGATATTGTTGCCTTCCCTGCTAGTGCCCCTGGTTGCTTTATTCTGGCAGGCACCAGTAGTGGTCTTCATTCCGGTCCTGTATTGGCATATGAGGGAGAACTAGAAGAGGTTGAAGAGCCCCTGTTTGCGCAACTCAGAGGTGAAGGTACTCACGATCTCGTCTTTTTCTCTGAGTTAGAAAATGAGATTCATATTTTCAGCGCAGATGGTGAGGATGGGAACGCATTTCACGGCATTAGAAAATATGATGCACTTGCTGGAGTCGCATCCATGAAGACTGCGGATATCAATTTTGATGGAGTGTTGGATCTCATCACGGTTTCTCCCGTCGTTCAGGAAATTCAGGTTTTCTTGGGAATCATCAGAGATGCCGATTTTGAACGTGGGGATGTGAACAGAGACGGAAGCATTAACATCGCAGATCCTGTTATGGGTCTCGGGGTTCTCTTTTCGGGGCAAGGTGTCATTTCTTGTCTGGATGCTTTGGATTGTGACGATAACGGCGAGATCGATATTGCCGACCCGATCATCCTGCTTTCCTCACTGTTCTCGGGTGGTGGGAATTTGCCAGAGCCTTATGGCGAATGCTCAAGTGAATCTACAGATGACTCTTTGGATTGTGCCCCGTTGAATGCTCTTGAGTGTCCATAAGACCTACAAGAGTGGTAGGGTGAACCTCTTTAGAGCTATGCGAGCACACCGTGAACATCGATGAGCAAGTGGCGATTGTAAATCTGTAAGCCTGGCGATATTCACTGAAGGTTATGTTTTCTAATCAATTTTGAGTGCGATTGAATCCGGTGGCATCCTCCGAGGCCATCCTCCAAACTGGGTCATGGAGACGCTTTCAACGACTCGTTAGCCCATGCTGGGCCAGATGCTTCTCCACATACTGAATCAACGTGCTACTGCATTACAGTATGGCTGAATAGATCACCCAATAGTTTCACTCGGAGGGAACATGAAGAGTTATCTCGAGTTATTGGTCGACGTATTTGAAAATGGAACACATAGGGAAGATCGAACCGGCACAGGGACCCGTGCTGTTTTTGGAAGACAGTTACGCTTTGATCTCTCCAGAGGATTTCCGCTTCTAACGACCAAAAAGGTGCATTTACGTTCCATCGTCCACGAGTTGCTCTGGTTTATTGCCGGAGACACCAATGTGAAGAGACTGCAGGCTGAAGGCGTCAGTATTTGGGACGATTGGGCAGATCCTGTGACGGGAGATTTGGGGCCTGTTTACGGAGCTCAATGGCGCAGCTGGCAAGGTGCAGGTCAGGAGACATTTGATCAACTGGCGCAGGTCATCCATGAGATCAAAAATAATCCGTATTCCAGAAGATTAGTCGTCAATGCTTGGAATGTTTCCCAACTAGATGAAATGGCTTTACCACCCTGTCATTGTCTATTTCAGTTTCAAGTTTCCGAGGGAAAATTGAACTGTCAGTTATATCAGCGAAGTGCCGATATCTTTCTTGGAGTCCCTTTCAATATCGCCAGTTACGCACTCTTGACTCACATGATGGCGCAGGTAGTTGGATTACAAGCGGGAGATTTCGTACATACGTTCGGGGATCTCCACCTCTACGACAATCATGTTGAGCAGCCAAAAAAACAACTGGCTCGAGATCCTAGATCTTTGCCGACTTTAGAGCTGGATAAGTCCATCGACGAGATCGATGACTTCCAATATAAGCACATTAGTATCTCGGGTTATGATCCGCATCCGCCGATCAAAGCGCCGGTGGCAGTTTGATGACTCGAGTTTCATTAATAGTGGCGATGGGAACTTCACGGGTGATCGGTAATGAGGGCGAGATCCCTTGGAATCTTCCTGCCGACCTTGCGTATTTCAAAAAAATAACGATGGGGCACCCCATCGTTATGGGACGAAAAACCTATGAATCCATAGGACGTCCACTTCCAGGGCGTAGGAATATTGTGTTATCTAGGACACAAAGTTTGATTCCAGGAGTAGAGCTTTTTTCCTCGGTAAAAGAGGTCATAGAAGCATTCTCGGAAGAGGAAATTTTTATTATCGGGGGTGGGCAAATCTACGAGACTTTTTTAAGTTGCGTAGAGACGATCTATTTGACAGAAGTTGCCGGAGATTTTCAGGGAGACGCATTCTTTCCAGAACTTGATTTAGAGGAATGGGAAGAGATCTCTCGGCGCGATCGATTTGCTGATGAGAAAAATCAGCACGACTGTTGCTTTAGGGTCCTAAAGCGGATCTCTGCTTCGATATAAGCGGTTTAGCCGTTTTTTTTGAAAGAACCTAGAAACCTGATCAGCACTCTGGTGTTTGATGAGTATGAAGTCATAGAGAAAGAATTGAAATCTCACCAGGAGGCAATATTTCTCAAAGCAATCATTACTATTCGGGTAAGGTATAGATCAGGCTTTGTCATTTAGCGATGGGTGTTCTGAGCCCCGAAAGTAAAGTTCATGAATGAATATGCACATTCATGCTTCATCTTCAGAAAGGAATAAAGATGAAAAAATCGATACTTAATTGGACAGTGTTGCTGAGTTTTGTATTCAGTTTGCAAACTCAAGCACAGGACCCAAAGCCAACTCCAGGAGGAGATGCGGACGCACCTAAGCCACCCGTGGTGACTCCCGGCGAAGATGATCCTGCTCCTACTCCGCCAGTTCCGGCGCCTGCTCCCCCGAGAAGGGAAGGCAGAGGCGGACTGATCGATCGCTTTGATCGTAACGGAGACGGTGTGATTGATGAAAAAGAACTTGAGCGAATCCCCGAGGGGATTCGTCGTCGCCTTGGAGAAGCAGACACCAATGGAGATGGTGTGATTTCCGGTGAAGAGCTCGGGGGACTAGGACGCAGACCTGACAATCCTCCGGAAGGTGGAGGAGAGGGTGAGAATCCTCGTCGTAGAGGTGGACGTCGTGGTGGTGGAGCCATCATTGAGCGCCTCGACAGAAATGGCGACGGAGTGATCGATAAAGAAGAACTCAGAGAAGGTGGCCCACTCGGCAGAAGGATCGGTCGGGCTGATCGAAATGGTGATGGAGTGATCACTCCTGAAGAGCTTGATGGAATGCTCGGAGGAGGGAATCGCCCTAGACCTGAAGGTGAAGGAGAGGGTGAAGATCGTCCAAGACGTCGCGGCGGAGCTGCGGAGCGCGCAAAGGGCGTCATCGAGCGCTTTGACCGTAATGGTAACGGAGTCATCGATAAGGATGAGCTTCCGGAAGGTTGGGGCGAGCGTTTGGGCCCTGCTGATACCAATGGAGATGGCGTGATCTCTCTCGAGGAGCTCGAGGGATTGATGGAGGGAATGGGTCGTCGGCCTAGACCCGGTGGCGAAGGAGAAGGCGATGGGCCTCCTCGTCCCAATCCTGAAGGCGGTCGTCGCGGCGGAAGCCTCATTGAGCGACTCGATCGCAATGGTAACGGTGTTATCGACCTAGATGAATTAGACGAAGGAATGCGCGGTCGTTTGGCTCCCTTGGATGCCAATGGTGACGGTGTTATCGATGAAAGTGAACTTGAAGGAATGCGTCGCAGACGTGGTCGCGGCGGAGATAGAGATGGTGAAGGTCGTCCTCCTCGCCCAGAAGGTGGTCGCGGCGGTGGTCGCGGTGGAGATCGCGGTGGAGATCGCGGTGGAAACGGCGGCGGAGATCGTCCGGAACCTGGAGTTCGCCCCCTTCCTCTCTAAAACCTTGACGAAATAATTTTGCCCACACTTGGAGGATATTCACCTCCTTTAGAGCCGGTTGCCACGGAATGTTTTCATTCCGTGGCAACTTTTTTATCTCGATATAACCGTGGGTGGTTTCTGCACGCATCGTTGCTTAGAATCAAGACTTCTGAGGATGGAGTCCTTCAGGGATAGCAGCAAAGCCAGACTCTTTCAGGTGAAGATGATGCCCTATAGTCCCCAAGAAATTGAACCGCGCTGGCAAGCTCATTGGCAAGAGAATGACTTGTTCAGAGCGGGTGATCGTAATGAGTTGCCGAAGTACTATGTCCTCGACATGTTCCCGTATCCTTCGGGAAGCGGATTACATGTGGGTCATACGGAAGGCTACACAGCGAGTGATATCGTTGCTCGATATAAGCGAATGAAGGGCTTCGATGTTCTTCATCCGATGGGGTACGACGCTTTTGGATTGCCCGCAGAGCAATATGCGATAGAAAAGGGAGTTCATCCCGAAAACTCGACCCGAGAAAACATTGAGATGTTTAGTCGCCAACTTCAGGCGATGGGTTACTCCTATGACTGGGATAGAGAATTCTCAACCTGTGACCCGTCTTATTATCACTGGACGCAATGGATTTTCCTTAAGCTCGTCGAGCATGACCTCGCATATCAAGAAGAAGCGATGGTGAACTGGTGCCCTGCTCTGGGTACGGTGTTGGCTAATGATGAAGTCATCGACGGTAAGAGTGAGCGAGGGGGGCACGAAGTCGTTCGCCAACCCATGAAGCAGTGGATGCTCAGAATCACCGCGTATGCTGATCGACTTCTCGCAGGATTAGATGAGGTTGATTTCCCAGAGTCGATCAAATCGATGCAGAGAGATCGAATCGGTCGTTCCGAAGGGGCAGATGCAACCTTTGAGATAGAGGGCTCGGAACTGACTATCGAAGTCTTTACCACGCGCCCAGACACCCTCTTTGGAGCTACATTTTGCGTTCTCTCTCCAGAACATCTTTTAGTCAACGAAGTCACTTCCGCTGATTATCGTGAAACTGTGGATGCCTACCGGGAAGAAGCGGCACGTAAAAGCGATATCGAACGATCTGGTACTGACGCAGGTAAGACAGGAGTTTTCACCGGAGCGTATGCCTTGAATCCTGTGAATGGTGACCGGATGCCTATCTGGATTGCTGACTATGTCCTCATGGGATACGGCACAGGGGCCATCATGTGTGTTCCTGGCCATGATCAGCGTGACTGGGATTTTGCAAAAAGATTTGATCTTCCCATCACCGAAGTTGTCAGCGGTGGAGATGTTCAAGTTGAGGCGTATTCCGGAGATGGCCAGCTGGTGAACAGTGGATTCCTCAACGGATTCAATAAATCAGAAGCGATAACGAAGATGATTTCCTGGTTGGAAGATCGTGATCTCGGAAAAGGTATCGTTCGTTATCGATTGCGAGATTGGATTTTTGCACGTCAGAGATACTGGGGTGAACCTGTTCCTGTTGTGTATGATGAAAACGGTGAGGTACATCCTCTTCCCGAATCTGCATTGCCACTTGAACTTCCTCATTTGGAAGATTTTGCTCCCACTGGGACCGGAAAATCTCCATTGGCTAGAGCCACAGATTGGGCTTCAACAGAAGTTCCTACTACAGGGGCTCCGGGAAGTAGAGAACTTGATACGATGCCGGGAAGTGCCGGATCTAGCGCTTATTTCCTGAGGTTTATTGATCCAAAAAACAACACAACACTCGTCGATCCAGAGAAGGCAAAAAGATGGATGCCGGTGGATTTGTATCTGGGTGGTGCTGAACATGCTGTGGGGCATTTGCTTTATTCGAGATTTTGGACCAAATTTCTCTTCGACCTGGGTGTTTGTCCGGTGGATGAGCCCTACGCAAAATTAGTCAACCAAGGGATGATCTTGGGCGAAGATCATCGAAAGATGTCGAAGAGATTTGGAAATGTCGTCGATCCCCTCGACGTCATCTCAGATCAAGGTGCAGATGCATTGCGTGTCTATGAGATGTTTATGGGGCCGATGGAAGCAGATAAGCCGTGGTCCACTGGGGGTCTTATGGGGGCTCGCCGGTTTCTAGACCGCGTGTGGCGACTGTTCTTCGATGAAGATGATCAACTTCGCGATCTTGAAGCCAAGCCCAATGATGATCAAATGCGATTACTCCACAGGACGATCTCAAAGGTGGATTCAGATACTGAGAGTTTGAGTTTTAATACCGCTATTTCTCAGATGATGACCTTTGTTAATGAAATGACGGCTTCAGAATCTCGCCCACGCGATATCTTGGAACCGTTTTGTCTTCTCCTTGCTTCTTATGCTCCACATCTTGCTGAAGAGTTATGGCAAGTTTTGGGGCATGACCATTCAATGCTCTGGGAAAGTTTTCCCCAAGCAGAAGAGCAGTGGTTGGCGGTATCAAAGGTGGAGGTTCCGGTTCAGATCAACGGAAAGGTCCGAACCCGTATGGAAGTTGAAGCTGAAATTTCAGAAGAACAGATTCGAGAACTTGTTCTTGCTGACGAACGTGTTCAGGAGTACACAGAGGGCAAGGATCTAGTGAAGTTTGTTTGGATCCCGGGAAGAATGGTCAACCTAGTCGTTAAATAAGGCAGGCCTTATTCTCAGACAGGTTTTTCAGGCAAGAATCCCTAGTGCCGTTGGGCCCTAGTGCCGTTGGGCTTCTGTGGCCTCTTGAATAAATCCGCGGCTTCTTGGATAAAGAGGCGCAGAGATGATCGGAATCCACAAAATCTAGAAATCGGCATCCGTGCCGGGTCTTCAGGAACGACCGAGACCGCCATATGGCGTCTCGGTCGATTTTTTTTATAGTCTTCAGGGGATGAGAAGATTTAAATAGGTAGAAGAATAGTCAGGAGCAATGATGAATGAAGAACTGATCGAGGAACTGACCAAGTCGTACTGGATGGAGATCGAGACGACGATAAGTTACATCGCAGCCTCGACGAATCTGGTCGGAGTACAGGCAGAGCCTATCAAGCAATCTCTTGCCGCCGATGTGTTGGAAGAAATTCAACATGCACAGATTCTTGCTAAGAGAATTCATATCATCGGAGGTGTGATTCCAGGCAGCATGTCTTTCAGTGCTGGCCAATTAACGATGCAACCCACAGAAGAGTCAACGGATGTTGTCTCTGTGATCAAAGGGGTTATCGATACTGAAGTAGCCGCTATTAATCAGTACAAGAAAATCATCACACTATGTGAAGATGATCCTGTCACTGAAGATATTTGTGTCACCTTACTCGCCGATGAAGAAGAGCACCTCAGAAGCTTTCAAGGATACTTGTACGAGTTTGAAAACCGTTAGGTCATTTCTGAAGGAACGACCCAGGAATCAAATTCTTCACCTGTGCAGTATCCTTTTTCTATCGCCACTTCTCGGAGAGTCTTGCCTTCGGCGTGGGCTGTCTTTGCCACATCTGCCGCTTTGTCGTAGCCGATGTGAGGATTCAAAGCTGTGACTAACATCAGTGATCGGTGTAGTAAATCTTCGATGCGTTCTTGAATCGGCTCGATACCTTCCGCACAATTTTCCCTAAAGGAATCTATTGAAGCGGCAAGGAGATCGATGGACTGCAAGACGCAATCACCGATCACAGGCATATATACATTGAGCTCAAAATTGCCCAGCGATCCGCTGAATCCAATCGCTGCATCGTTGCCCAGTACACGGGCACACACCATCGTCATCGCTTCAGATTGAGTGGGATTCACTTTTCCGGGCATGATGGAGGATCCGGGCTCATTTGCAGGAATGGTGATCTCCCCAATGCCACAACGAGGTCCACTTGCGAGCCAGCGAACGTCATTCGCAATTTTGTGAAGGGCGGAAGCGAGAGTTTTGAGTGCTCCTGATAATGCGACGAGAGCTTCCTTGCCACCGAGTTGAGCAAACTTATTGGGGGCGGGAATAAACGGTATTCCTGTCGTCTTCGACAAGACAGCTGGAACTTTTTCCGCATAACCTTCCCGAGTGTTGAGCCCGGTTCCAACGGCAGTGCCGCCAATCGGAAGTTCATGGATCAGTTCCAATGCAGATTTCAAATTATGATCTGCTATGCGTAATTGATCTGACCAGCCACTGATTTCCTGACCAAGAGTTAATGGAGTGGCATCTTGCAGGTGAGTTCTTCCAATTTTCACGATGCCAGAATTTTTTCTGGCGAGATCCATAAAGCAATCTCGAAGTGCAGATATTGCTGGGATCAGTCGATCGTGACATTCCGATGCGCATGCGACATGTATCGCTGTCGGAAAAGAATCATTGGTGCTCTGGGCATGATTGACGTGGTCATTTGGATGTACCGGTGATTGACTTCCGAGAGGCTGACCCAGCGTCTGGTTTGCTCTATTAGCGATGACCTCATTAGAGTTCATGTTCGATTGAGTGCCGGAGCCCGTTTGATAGACAACGAGAGGGAAGTGGTCATCCAAGTCACCGCGGATGACTTCATCTGTCGCGCCAATGATGGCTTCTGCAACTTCATTAGGAATTCCACCCAGTTCTGCGTTCACTTGAGCCGCCGCTTGCTTGACGAGGCCCATCGCACGAATCATTGGGCGTCGCATTCGTTCAGAACCGATACGGAAATTTTGTAGTGACCTTTGGGTCTGTGCTCCCCAGAGTCGATCTGAGGGAACTTGAACTTCTCCCATAGTGTCTTTTTCGATTCGGTAATCCATAGCGACTCCTCTCGGGAACAAGGTACACGATAGATGCCATAGGAGGCCACCGAAGCCGAGTCATTACCGGTGAAGTGAAGGCTCGATCCTGTCCAACCCTAGTTCTACAATCAGGCCCGTGACTTCAACAACTAGGTCCCACGCGCCCTTTTCAGCACTTAGGAGAACCCCAATGACCAAGATTTTTCCGATAGTGGCCTTCGTCCTTATTTTTTCAGCTGTTCTTGGAGTCATCAACATTCTTTCGGCACAGGACGCGCCGTGGGAAGAGATGGATTACGGACCGTTTTTGTCTGCTGCGATAGAAGTGACCCCAGACAACATTGCTTGTAAGGGAGTGGCAATTCCGCTCACAGACGATGGAAGTCGTGCGGTGCTCTTTGATACGGCGGAGTTGCGGTGGGCGGCTGCGTGGGAAGGTGAATTTGTTGAACTCAGAGGCATCGTCTACGACGGGCCTCATGGAACATGGCCTCGTATCTCGGGCGATCCTATTTGGACGAATCCACAGGGTCCAGGGGTGGTAGCTCAAGGTCAGTCTTTCGAAGATCCTAGAAAGGTACCCTATGGACCTCTACCTGAGGGTGGCGGGCGATGGAAAGGATTACAAAGAGATCTCAGCGGAATTCTTCTCCATTATTCGATAGGAACTGCGGATATTTTTGAGCGGCCACTCCATCTAAACGGGGAAGAAATTGAAGTTTGGAAGAGATCCATACATTGTAATAATCTCAAAGGAGGATTGCAGTTTTCTTTGATGGAAGCAGAAGAGGGCGCAAAACTTTCGGAGGTTCGATTACTTCCAAATGAAGTCAATAAATCGGAAAGCCTTCTCGAGCTTTCAGATGGCCGGAAATTCCTGATTGACCTCAAGTCCTCAAAATCGAATAACAACTCTGCAAAGTTACTTCTTCGCTCAGGTCGATTAATTCTTGAGGTGACATCAGCCGGAGACGATGAAATTTACACACATTTACATCTCTCTAAATTTGAAAACTCAGATTCTGTACAACAATTTCGATCGGTAGTGAATCGTAGGTACTTTCGTGATCCTTCTCCACTTGGAGAAATCTGGGGACAAGGTTCGAAAGCAATTTTTGAAGAAGAAATCGAATTGAATGGAAAGCTTGCAGTTAATCCTGATTCAGAAGAAGAATCGGAGTACATGGTTATTCCTGCAGGAACAGAGATTGTTGAGAGAGATATAGACTTATTTTCTGGAGAAACCGTAAGCCTCTATGGCATGGAAGGATCAGTTCTTTCAGAAGAGATAACTGAAAATCCAACAGAATCTGCTGTTCTCGTATTTAAAGGAAAATCGAAATCGTATCTGAAACTTATCGCAGGTTGGAATTGCGACGAAAGTTCCGGAGAGTTAATGGAAAATATTGTCGACGCTGAGAAAGATCTCAATTTAGAAGGTGTAACTTGGCGTAGGGGAGTGCGCGGCAGGGCTCTTGATTTCGATGGGACTTCGAGGGCGATTTGGACACGACATGAAAACTTCGAATTTTATACACATGGACTGACTTTTGGTGCTTGGGTATGCACAACAAAAGACGGATCTATTTTTTCTCAGACACGAAGTGACGGACCATGGATGGAGGGTGGAAAAGCCTTTTTCATTCGAGATGGGCGTCTATGTTTTGATATCGGCTGGGTGGGGGCTGTTAGCGGAAATCGAGAAGTAACAGATGGTCGCTGGCATCATGGGGCGTTTTCATGGAATCCATGGACCCGGCAAGTTCGATTATTCCTTGATGGTACAGAAGACGGGGAGGGAATACTCGAATTGGAAGGCCCCATCGAAGACGCAGTTATCCAGATAGGTTTCACTGCAGATAACTTTCCAGAAGAACCATATTTTAGTGGCTACATCGATGGAATCCGAATGTATGCCAAGGCAGATGCTGATGAATCAGATGTGATGGCGATTGCTGCTGAGTCAGGGGAGCCATTGGTGAGGTCAGTGGCGGTAACCGGATTAAACAAAGCTCGATTCAAATTAGTTTCTGGCGAAGACCCAGGGGTGAAACTTGTTGTTCAGCAAAGCCTTGCAGATCAAAAGGGCACATCATACGAGTGGTCTGGCCCTGTTTCACGATTGCCTGAATTCATCGATTCTTTGCAAGAAGAAGGGGTGACTTCTGAAACCCCGTTTGAAATGGACCAGATCACTTGGCCCGAA
>JAACCY010000170.1 GCA_009937185.1 Planctomycetia bacterium
ATTAAAAAAAATGTAATTAAAAAAAGAGGTGCCATCGGGGAAATGGCACCTCCTCGGAAAGAAATGAAGCAAGAAGGACGACCATGTCGCCCCGGGGAGCCTTCGGCGGATCATTGCGACCACCGACCTTGCCAGTTGAACGTTCCCGAGGGTCCGTCAACAAATGCTCCCCTGTCCCAAAGAGCCCACTTCATACATAGCATTGGCCGTGCCAAAGCTGTCTTATTTGAAAAATTGGGCTCTAGGATCCTCAACAAGGGCTGACTGGTGATTTAACAACTTTGTGTGACCATCGTGGAGTGTTCAGTAATGGTTAAATAATAGCCGTTATCGAGGCTCCCAAAGCATCTATGGAATACGGGTGTCGTAAAGTGTTTTAATTCAATGGCTTACAGGAGTGAGCGAATTGTGGCCACGTAATTCCTGCCCTCGGCTCGAAGTGGATATGAAATGTCCTATTACGATGTGCTTCGAGGTGAATTCGGCGCAGATGAGAAACCCCTCCCATGGAGAATGCACGAGGCGTTATCCATGGGAGGGGAAATATATTAATTCGATGCCGTCCTCGGAATCAGGGGCAAGCTGCATAACTGTCGCAGGGGATATCGTCGTCGGTGGGATCTATCCCGCATTCTTCGAAGGGTGCTTCAGGCGCTGCACCTCCAGAGAACAGGTAACTCAACATCAAGACCGGGTCATTCAGTTGAATCACTCCGCTGTCGTCGATATCGATGATTTTCAGGCAACTGGGCTCAGGACCATTGCTGAAGAGGTACTGAAGCATGTTGATGGGGTCGGCCAGGTTTACGCCGCCGTTACCGTCGAAGTCTCCACGCTTGAATGGTGTTCCTAAGGGAGCTGGAGTGATTTCAATAGAATCGCCACTGGAAGAAACGATGGCCGCAGTGCTACCGAGAGAAATCACGATGGGTGTCGCTGGGGATCCGGCAGCAGGAATCAAATCTTCTGAGAAGTTGATATTGGTGATTCCGGGTGTCGATAAGGCCAGAGCGTTGTAGGTCACTGTCATCAATTGTTCTTCGGTCCCTGCTGGCAATGTTGTCAAGGCGTCACTGATGGAAGCAAGACAGGCCACTACGAGACCGTCAGCACCGACAGGGTCAGTGTCAACCAAGAGATATTCCGGTCCCGCTCCCCCATTGAGGGCTGACAAACTGGAGCCGGCGGTGACCTCCGCGATAGCGAGCTGCGAACCGTCATGAGTCATTCCCAGAGAAAATCCATAGTAAGGAAGAGGAGCATTGAGGAAGACGTCTGCAGCTGCGCTTGAAGCTTGCTCTACAGAAGCGGTTGTGAACGCGGTCGAAAGGCTGAAAGGCGGGATTCCACCTATTTCGATCAATCCTTCAACCTGAGTCGGGACAAAGGGTGCTGTTCCTCCGGGTGGAACCACAAGAGTCTCCGTCGCCGACGAGGCGCATGAGAAGAAAAAGTCGCAGTACTGAATAGGAACCAACGTGTCATCTGCGCCGAGTAAAAGAATTTCGATCACAGCCATTTCGTAATCGACTCCGGGTGGAAGCGTATTGATGCCGACGAAATCGACGACGACTCCTTGAATAACGCCTTCTCCTGCACAGACATTGATTTCTTGGAAGGCAGCCGGTGCCCCTCCATTCGCAATTTCTACGACGGCACCATTGCTGGCGTTCGTTATTTCAAAATCAGGACTGTCTTGGCAAATCGCAAAGGACCAACCCGCTAGGTTTCCTCCTGGATTATTCAGAAGGCATCTGACATCGACAGATCCACCACTCGGAGCTGTTTCCGATGTATCGAATGAAAAGACGTAATCTTGTGCCACGGTGACTGAGCAAGGGACGAATGTGCAGATGGCACAAAGTATGAGCGTCAGACAGCCGAGAATACGGGGAGAAGAAAGCATGTGATCTCCTGATGAACTCCTGAGCGAGATAGAGGGAAGCGCAGCATGAAATGCCTGATAGGCCGGTAAAGATTTACCGACATCGGAGCAGTGTTGTGCTGGGACCTTCTTCTCTCGGATCTTCCATTAAAATGAGAGGTGCACTGAGAGGCCTCTGGGGACTCTATTACCTCAACTCGTCTATTGTATCACCAACTGGCCGCTTCAGGGAGTCCTCAATGCCGATCTGAGCCACTTTTCAGGCGTTGTCCATAATCATGACACCGATCGTCGATCGGTTCCATTTTGGGACAATCTCGGCGTCCAAATCAAATCTCAGCCCGCCTCTCACCGGGCATGGCAGTTGCCACTCTCCTTCCGAGGTCTAATCCGGATCTCTACCCCATCAGGAAGGCAGCCATGAGCGCTGAGAGCAATACTTCTGAAAATGACGGCAAAAGAGGCCAAATCCGCAATGTGGAAGAACTCCGTAATAAAGGAATTCAAAAGGTCAGAGTCGTTGGTGAGTCTCAACTGAAGGAAATGGCGCGGGAAGCCGCTGCCAGAGCGGTTTTGGAATTGGCGGAAGAGTTAAAGGTGAGTGAAGAGGATCGACGTTCACTTGTTGGCCGTGCCCAAAAACAGATCCTCGATGGTGATCCTGGCCCCCTGCCTCAGATCATTCCCAGTCCGGTATCTAAGCCGGACGCCCAAGTCGCACATCTTCCAGATGAAGAACAGGTCGAAGAATCTCCCGCGACATTAGGACTGCAGGAGCAGGAGATGCTGATTCAGCTATCGAAGCTGATCTCCAAAGACTGGAGATCTGAATTGGCCACAGTGAGAGATTCTCACAAATCCCAAGTAGATAGGCTCGAAATGAGAATAGAAGAACTCACCCGTGCTTTGCGGGTCACGGACCAAGTTTTGACAAAGGGTGGAGAGAGTGTGGTGAACCCCGCTTCAAAATTGAAACCCTTTGACAATAAAAAGGAAGAGCTGCTGGATCAGCTTTTTCAGGCGAACGTTGCCTTGAGAGAGATTTCCGCAAGTCATGGTGCTGGAAGTCTGTCCGCTGACAGCGAAGAAGGAAGGATGTCATGAAAGATAATAAGTTAAATCAACTCTCCAATGAGAGCGACGTTATCAGTCCCAAGCTTGATGGTAAATCTACGGCAGTAAAAGTCGGTATCGATCTTGGAACAAGTCGCAGTGCGATCACCACGTCAAAAGGTGAGCGTATGGTGATGGCCAGTGTCGTGGGTTGGCCCAAAGATGCGATATCTGCAAAAGTCTTTGGTCACCGAGTCTTGGTCGGAGATGCCGTTCTTGAAAACCGTATGGGGTTGCAAACATGTTTTCCCCTCGCAGATGGAAATTTGGCTTTTACGCAAAATGCTGGAGACCAAAAAGAGACTCTGCGGAAGGCCGGTTTGCACCTCTTCACAGCGCTGAGACAAGCTGCGAAGGCTGCTGAAGGGCAATCAGTTCATGCTGTCATTGGTGCCCCAGCAGAAGCGACTCGCGAAAATAAGCAGGCCATCATTGATCTGGCAAGAGAAGCTGGAATAGACGGTGTGATGGTCGTCTCTGAGCCCTTCGCTGTGGCTTACGCCCTCGACGCACTTGAAGATGCCATGGTCGTTGATATTGGTGCAGGAACGATAGATCTCTGCAGAATGGCGGGAAGCCTTCCTGACGCGGAAGATCAAGTCACGATTTTCCATGCCGGTAATCACGTAGACGCCAGGATCTGCGAGTTGTTGCGAGAGCAACGTGCTGACATTCAGTTCAGCCCGAACATGATAAAGAAAGCCAAAGAGCGTTTTAGTAGTGTCGTCGATACGAACAAGCGAGCCCTCGTAACATTCCCTGTAAATGGCAGGCCTACCGAGGTGGACATCACCGACCAAATACAAACAGCGGTTGGAGAATTAGTTCCCCATATTGTGGACGGCATCCAAAAGTTGGTGTCCACATTTGACCCGGAGTTCCAGCATCGGATTCGGAGTCGCGTCATCGTCAGTGGTGGCGGATCTCAGGTGTACGGATTGCAGGAAGCTCTGGAAAAGGGACTCGAGGATTTGGGAGGCGGACGGGTCATGATCCTTGACGATCCCGTTTTCGCTGGATCCCAAGGAGCTCTCAAACTCGCTTTGGAAATGCCGGCAGAGTACTGGGAGCAACTGTAGAAAACACAGTTTCGCTCTTTTAATCAGCATCCCCCACTCAGCGCCGGGAAATTCATGCAGGTGAATTTTCCGGCGTCTATTTTTTTGAGTGTGAGGGGGAATTTTTATAGAACGGGAGGGGTGCCCTGAGTACGGGTTCGGAGTTCTCGTACGATTTGAACGATGGTATTTCCAGCAGTGGCGGCCATGTCCGGTGTCGATTCTGGTCCTAGAGATAAACGAATTGAACCACTGATCATTCGTCCAGGCACGCTCATCGCCTTGAGGACATGACTGGGCTCCCGGGCTCCAGAGGAACAAGCGGAGCCGCTAGATGCGGATATGCCGGCCATATCTAATCTGACCAATAAAGTTTCTGCATGAACGCCTTCGAAGGAAACATTGATGCACCCCGGCCAATCGATCGAATTGTGTTGAACGTACTGAGTCCCTTCGAGGGGCTTGAGATGTTCAAGGAAATTCGCTCGACACGTCTGCAGGAGGTCTAGGTTCCAAGGATTCTCGTTCTGGAAATTTTCCGCCAATACTCCGATGCCATGAATCGCCAAAAGGTTTTCTGTTCCAGGTCTTATTTTTTTCTCTTGGGGTCCCCCATGGATGGTGGGCTCTACCAGTGAACCTTTCCTGATCCATAGAACTCCTACACCAGTAGGTCCTCCGGCTTTATGAGCGGTGATGGAGGCGGAGTCCAGAGGGGAATCCCCCAGATGATAGGCTTTCCGAAAAAATCCTTGAGCCCCATCCGAATGGAAATGTCCGCCACCTTTATGGACGTATTCAGCCAATGTTTCTAAATCTTGGCAAATGCCTGTTTCATTATTGATCCATTGGATCGAAACGATGCCGTTATCTGGAACCTCATCAGGGATAACTCGCCCGTTTGTATCGACGGGTATGATGCTCCCGGAGCGACCTGCGGCATGGAGTCTTTTGAGCACCTCGAGGATCGAGGGATGCTCTGTGGAGCTCGCTGAAACTGCAGCCGAAGAATTGACGAGTCCTCCCAGTGCCAGATTGTTACTCTCAGTACCTCCGCTAGTAAAAATGATCTCTGAAGAATCAACACCCAAACAATCAGCGATCTTGTCTCTGGACTCTTCAATAATTTTACGAGAACGCCGTCCGTCCCCATGGAGGCTTGAGGGGTTACCCGTATGGCGAGTACTGAGTAATTCGGACATGGCAGTAGCCACCGAAGGTAGCAAGGGCGATGTCGCATTGTGGTCCAGATAGACTCGATTCACGACGCCGGGCCTCCCAGATCCAAACCCCTTGTCGACAGCATGTCGATATTCCAGGTTTGATCTTCACCAAGGGTGATTTTTAGGGAGTATTCGATGAACTGTGAGGCGTCTTCCCATATCAGAGTAATCCAGCGTGAGGAATTCTCACCTCGAACGGGCTCAGACTGTGGATCAATACTGGAATTGACGATCAAGTCTCGAAGACCGATATCTCCGAGTTCTGGGACGTCTACAAAGCGGATTAATGCTTTGAACTGGAGTGGGCTGATTTGCTGATGAGTGTTTTCCGTCATGCACTGGTAGGCCTTGTCGAAATCAGAAGCATCGATGGCATAACGAAAGTAACGTACGGTTTCTAGGGGATCGCTTTTACTGAAATGGTCATCCACGTTTGGAATGCTTAGGCAACCGGACGAGATCAGGAGAGAGGTGACCGATAACCCCGCGAGTAGAAGTAAACGTAGTCGTGGCTGAGAGGTCATAATTATTCCTTCTCCTCATCAATATCAAGTCCTGGAAACTTCGGCAAATCTGTCAGGTTTTCTTCTTGGATAAAATCTTCGACTTTGACGTCCATGACTTCGTCCAACACCTCTTGAGAGACAAAGAGTGGAAACTGATGAAGTGCTGACAGTACAAAAGCATCGCTGGGTCTGCAGTCCACATGAACTTCATTACGAAGGCCGTCACTCCCCACACGTTCAAGTATCAAGATCGCACAAAAAGCGCCCTCGACGATTTGGTTGACGATGGCTTTTTGAATCGAGATTCCAAATCCCATGAGAAGAGATCCTACTAGATCGTGAGTCATGGGCCTGGGCAATGGATCTTTCAGAACCGCTCTATTCAGTGCTTCACCTTCAGGAGATCCAATGAAAATGGTGAATGCTTTACTGGGTGATTCTAGGAAAACAGCCGTACATGAAGTTCCCTCAATACAGGACTTTATTGTAATAGGGATGAAAGGCTGATTCATATTATCGGGAGGTCCCTTCGTTCACGATTCCAACGCTTGCGCCATGATCTTCAAGGCAATCGCGTAGCGGTTGGAGAAGATGAAGTGAGTGGGCTGAACAGGCGAGAATCTCTCCTTTGCCACCATTCATGATATGACAACCCGCCCCCCCCGACTCCTGAATGATCAGCATGCCTGCGGCAACGTCCCAATCATGGGTTCTGTACCATGCGGCTGCGTCGAGTCGTCCCGTTGCGACCCATGCCATCTCCAGTGCGATGGATCCCAGAGTTCGTTGTTTGATATTGCTGGGAAGAAAATTCCGCCACCGAGGACGTTTCTTTCTCCACCTTGGTGTGAGGTGAATCATG
>JAACCY010000027.1 GCA_009937185.1 Planctomycetia bacterium
CCCGGATGCCCTCGGCGCCAACAATCCGACACTTCAGTGCATGACCGCATACGGACCCAGTGCAACTCTCGCAGTTGAGATTTTCACTCCCGACGGACAAACTGACGGACACTCATACTTCATGGGTGCTTCTGACACTGCTGTCGAAAATGGAGTCAGTTACATTGTTTCATTGGCTTGCGGCCTGAACAGCCCCAGCCCTCTCTCCGGAATTGGTTTTCCCAACAACCGTTACATCATGGACGTCGGCTACTCCGTCGCAGTTGCAGGAACCTGTGGCAGTGCTGGTGGGGTTTCCAACCTTCAGTGTAACCAAACTGTCGGAGAACAGACCTGGAACCTGACATGGGACGACGCCGGTGGTGCCACCTCATGGATCGTTGAAGTCGACGGCAATGTGGAGGCCATCCTTCCGAGCACCGACTTGGCGTTCACGACTGGACCCCAGTTCGAGTACCAAGATGTTGACGTTTTGATCAGCTCCTGGACTGGACCTGGTGGAACCGGAACATTGATCAACTCTGCGGGTTGTACTCTTCAAACCGCCCCAGCCAACAACTGGCCAGAGGGTGCAAGCATCACTGCTTCAGGTACTTTCCAGCAGGAGATTGCCACACCGTACACAACGACTATTGGTCAGCCGCTCGATATCGCTGTTTGTGACCCGGGAACTGGTGTCGTCCAGATCAACAACGACATCTTCTTGCGCTACACCGCTACCAACGACGGCGATGTTTTAGTCAGTACCTGTAACCCAAATACGGCCATCAACGGTGATGACACCATGCTTGCCGTCTACACATATGACGCCGCTCTTCTCGATGATCCGAATCTCGCGATCGCCTGTAATGACGATGTCAATGTAGGTGCAAACCCGACTAATAACCCCGCCTGTAACGTTTTCCTCGCTGAGGCGATCTTTGCAGCGACAACAGGAACCGAGTACCTCATTCGTCTCGGTACCTTCAACGCAGCAGGTACAGGAGCACTCGAGTACACGATTAATGATTGTGTCCCTGCGACCAACATCTCAGGAGCTTCAGAGTGCACCACGGGAGACGTGACCTTGAACTGGACACCGAACCCGAACGCTGCGTCTCAGGAAATCCTGCGTGACGGCGTTTCTCTCGCAGTAATAGGCGCAACAGAAACCAGTTACATCGATTTGGGTGTGGCTGATGGCAACTACCTTTACGAGGTAGTGACCGATTGTGGTGGCGGCCCCAACCCCATTGGCGTCGCAATCTCTGTGCTGACCTACGCGGGTCAGACTGACCTTATCTTCGCGGTTGAGGGACTTCTGAACGCTGGAGACCCCGGACTGGTAGACAGTGGAGCACTTCTTGAAACCGCTCTTGCGGGTGCCGGAAGAACCGTCGGCTTGATCCGAGGTAGCTGGCTTGATTACCCCTGTGCCAGTGACGCAGGAGTTTCCAACGTCTGGATTCTGGCAGGAACCGTACCTAACGATTACCGCATCTCTGTCGCTGAGGGTGACGAACTCGCAATACTTGGAGAAGCCGGTAAGGGCGTTTACTTCGAAGGTGGAGATCACTTCGGATTCATTCACGCAGCCAGCCTGTTTGACTCTCGTGATGGCGTGGACGATGGTACATACGATACTGGTGACGGAGATGACACCTTCACCGCCATGGACGGAGCAGATTCCGGACAGGGTCTCGATATGAGTGCCAATGCTGATGTGCCTTACACTCAGGATCAGGCTGACAACGACTGGACAGACCAGTTGACGGTGGCCAATGCTGATACAGGACTGTCTGGCGCTGGTTCACTCTGGCTCTCTGACGATGCCTTGGTCGATGCCGCGGGTGCTCCGATTCCTCCGTACATTACTGCTATTGCCGGTACTGCAAACGTGGGTGGAAACACCGTCGTTCAGTCCTGGGAAATCGGTGGATACGGTGGCGATCAAACGGCTCTCGCTCTTGCATACGCAGAGTTCATCGAGGGTGGTGGATCAACCGGACCAATCTTTAAGCGTGGAGATGCAAACCAAGATGGTGGATTCAATATTGCTGACGAGGTCTTCCTATTGGCAGCCCTCTTCTCGGGTGGAACTCCCTGTGAATGCGACGACAGTTGTGACCAAAATGACGACGGTGGAGTAAATATTGCCGACGCGATCTATGGTCTTGCTGCGCTCTTCTCGGGTGGCCCCGCTCCTTCAGACCCTGGACCGAGTGTCTGCGGCGAGGATCCCACGGCTGACTCACTCACTTGTGACACCTACAACGGCTGTTAACAAGCAAGATAAGATAGGCTGTAAAGTCTTTCTTTACTGGGGTGGTGAGAGCATTGCTCTCACCACCCCTTTTTTTGTGTCCAATAGAAGAGAAACAGTTCATAGGCTGTATTGCGGCCCAGCCCTTAGACCTTTACCATTGATACTGGCTTTGTTCTTACACCAAACCCTATTCTTGTCCACTGAGGAGGTGTTCCTCGGTTCTCAATCAGGGTGTGGTGACCGGATCAATACCACGGGTTTCGAAGTTCAATCACGTAATCCGGGTTGTTCATATTTTAGGATATTTCTCAGACACACTAAATAGTGTCAGGTGACTCTTGGAGTCGCTTTTTTCTTGGAGGTTAGAATGCTGATGAGATGGATACTCACAGGACTGATTCTGGTGCTCATTAACTTTTCCGGAACTGCCGATGCTCAGGTAACGATCAATGAGATTCGTACTGATCAATCTGGCTCGGATACCGATGAGTATTTCGAATTAGCAGGTCCCCCTGCAACCAGCCTTGCTGCATTGACGTACATCGTCATTGGCGATGGTTCCACCGCCAGCGGAACTATTGAAGCCGTGGTCAGTCTTGCCGCAGGGAACATCTCCTTTTCGGGTCTGTACGTAGTTGCAGAAGATACCTTTACTCTGGGCGTCGCAGATATGACTGCAAACCTCGGATTCGAAAATAGTGACAACGTGACTCATCTTTTGGTAGAAGGCTTCTCTGGCGCACTTGCCGATGACCTCGACACCGACGATGACGGAGTTCTGGATGCCACTCCATGGACTAACATTGTCGACTGCATCTCCCTCCTCGAATTTCCGATCGACCCTCTGACAGGACAGCCCACTGAAGGAGAGCTCGTATATTGTTCAAATACTGTGGGTCCAGATGGAACCTTTGTTCCCGGACACTCAGGACGTTGCCCCGATGGAACGGGTGATTGGGAGATTCTCGACTTTGGTGATCTGGCCTCAGATACCCCCGGAAACCCCAACACCTGTCCGGAAATTTGTGATAACTCCGTAGATGACGATGGAGACGGATTCATCGACTGCCTAGACGACGAATGCTCAGGAGATCCTGCATGTGCCCCCGCACCGCTCAATGACGACTGTGCCAGTGCCACCAATATCGGAGAAGGTTCCTTCCTTGTATCCACATTTGGTTCCACGACAGATGGCCCTACCAATTGTGGCGGCAGTACTCTGAATGATGTTTGGTATCTCTATACGGCAACGTGCAGTGGACTCGTGACCTTGACCACTTGCGGAACGTCAACTTTTAATCCGCAAATGGCGATCTATTCGGGCTCCTCAACTTGTCCTCCAGATTTCGCAAACGTATTGGCTTGTGATTCCGGAAGCTGTGCAGGATCCGGAGACCCAGAGATTCTCTTCGATGCAATTTCTGGTGAAACATACTTAGTTCAAATCGGTGGATTCAATGGTGAAAGAGGTGAACTCACCTTAACCGTCAGTTGCCCACCCGACGATTGCCACCAAGCACCCAATCCAAATTTGGAATTTCAGGGATACATTGGAGTCTCTGGTTCGAGTGCACCCGCAGCTCCGATTGCATATGTCGGAGACCCAGCAACAAACTTCACCTTTGATTCAATAAACATCGCTGGTGCAGGAACTATTGAAGATCTTGATGTTGGTGTAAATATCACTCACGGGTTCATTGGAAATCTTGATATCGATTTCGTATCGCCCGCCAATACTCAGATCAGACTTTACCAAAATGAAAACAACTCTGACGATAACATGTCCTTGATCTTCGATGACGAGGGAGCAACATACGGGAGCGATACCACTTTCAGTGGCATCCGTATGCAACCTTATGCCTTGTCTCAAGGATCCGGATCATTGGCTGACTTCGACGGCGAGCCCGCTGCTGGTAACTGGACGATTCTTGTAGCAGACGGATTTGCAAGTACTGCAGGAGGCACCCTCGATGACTGGTCCCTCTTCATTTCCCAGCCAGAAACCATCACCGGTACCCAAGACTTCGTGATCAACATCGATCCCAACTCCCTTGAAGGAGTCGACGATCTGGATGTGGACATGAATCTTTCCCACCCGGACCTGACTCAGGTCGAAATCGATCTCCTGTCTCCCGGAGGAACCAGTATCCGACTTCATGACAATGGAGCAGGTACAGATCTAATCGGACGCTTTGACGACGCTACGGGTCTCAACGACGGTTACGGTTCATTGATCCCATCTGGCCCGGGAACACTGGCAGACTTCGATGGCGAAATCATCGGCGGCGACTGGACCCTGACAATTGCAGCGGGAACCTCGACCGGTACATTCTCTAACTGGGCGCTACAGGTATGCCCTGCAAACTGCCCTGCTCCCAGTGACCTTGTCATTGAGAGTGACTGCGCAGGAGATGCCGTGAACTTGTCGTGGATCAACAACACGGCCTACTCAAATATTTCGATTGAACGCGATGGAGCCATCGTCGCCACTCTTGCCGGCGCAGACACAACGTACTCTGACGTCTCACCTCCTGAAGGATTCCACGAATACGTAGTGAGAGGTTCTTGCACATCAGGTGCAGGAATCGCTTCAGGATTCGTCGATCACTTCTCGTATAATGGTGAAGATACATTGGTCTTTGCTCTCGAAGGGCTCTTGGACGACGGCGATACTGGATCGAATGATTCAGGTGCTGCTATTCAACAAAGCCTGATCGCCTCTGGCGTCAATTCGAAGCTGATCAGGAAACAGATTGACGAATTTGCATGCCTCGACCCCGCTCAGATTTCTCAGGTATGGGTTCTTTGTGGAACTTTCCCCACGAACTTCCGTCTCAATAGCGCTGAAGCGGACCTATTGGCATCGCTTGCAGAAGCAGGAGCTTCGGTCTACTTCGAGAGTTCTGATCATTGGAGCTTCAACCACCCGATTTCGACGTTCGATGATCGAGATGGTGTTGCAGAACCTTACGAGCAAGACGACAACGACTCTCTCGTCGGCTTAGATGGTGCAGATAGTGGTGTCGGACTGGATATGTCTGCAAACCAGAACGTGCCTTACTCGCAAGATAATCAATCCACGACCGGAAACCCCAATGACTTCACGAACATCCTCATTCCAGCCACAGCAGAACTCGCAGGAGGAACCGCAGGTTTGGCATGGAGATTCGACGACGCCATCGGTGTCACTTTTGGAGTCACGACCGCCTACATTCCGGGAACCGGTGGAAGAGTGATCTGCTCCTCATTCGAATTGGGGGGATACGGTGGAAACCTCGATAGCGTCGTTTCCGCTTACCATGACTTCCTTGGAGATAGTGTCGTCACTCCTGGAACTGGATTCCAGAGAGGTGACTGCAACTCTGATGGTGGATTCAACATTGCGGACGCCATCTTCCTTCTCGGAAATCTGTTCTCTGGTGGCCCAGAAGGCACCTGTACTGACGCTTGCGATGCGAACGACGACGGCAGTGTCAACATTGCAGATGCCATCGCTGCCCTAGGAAGCCTGTTCAGTGGAGCGGGACCACTTCCTGACCCGTTTGGCGATTGTGGAGAAGACCCCACTTCAGACAGCATCGAATGCGCTGAGTACAACAGCTGCCCCTGAGCTCGATCGCTGACTTATTGAAAAGAGACCGGAGAGAAATCTCTCCGGTCTCTTTTTTTTGTTCCATCCACTACTACCAGACACGCCTGTAATGGCCCCTCACTCGCTCAATCGATGCCCTATCAAGCCCAAAATTCCCCTCGTCCTGTGAAAGGAGGAACTCCACCCCTCATAGAGTTTTTTCGTTATCATGCGATTTCCGTGTCACGTAAGTGGAGGATCGATGCAGCCGGAACCCCATAAATCGAATGAGCCACCCCAAGGTGCCACCGATGAGGTTCGACGTGCTGGTCCCATCGGAAAAGTACTGCTTCTATCAAGGCTCTTGGGACTGTTTCGAGATATGGCACTCACTGCGATGCTCGGTTCAACAGCGACTGCGGAAGCGCTGAGAGCTGCTTTGAGAATTCCTGTCATGCTCAGAGACATGATTTCAGAGGGAACCCTGTCAGCTTCCTTTTCTCCCGCTTATAGAGAACAGCAACAATCTCAAAATCCGGAAGCGGCTTTGTTGTTTTCCCGTGCAGCCCTGAGTAGCTTGCTCCTCTTGCTTGGTATCACCCTCACTCTCCTTGCGTGGAATGCCGAAGCAGTGATGACCTTGATTTTCCCGGGACTGGTACTGCACGAAGAAGCCGTAGATAATTTCAGAAGGCTGCTGCCCTATTTGGCACTTGTACCGTTGATGGCGTTCTCAAGGGCACTCTTCATTGCCACAGGAAGGACGCTTCCGCTCTCTTCCCTCAAGCCCTTCAGAATGCCGCCCTAATCCTCGCCGGACTATTTTTGATATGGACACAAGCAGGGGAACCCGAACGCGCTCAGGGGTGGACTATGGCATTCCTAGCTGGGGCTGGCGTCAGTTTGCTTTGGCTTATCATTCAGCTCCTAAAAGTATCCCGGTTCCCATGGCCCACCTTCAACTGGAAGGTTCCGGGGCAACGTCGCTTTCTCCTCGATTTCGGGACTCTACTCGTGAGTCAAATCTTGCTCCAAGCATATTCTCTGCTCGCATTCCACCTGGCCTCCGAACTGCCTACGGGAAGCATTACTTGGCTCGAGACTGCCTTCAGATTCCATTTCTTCCCGGTCGCTCTCGTCGGTGTCAGTCTCGGCATCGTAGCAGGAGACGAATCAGCAGATCTAGCCAGCCGTGGAGAGCACCAACGTCTTGCCCAAATGTTGACACGGAATCAACGCCTGGCGGCTTTTCTAGGTTTCCTTGCAGGCGCCGGACTTCTCGCTACATCCAACTCCATCATCGACACCCTATTTGTTCGGGGTGAGTTCAGTCCCGAAGACGGCCTTAACACTGCAAACATTCTTTGGTGGTACTGCTTCGCTGTACCTTTTGCTTGCATGAATATTGGCCTTCAAAGAACGGCCATAGCCATTGGGCTAAGGAAAAAGGTCATGCTGATTTCATTGGTCGGTCTTGGACTACAGCTAGGAATACTCTTTAGTCAGATTCTTCCCATGGATACAGGAACGATCGCTCTCGCTTATGTGGCTTCAACAATACTCAGTTGGATCTTCCTGAAGTGGACCCTGCACAAGAATTTGGAATTGCCCCGACCTCGAATAGTTGCCGGTTTGAAACTATTGATTCTCGGTATTATGGTCCAGCAAGCCGCTTCTTATTCCATCCATTATCTCGACGAGTACTTACCGCAGTTCCTAGGGAGAGACCTTTCCATACTGGGATTCTCTATCGTGACAGGAATTTTTCTCGCTTTGGTTGTGGGGCAACGACTTCGAATGAAAGAAGCCCATGACATGTGGATTGTCATCAAATCCTGGACGGTAAAACGATCCGATCAAGCCCGCTGATGTCTTTGAGATATAGGCTACTGGTTCGGCCATACGGGGAGTTCCGGAATTGAATCTGCAGGCAATGCCTTCTTCAGAATCAATTCCTCCTTACCCGGTAAATCTCTCAATATTCCTGCGATTCTTTTCCCAGCATGACCATCACCGTAAGCATGTGTCATCCCCACTAACTTATCCCTGAAGAGTGGGTCACAGACTTCTTCCAATCCTTGACGGATCTCTGACTTCTCAGCGGCAACATCGATGATACATCGACTTCGCTCTCTTCCCTGCTGACGGCGTCCGACATTCAAGCACGGTAAAGCAATAGCAGGAGCTTCCATGATGCCACTGGAGGAGTTGCCCACGATGGCCTTCGCCTCCAGAAGAAGCCCCCAGTAAATCGCGTGGGGAAGGTTGACTCGGATTTGTGCGTCGTCTCTTTTTTCACAATACTCTGAAGCTCGCTCTCGAATATCGCGACTGCCGGCATCCGCATTCGGAAAACAGAACACAACCGGATCTGTCACATTCTCCAGAGCTTCGAAAAAAGGATCTGTCTCTGTACGGACATCCGAATCTAATGTTGTAGGATGCCACGCCACGACCACTGGAGGGCGACTCGAGTCTAACTCCAGCATTGATCTGAGTTCTTCAGGGTCTGGAAGATTCCCACTCGCGAGATGGTCAATACTTGGCGCACCCACTCGGTGCACTCTCCAAGGCTCTTCGCCTGCCAACAGTAATCTCTTCTTGGCAGTTTCTGTAGGGACGAAATGGACATGTGACATCGCTGTTAAAGCTTGCCGAACTGCATGATCAATAGCTCCCTCTGAAACTTCTCCACCCTCGATATGAGCCATGGGAATTCCATGTGCCAAAGCTACCGACGCAGGAGCTAACATTTCATATCTGTCTGCTATCAGTAAAGGAATATCAGGCGGATGATCCTGCAGAAGGTCAGAGAGCGACAGCGTTGCCAAGCCGATTGTTTTCGACATTCCCTGAGCCGTATCACTACTGAGAAGGCATTCGATTTTATGAGAAACTTCAAATCCGTCGGCCAAAATCTCATCCACCGTGAATCCGAATTCTGGTGAAAGATGCGCTCCCATTACAACGAGTGAAAGATCGAAGGCAGGATCATCTCGCAGAAATTGAAGAGGAGAGGAAAGATGTCCCCAATCAGCACGACTGGTCGTCAGTGCCATCACTTTTTTGGGGAGAATCACTCTTCAGCCTCAAGATCCAGCCAGGTCGCCCAGGTCCCTGGGTCGAGTCGACTCTTCACTATCCAAGTTCGAATCCACTCCTTGGGTGAGATTCCCACTGCTTGTCCATGCTCAAGAACCTTACCTTTTTCAAGGCAATAATGGGCCACGGTATAACTCCATGCCCTGATCTGTTGAGCACTGCTACTGGAGCCAATGATTTCCAACTCTCGTTGGCCCAGCTCCGTCATACCGTGAGTGACTAATCCCCGGGTTCCGTCCTTGGATTCCCAAAGCCTAAAGTCGATCCAAATTCTCAAGGGAAGATTGACTGGCGTCATCGAAGCACAGGATTCTTCAAAAGCTTTCCACGAATGAAGAGCGGTAGAACCATCCCAATAGATTCCGAGAGCACCGTAATTGTTTCCCAATAGAAGTGAGATCCTAGTCAACAACAATGCACCCTGAACCGAATACCGAATCACCGAATCATCGAGTGGCGGTGCATCTGGAGCATCCGGAAAAACCTCAAGGACACCCTCGCCTTCAATATTCGGAGTTTCTTCTACCACCTCAGTGGGCTCCATTTTTGGAGGCTCTGGAATTCGTGGATCAGAGATCACCACAATAAAGTAGGAAGAATGTTTATTGATTTCAGACTCTGCATCACTCCAGTACCAAGCTGCTTGCAGCGGTTCCTGAAGGATCTCAACCGGAATCGGATCATTCCTTAATGAAGCCTTGATGGAAACTCCCGCAACTTCTGCGATGACCGTCCCACCTTCATCTGCTAGGCGGACAATAGTGCCCTCCCCCAGCAGATCCCTCATTTGGTCTCCCAGTTCATTTAAATCTACATCAGAATTTTCGCGCAACGGAATGAGTGAAATCATTGAGACTTTTCAGTTTTGCCAAGCATCAGGCGATCAAAAAGGCGACCCTCGATATCGTATGCTGAGATCTCCATTTGATCTCCATTGACATTGACCATCAAGAAGTGGTACCCAACTCTCTTATTACAACTAAACCATGTTCTGTTGGGTGCAAAGCCCTCGAGGTGACCGCCCCCTCCACCGGTAGTAATGTAAACAACACCTTCACCTGGGCCAACAGTCTTACGGCCTTGGATCGGCCACGTTCTCTCATACACATGAATATGGCCATTGAACACGACATCCACGTCGTACTTTTCATAGAGGGGGACGAGATGCTCCTGAACTGATAGAACTCCCTGATTCGAGCTCCCCTTCCAGGTATCGCCATAATCATTCTCGTCAGAGGTCCATGCCGGATGATGGTGATATACAACCTTCCAGCGAGCCTTACTGCTTCGCAGTTTCTTCTTGAGCCACTTCACCTGTTCTGAGTTTGAATCAATCTTCTTATTCGTATCCAGAACAAAAAATTCAACATTCCCCCACATGTAGCCATAGTAAAACTCAGGATCCGGCAAAGTGAAATAGTCATAGTAGAGTTGAGCATTTTGCTCGTGATTACCGAGCGTTGGAAAGATGGCCATTCGTGAAAGTATTCCAGAAGCTTCGGCGAAGAACTCGTGAACCCATTCACGTTTGTTAGATCCCGTTCCCACCAAATCTCCACAATGCATCAAAAAGTTAGGCCTATGCCCCCATGCCAATTCAGATACAGCACGAGTCACTTTAGGATTATTCTGCGTGTCCCCCACAACGAGAAAGCCGAAGGCTGTATCTTTTGAAGCCTGAGTTTGGAAAGTGAGAACACCTGTTTCCAATAGGTTTCCTACTTCACCTTCACCGCCTCTTGCCGTCACCTTATAAAAGTATGGAGTACCCTCTTTGAGACCCTTGATCTCAATATGGTGAAGTTTTCCAACTTCGTTACTTTCAATTTTTTCTCCAAAATTCGAATCAAGTCCAAATTCAACGACGACGTCAACAGGTCGAGAAGCTTCAGTTGACACTGTAATACTATTTTTCGTCGCCCACTGCAGATAAGGAAACACTGAAAACTTCAGGGGCGGAACTGGAGGAGTACTTCGGGTGCTCTCAGGCCGTCTATCATACAGTTCCTTGACCTGTTCTGGTGTGAGGGCTGTATGCCAAAGTCCAAAATCTTGCATCGCGCCCACGTGAGGATAAAACTCATTCGAATCTCGATATGCACCTAATACAAAAGGAGCTTTCTCAGAATAATTCACGGGACCACTCTGCTCTGTAGACATTGCAACCGAGCGACCATTCACAAAAAGGGACATCCTTTGACCATCATAGGTCGCCGCAAGATGTACCCACTTTCCAAGAGGTAGCTTTTGATCTGCAGAGAGATAGGTGAGAACTCCATCGCCATCGTCGGCACCATGAGTGGATAATGCAAAGCATGCTCTCCCCTCTCTGGATCCGAGGAGCCAGCCTTTTTCGACACTCCCGTTATCCTGAAGAAAACCAAATACCCCGCCCCATTCCTGAATTTCTTGATGAGAAACCCATCCTGCAACGGACATACTCTCCTGAGGTAAGACTGACTGAAGATTTCGTTTTTCATTTCCCAACAAAATCATTCCGCTTCCGCCCTCAGACAGCAGCACAGATCCCGATTCAGATTTCACAATCCGGAGATCTCCACTCACTGATCCTTCCAACTCTCCTCCTACTGAACTAAGAGTATGGTCTCCTATCATGAACGCAGGACGAAACTGCCATTGGACGACAGGAGTCTCCAAGTCACTGCAAAACAATTCGTTCATACTCCGAGCCTCGCTCACGCCACTCATCAAGCATGAAAGAATTAGGACGAGACGCCAGAATGTCGGAATGACAGGCATGAAGGGTTCCTTCCAAAAAAGAAAAACCGAACTTGATTTCAGGAGTTATATTAAAGCCCGTGAACTCATGAAGTACAGAAGGAGTCGACTCAATGAACATACCCTCCCTACTCGTACTGTTCTTATTCCTAGGAGCCCCTTCTTTCGACACCAAACCGCTTGAGACCTCAGACGACAGCAAGGTGACTTCAAATCAATTCCCCAATGGAATCGCCTGGTATGGCACTTGGGAAGCGGCCAAGTCTGAAGCGGAACGCACCGGGAAACCCATACTTCTCCTATCTGCTGCCCCCCAGTGCCATGGAGTCCCCGGAATTTGGTGACCAGGAAAACAAGAAATGGATCAGAGTCTCTGGTCCGATATTGAAGTCGTAAAATTGTCACGCAAATTTGTATGTGCAAGACTTGCCACTTACGAAGACGCAAAAGAGGGGAAATTTCTTGAAAGCATCTTTCGTGGAAGATCCGGCCAGTTAGAAAATACTGTCTTCGTTCTTATGGCTCCGGACGGAAAAACAAAATTGAGTTCATCTGGAAGATCGCCCCGAATGGTTTTCGGAGGTTCTGAAGGTTGGGAATCTACGGTTCTCGCACTCGAAATGCTCGAGGTCTCTGAAAAGTATCCGTGGAAAGAAAAATCGAACGGCCGCCCCAATCTACCCATAAACAAAGACCTGAGGCGTGCCATTAATGTCGCCTCCTGTGATCGACAACTCTTGGTTATTGCTCATCAACTTCCTAAAGAAACTATAGAAATACTCTCGAAGATTGCTTGGGGAGATCAACATATTGGACAGTTCGCTTGGGAAATTACGAGCGATGAAAATGAGTTCCCTGGAGCGGGAATGGAAAATCCCAAGCCCGGTATTTTCATTGGGAACCCCGACGAATTTGGGTTGAAGTTGAATTGGTTAAAAACGCTCTCTCCTAATGCAAAGGAGGAAGCAATTCTCACTGCTCTCGCCGAAGTCTTAAAAACGAAACGAGCGTCAGAAAAATCAACGAGGCTGCACGTATCCCGGGGAAAAAGACTCTCGAAAAGTTGGGAATCCGAGATCCCCAATACCGATCCACAGATCCCACCCCCGAATAGAAGAAATTAATCTATCTTCAACGCGTAAAAGGTGAAGTACAGAATGACTTAATATGCGAAGTCATCGTCAAAAGGCGCCCTGTTTTCCAGAGCAGACTGCGTCCTCCACCGACGAATCTGTTCGACATGAGCAAGGTCATGAGAACACCATGCCAACAGTAGATCTCCAGCCCGAATGGGACCGCCGGAGATATCCTTTCCTTGATGCCAATCGGGATCCTCAATTGAAACCAACCAAGCCAGCGATCTCTGTCTCTCATCTTGGAATATCCTGAGCAGTTCTCCGAGAGTTCTCTCGGAATACTTTCGCTCCCCTACCCATTTCTCAGGGTCCATCGAAGGCCACTCTTCAGCAGGGTCACGAAGTAACAGATCTAATCTAATCCGAAATATTTCTCGATCGGCGTCGATAAGATGTCCCAAGATTTCCCGCAATGACCAACTCGATTCAGAGGAACTCCAAGCAGACTGCCGCTCTGTCACCTCTTCACTCAGAGATAATATCGCACCGAGAGAAGCGGATAGACGTTTTATCGTTTCATTTCTGAAATCCACTTCTTCAAAGGAATCCGTCATGGTCGCTTCTCCATTGAATCAGTTTTCCGTTTCAGCAACTCAAGCCCCTTCACGGCTGAATCAGCCGTGAGGACCAAATCACGATGCCCTTCAGATAACATTTTTTCAGACATCATATGATCAAACATCTTCAATAAGGGATCCCAATATCCTTCGATATTCGCGAGGACTAATGGTTTTTCAATCAGTGATAACTGATTCAAAACCAAAAACTCGATCACTTCTTCCAAAGTTCCAAAGCCACCAGGAAGAGCGATTGCACAGTCACTCTTCTCCCACATCAATTTCCTTCGTTGCTGCATGTCTTCAGTCAATATAATCTCGTCTGATTCCAAAAATGTGAGTTCCTGATCGTGAAAAAACTTCGGGATGACTGAAGTGATCTTCACTCCGGATCGATGCGCTGCACTTGCAAGCTTCCCCATGGAACCGATGTTACCGCCGCCATATATCAGTTCATGACCACCCACAGCAAGCCGAGTACCTAAATCTTCTGCGTCCTGGAAATATTCGGGACGAATCATCTCACTGGCAGAGCAATAGACTGCGACTTTCATCGTCTCCCCTTATCTATCATTTCTGAAGGTACTACGCACGGAATCAACACCGACAAGATCGACGATACTGCGACCAATCGTTGAGCTAGATTAAACTCATTCACTGCCCGGTCCAAAGTAGACTTCTCCTCCGACAACCGGCAATACTAACGAAGTTCGATCCAAATCAATGCTCAACACGGTTCCTTCTTCCGGCCAAAGCGTGAACTCCCGGTCACTGGAAAAAATCATCAAACCCAACTGTTGTCCTGCTGGAATAATTTGATCATCGGGCTGCAGATCAAAATTCAGTTCATAAAACTGATCTTCAACCAAAGGTTCGCTCTCCGTTAATGAGGAATGATTTTGTGGGTCAGCCCAACCCCTCGTAATGATGTTTTCCGTCATCTTTCTGGCAGATTTCGCCCAGGGCAATGAAACCAACCAAACCGACAAATTTGCGGCAGGCCGACTACTCGCGACTCTAATTTGTACTCGAGGAATCCCCGAGATATGCATAGGCTTTTCTAAAGTAGGCGTCGTAAACAGTAATCGATTTGGCGAATCATCATTCGTTGCCAGTTCTTTGCCTGTGAACTTCACATCATCGACCAAGGATCGAATGCCCTGTTCTCCACGATGCGATAAGACCAGAGTCCCTACCCCATCCTGCTCAGGCCGGGGATGAAGCACGACCGACCTTGATTCCGGATTGGGGAAGTCGGGGTCTGCCGTTGGTTTTCTACGATCATCACCCTCCCGAACGATCCACGCCTTTGGCCCCTCACCCACACCATTCTCGACCCCATACAGATAATGTGAGAACCAACGATTCATCATTTCAAATGGAGGAGGGCCCCCATGCCCATTCTGATGATAAAAGATCTCGGTATGATTTCCTTTTGCCCTGATCGCATCATAAATTCTCCAACTGTGTTCTGGCATCACGTTCCAGTCATTAAAACCGTGAGCCATTAACATGGCGGCCTTCATTGGCCCCAGTTGGTTCAAGTAATCCCGCCCTGCCCAGAAGTCGTTGTAATCTCCTGTCACACGATCAAACCCCTGTAACATTTCTTCATCTCTAATATTACAGTCGCAGTATTCTCGATTATCGGGATCACCACTATTAATCCAATCGTAGAGAACGTCGATATCCTCACCTATGTACCCACCCGGATGCCTCACCAAGCCATGTGATCGGTAGTAGTGATAGTAGGAAGTGTTCGGTGCAATCGGAATAATAACTTCCAACCCTTCTACACCTGTCGTAGCTGCGGCTAGTGGAATCGTTCCATCGTAAGAAGTTCCGGTCATTCCCACCTTCCCATTACACCAATCTGCAAAAACTTGATCGTTACCATCCGGAGTCAAGAAACCTCTCGCACGACCATTCAGCCAATCAATCACTGCTTTTGGAGCTAAAGACTCGTTCATACCGCCCACTGTGGGACAACCCTGAGACAATCCAGTACCCGGCGATGCGGAGTGAACAACTGCAAATCCCCGCGGCACCCAACTTCGAATTAATCTCCGCGACATCACCGGACGTTTACTTTGTTGACGAATAGGAGGAGGAGTTTCATGCATGGGCGGCACAGCCCCAACTTCATGACTAGGGTTCCATGAATATTTCTTGAGCGAAGATCCCGTACCTGAAAAATATGGGCTCGACTCATAGATTACTGGAACCCGAAGACCTTCAGATTCAGTCTGTTCTTGGCGAGTCACATCCACATGCATTCGATCTAGTTTTCCATCACCATCCGAATCAAAAGACGTTTCAACCCACAGATCATGTTGTATCCAACTACCGGGAGACAAAAAGGCATCTACAATCTGAGCCTGCCCATCTTCAAAGATAGCTTTTTTCTTAATCTCACGAGATTCCGCTAGCGATATTTCTGGCGAGGTATCTCCTGCATGTCGACTCTCTGTCTTCCCCAGAAAAAGCATGACGCATACCAGCAATAGAACTGGCAACCCTCCAAGGCCTCGAATCAGATCTGAGCCCATTTCCTCTGCTCCTTTATCAATAGAACGACAATATCCCTGCGATACCACTCTTGACACGTCGTCGTTGAATCCCAAAAAAACAATCTCGCTATACGAAGTCGGTGATACGTCACGAGGGGCTTTGTGGTGAATTCAATCCAAAGATCGAGATTCCCCCCATGTCACCCCCGGAAGATAAGGGGTAGCCAACGCAAACTGAACCCTTTTAAAGCCGTCTCAATGAAGTAAAACAAAATCATGCTTCATTACGCTGAATTCAACTTCGGCATTTCAATAGGCTGAGAAAGGCGGATCCCACGATGAGCGTGGTTAATATCCAAGAAAAAATTGACCTCTTCACAGACCAATGGTCGCCAAAAAGAATTGGCGTCCTAAACGGTCAACAAATCATTCTCGCAAAGATTCAGGGAGAATTCGTGTTCCACAAACACGATGATGAAGATGAGCTCTTTATGGTGATGAAGGGCCAACTCACACTTGAATTCCGAGATGGCTCAGTCGTCGTAAATCCAGGCGAGTTTTATACAGTGCCTAAAGGAGTGGAACACAAACCTGTGGCACACGAAGAAACTCACCTTCTGCTTTTTGAACCCCTCAGCACTAAACACACTGGAGATGTAAAAGCAGATATCACTGTAGATAGTTACGAAGAGATCTAGACTTTCAGCTATTGCTCACTCACTGTTCCAAAAAAAAAGGGAGTGACGCCAACGCGCCACTCCCTTTTTTCGCCAAATGCGAACTATTAGGGGCAAGAGTTATACTCTGCACACTCCAGATTAGTACCACTGGGATCAGAACCACAGACTCCATTGGAAGGAACTGGGATATCGGGCCCATTGGTAAACAGATAGCTCAACAAGTAAACGGCATCCGCAATGTTACTCAGCTCATCGTCATTGGTATCGGTTGCGTCATCACAGGACACGACCCCACCTAAGAAAAGTGCGTTGAGTAGCGAGACGGCATCTGCCAAGTTTATCAAAGCATCGTCATTGATGTCCGCACGAATAAACCCACCTACAGTCGGATTCAATGTGATTGTTCCATTCACTCCTGATACTCCAGCAGACTGTGAACTCACAACTACAACGAGTTCAACAGGCGGAACACCAAGAGTATCGGAGAATTCGACCTGAGTACTCAATGGTGCGGTATTACCTGCTAAACCAGCAGGAACTGTATCGTATTCGACAGACAACAGGTCTGTTGCAGTAGCAAACGAAATCACGTCCGCACCTACGAATGTATAAACACAGCCCACTGTGAGGCCATCCGCAAAACTATTCACATCAAAGAAGTCAGGTCCCGTGTTTCCATTCAAGGCCGTCAGTACCGGAGCGGCGATCGCACCTGTCGCGGACAAGATTGCAGGATCATGGACAATACCTAATGAAAATGCTTGAGTCTCATTGGGATAACCTAGGTTCCCTGGATCTTCCTCAACCGAAACGGAAACTTCAAAGGAGCTGCTACCCGTCGCTTCTGGGTAATCCACTGCTTGGTCAGCAGCCGTCATGATAAAGCCTGAAGGATCAAGACTGATGGTTCCTGAGTTTCCACCGGCAATAACAGCCGTACCTGACGAAGTCGACACAATCAACTCTACTGGAGGAGAGCCCAAAGATTCGGAAAAGCTAAGCGTAGAGGAAACGGTGCCCGTGGCACTCGCCAGTGATCCTGGAAGTGAGGTGTAACTCACAGAAATGATTTCTGTATCCGACACCATTTGCAATGTTTCGACGAGAGTGAAGTCGTACACCGATCCGACCGTGAGTCCGTCGGAGTAGATGGTGGTATCAAAGAAAGCAGGACCCGCTCCACCGTCCATGGCAGCAAGATCTCCGAGAGCCTGTGCAGAAACTGCTTCAAACAATGCCCCATCATGAGCTAATCCGAAGGAGAACCCGGCTGTGTCTGTTGGGAATCCCGGATTGTTCACTTCTTCCTGGAGAGAGACAACACTTTCAAAGCTTGCTCCACCGGCACTGTAGGAACCGTTGACATTCCCGGCCGTGAACATGAATCCAATCTGCTGAATCACGTCAATACTGCAAGTACTCGTGGGTGCCGCTTGGGATCCTGCACAAAATGGCTGAAGGGTGTAAACACGACTGCCGACTTGAGCGGAGGAATCCGTGTAACTCGTCGCTGTTCCCGGCAGGGTATCTACCAGTCCGCCATCCCGAAGCACTCCAATAGAGTCATAGTCTTCTCCATTGTTCCATGAAAGAAGAATTGAGTTCCCACTGACCTGACTACAAGAAAAAGCATTCGCCGATACACAGATACAATCCGGATCAGAAATACAATCGGGATCTTCGCAATCGGTCAGCCCATCCAAATCATCATCTGTTCCGTTGTTGCAGTTCTCAGGAGGAGGCGGAGGAGCCTGGGTGCTGATTTCGAGAGTACCGGATCCAATCGCCGTATTATTCCACCCGCCCAAGCGGATCAATACTGTGGATCCAGCACTGAGATTGGTGGTCACGGAACTGGTCAAGCCACCGCATCCTGCACCATCACCATTACAGGCGATGGGAGTGAGAGCTCCACAAGTTCCAGAATAAACCAAGATATCGGAATCAAAGGTGACCGTATCACACGTTGAGATGACGTACTCTCCGGAGGAAGGCACAGTGAACTCGAACCAAACATCGTTGATAAAATCACCGAGGAATGTTCCTCCACAGGTCGAGTCATCTATCGCGTCCGCTCCGGTCGTCGCGGCTGTGTTATCCACTGCATTCGATCCCAGAATAGCGACTTGAGCAGTAGAACATTCGTCACCCGGAATAGCAGGGACACATGCTGGGTCGCTAGAACAATCGAGGTCCTCGCAATCAGCAAGACCGTCTCCATCGTCATCGACACCATTGCTGCAATTCTCCACAGGTCCACCGGATGTCAAATCAAGGATCAGTGCGCCTGGCCCCGGTAATCCATTTCCGGGATGAGGTGTTCCCCATGCCCCGATACGGAACCAATATGTTTCGCCGGCAGTCACATCCAGAGTCAACTCTGACCAATATTGCTGACATGTTGGAGAAGTGTTTTGATTCACGTCTCCATTACAACCCAGATTAATCGAAGAACCACAGGACCCTGTGTAGGCCACAAGATCCGTGTCAAAACTTCCGGGCGAACAAGTCGAGACAAACAGGGAACCCGATTGATCAGGAACATAGGAGTACCAGATATCACCCAGCATATCTCCGAGTCCTTGACCACAGGTCGCGGCATCCGGAATAGGATCTGTTCCTGTTGTTGCAGCAGTGCTATCAAAAGGATTGGTCCCCAAGATCGCCACTTCAGCCGAGACACATTCATCTCCAGTCGCGGGTGGAACACAAGCGGGGTTGGTGCTGCAATCAATGTCTTCACAGTCCGCTAACCCGTCCCCGTCATCGTCCACACCATTGGTGCAATTTTCGACACCGCCACCGCCACTAGGAACAAACAACACTTCCATGTCACCAGAACCGGTGACTCCCTCACTCCATGAAGAGACTCGAATCAGATAAGTGGTTCCACCCGTGACAGGAATATTCTCAATACGTGAGGTGAAAGTAGAACAGCCTCCTGTGTCACCGTTACAAGCAAGTAGATTGAGTGCTCCACAATTACCAGTGAACACTTGAAGGTCAGTGTCCCAGCTCGCAATACCACAAGTACTCACCGACATCGTTCCCGCTTCGGGAGCAGAATATGAGTACCAAATGTCATTACCGCAGGCACCAATGGCGGTACCCGGACAAGCAGAGTCATCGGGTCCAGGTCCTCCTGTGGTCGCATTTCCACTCGTGATGGAATTCAGACCAATGAATACAGGAGTCGCTCCGGCACAATCATCATTCGCCGGAGGTGGTCCCGGAGGAACCTGACCACAGACCAACTCTGACATTCCCACAGCAGTCATCACCGCTGCAATTTGGTCAGCGTCTGATTGCGTGAAAACCGAGCCGGCAACACCCGTCCGAGGGTCGATAGGACTCGAGTTGAGCAAGTCAGCAGCCGCTTGATTAATATGGGTTTCAGCCTGAGGGAAATCAGTGGCCTGAGTCATGTAGACGCTGAGGGCTCGGAAGTAAACCGCTGTTGCCTTCGTCAGCCCAATCGGCGTGATCGTTTGGCCATTATAGGTTTTACCATCGACGAGAATGGCAAATGAATGATTCAAGACTCCACTCCCGATGTGCACCCCACCATTATCAAATGGACCACAAGCATTTTGGTTATAGAGAGGATCAGTAGTACTCGGAGGATCGTTGAAACACTCCGGGAACATCATATCCCGAATAGCACCTAGGCTCGTTTCTTCACCCATCCTCCAACGAGCGGAACCATCACCGCATCCTGTTCTTGCATTGTTTGGAGTATCCAGACCAGATCCACTCGAACCCGCGATAGGCCAAGGTGTACCGCCGGGAGCGCCAATTTCTGAAACGTCACCGTTCCAAAGATCGATCGCTTCTCCAAAGATATCTGACATCGCCTCATTCAGCTGACCAGATTGATTTTGGTAAATCAGGTCTGCCGTGAATTGTGTCAATCCATGAGCGAGTTCGTGAGCGATCACATCGTCGGTACCCAGCCCATTACAAAACGCACCTTGAGTCCCATTCCATATAGCATTGGGACAAATATTATCGCTCCAGTTGGCAGTGATGATCATGGATCCACCGAATCCGTCTAGGCTATCTCTGCCCAGAGAATCAGAGAGCACACGATAAAGATCACCACATGTATCGTAGGAGTTATCGATATCAAGGATTCCGGATGCAGGGGACCCTTCTGTTCTGGCAAGTGCTCCAGGGAGCCCTCCACCTCCGGATCCGTCATAGATCTCACGGATCAGGGCACTATGTACTGCAGGCCAGTGGTCGAGGACCACTCCGGTGCTGGCATCAACAAGAATGTTTTCAGCCAACATGTCATTACCTTCGGCAACGAGATGATGCGCCAGTACAGGAGCAGCGATGGGGTCGTCCCCCCACCAGCCCGGATTCGCGATGACCAGCTGAGCAGGAGCCGTCTCTACTAAAAATTCCTGCCCAAGTTCCTGTGCTGCTAGTTCAACAGCTTGCTCGGCAAGAATCTTTGGAGCGATCTCTAACTTCTTGGGCACATTGTAAAAATCACCATTGATGGTCAGTGGAGTTCCGTCGTTCGCCAAATGAACTTTGACGACCCCTGTAAGGACATGCACCCCATTATATACCTGATGGAATGTGTGGTGGATTTGACCTAGAGAGCACTTCTCAGTTCTTATTTTCTTCAACTGAACTTCAGGGAAATTGATCCCAAACTGTTTTCCATGAAAACGAAGAGCCTGGAGTGGATCTGAAAGATCGGGCTCAACACCTTTCGGTAAAGGCAGTCCTTTACCTTGGGCACCACTCACTAAATGGATTTTGCCTGTCGCTGGGGAACGAAACGATTCTATTCCAGCTTCATTACCTATAAATTGCTGTGCCCCAAGGAAGTGACTCCCGTTGGGTAAACAAAGGGCGACGAACCCTACAAATATGAGACTAAATACGAAGCGATAAGTATTCAATTTGGCCCTCACTAGAATTAATGTTTTCTCACTCAAAATTTGATCGGTTCACTCATTAATAACTCCGCCAAGTTGCTCGGGTTTCTTTTTGCAGAATCCAGAATCCAGAGTCCGAGGAGCAATAAATGAACAGATTTCAGCCCAACTTCACAAAATCCATTCCTAGATTTTGGGCCTGAGCCAATATCTAGGTAAACTCTATGCTAGGCCTTCTGGAGTGGCCGGGCAAATACTGCATTTCAGGGTCGCGACATGATCAGATTTCTAGATCAAATACCTGTCAATCATCCCGTGCCTGACTGCAAATTCCTTGGCTATTGGCCGCATGAAGGCCTTCTAGGGCTTTTTTTTACAAACAAGAGTTAAATGAGTCGCAGCTGAGTGATCCCGGAGTTGAATCTGGACCACAAGTACCATTACCCGGAGGAGCTGGCCCTCCTGTAAAGAGGGCTGCAAGAGCGCTGACCGCATCCGCAATATCGACTCCCTCGTCGTCATTGTTGTCGCAGGCATTCAGACAACTGACAGAACCCGACAGGAAGAGGAATGAAAGCAAACTGACTCCATCTGCAATATCAAAGGAGCCATCATCATTGCAATCACCCCGATCGAACCCGCCACCGGGGCTGAGAATGATTTGGCACCCTGCGACAAACAGGTTTTGCGACTGGCTATTCACAACAATCACTTGCTCAACAGGTGGAGATCCCAAGTTGCTATTGGCCTGTAAACTTGTGGAGACGGGCTCCGTCTGACCAACAAAAGCACTAGGAACTGTTTGATAACTCGCCTCAACAATCGCCTGTGCTGCGTCGAAAGAGAGGGTATTGATCGCTGGATTCGTGAATGAAAAAACACATCCAAAAGTGACGCCATCCGTGAAGATATTCGTATCAAAGAAATCAGGTCCGGACCCACTGTTCAAAGCAGATAAGGCTGGGCCAGGCCCCCCTCCAGTAGCTTCCAACAGTGAAGAATCATGTCCTAAGCCGACAGAGAAACCTTGCGTGTCACTAGGGAACCCTGGGTTCGAGGATTCTTCAATAAGTTCCATGAGAACTGAAAAGCTACCTGAACCACTCGCAGGCGAAAAAGATCCCTCTTGGAGAGGTGCACTCAATGAAAAAGCAGGAGTGGGCTCGATAGAGATTTGTACAGGAAGAACATTAGCGGCAATCGCAGTTCCACCATCGATCACGACAACACTGTCTATGGCAGGCGTGCCCAGTATCGTCGAGATTTCCAAATTTGTAACGAGTGCTTCGGAAAGATTATCTAAGGACCCTGCAATCGCACTGTATGAAAAAGTCGCCACGTGTAGAGAGTTATCAAAGGTGATGGTTTCTTGGACTTGGAAATCGTAGAGGCAGCCCACAGCCGCTCCTGATGTAAACAGACTCTCCTGAAAGAAAGCCGGACCTGCTCCATTGTCCAGCCCAGCGAGATCAGAGCCTTGTATCACCGAATCAGCACTGAACAAACTCGCGTCATGCCCATAAGCAAAACTGAATCCATTGGTAGGTGTAATATCAGCAGGAACATCAGGAATCTGAATGAGTGAGAATTCGACCTGAAGGCCATTCGCTATCACCTCGGAAGCCAAGAGAGTCTGGTCTCCAGATGAGATTTGAAAATCTAGAGGTGGCTCGGGTTGTAAAGTAACTACGCAGTCAGTCCCTATAAGAGTTTCAGTAGTTCCTCCACAATTCGAGACCAAATTGTCGACAGGAGGAGCCCCCAGATTGTCAGACATACTGACCACCGTAAGCAAATCGTCAGAGAGGTTTGCTATAGCACTAGGCTGAACAGAATACCCCGCAGAAATCAAAACTTTGGGAACATCAAATTGGAGAGTTTGGTCAAACGAGAACGAGAAGACAGAGCCGACGGTGAAGCCTGTTGGAAAAGTTTCTCCGTCAAAGAAGTCTGGACCCGCTCCGCCATCGAGGGCGGCAAGTGCACCTGCAGTCGTAGCCCCAGAGGGCCCCAACTGAAGAACGGTAGGATCGTGACTAAATTGAAATGAGAATCCACAAGTATCGATCAGTGCTCCCGATGTCTGCTGAAGACTGAACTCGAGATCAAAGTCTGCGCTCCCTGATCCCACCGGCACCAATTGGTTTGGAGAAGAAACCTCAAAGACTTGAGCGTCCACTTCGGAAAAAAGCGCGCCAAAGAGTGTGAGTGCGAAAAACACAATTCCAGATATAAACGACTTCGTATTTATCACTTCTGTATCCTCCTCATTCGTACCAAATGAAAACCTCTCCCAACGAGCACGCAATGAATCCGGCGAGCTGGAACAGAGTTAGACCTATTTTATCCATCTTGAGAGCAAATCGGTCAACCACTCGATCCAGCGAAGAAGATCGAAAAACATGTCCAGAAATCATCTAGGGGACAAGTCTTGGTATTTTATCCAGCAATACAAAGAAGACAGAAAGGACCGATTCTCAACTCTCTCAATCTCAATGATATCGCACCTATTCACCGCCTCCTGCACGAGTGGCGGAGATGAATATTTAATTTGAAAGCACCCCCGGCAGTTCAAAGTCCGATTTCAAATCACGGACATTATTAATGAACTGCCGGGGGTGCCGGAAATTATTACTCGCAGACAGGGAAGCTATCGCAGGTCAATGCACCCTCTGTCGGATCGGGCGCACATGAGCCGGCCCCTGGAGGAGCTGGATCGCCAGAGAACAGAACCCCGAGAAGAACGATTGCGTCAGCAATGTCCATGACTTCATCGTCGTTTCCATCGCAGGCATCATTGCAGAGGAGCGTGTCGCCAGCAAACAATCCGCCGAGCAACTTGATCACATCTGCAAGATCCAAGGTACCGTCGACATTGCAGTCGCCTCGGTCAAATCCACCCAAAGCGGTCAAGGATAAAACACCACTCAACCCATTCATGGGGATGGAAGTGCCATCTACGACCATGACCAAAGTAACGCCAGTAGGGCCAAGGCCTACTACAGGAGTCAATGTTGTCTCAGTCACTGAACTGGGAGCAGATCCGGCAAGGGTACCTGCGACAGTATCAAAATCGATACTGAGGACCTCTTCAGGTAATCCAAACTCGAGGAATGACACACCTTGGAAGTCGTAAATACAGCCCACGGTTAATCCACCAGCGAGCAACGATACGTTGAAAAACTCTGCGCCAGCACCACTCTCGAGTGCGGAAAGGCTCGCACCCTGGGTCACTCCAGTTGCGTCAATTACCTGACCGTCATAAGAAAGGCCCAATGAAAATCCTTGAGTGGGGTTAGCAGAGCCTCCAGCAGAGATGTCCTCTGAGATACTGAGGCCAACTGTTGCTGATCCGGCTCCACTGGAACCATTAAAGGATGCTGCTGAATCTTCCACCTGACAATTAAAGACGATAGGAGGAGCCGCTTGAATTGTGACACTGCAGGTTTCAACTGAAGCAGGAGCAGATTCTCCAGAACCGATCACTACAACAGTTGCTGTTGGAGGAGATCCCAGTCCACTTCCTTGAGAAATCTGAGTCAAGAGATCACCCGTCACACCTGTAAGAGCACCGGGTAAAGTTTCGTAATCAGCACTGATCACCGGCTTGGCAATCTCGTACGTGATTGTTTGATTTTGAGCAGTGAAAGCGTAAATCACTCCACAGGTGAATCCATTGGGGAAAATCTCACCCTGAATGAAATCGGGTCCAGTTCCGCCATTCAAAGCGGTGATCGGCCCCAAAGTACCTGGTACGTAGGGTCCCGTTCCGGAAGGGGTCACTGCTAGTAACGTATCGTCATGACTACAGGAGAAGGAGAAGCCTCTGGTCTCCTCAATGGTCCCTGTTGTTTGTTGGATGCTGAAGTCGAGTGAAAAACTCGCTTGTCCTCCTGAAGAAGCAACGGATTGATCCGCCGCAGAAATTACAAATGCAGACTGTGCCATTGCGTTTTGTGTTCCAAAAAGGAAGCAGAACACTGACAGAGCTAAAACTAAAATCTTGGTGGACATGGAAATCCTCGCCATTCTTGACCGACAGGAAGCTTCCCAGTCAGGACGGGATGATTCCTAGAAAAGTCTTGAAATTTTGTATTCGTAAACCAATTGGGATGATTTCCGGTATCCGAATCAAAAATCGAATCTCTTCGACGATGATTCAATAACAGAGAAGAACCGAATCCGGGGTGTTAGAGCTCAGCTGGCGGATCCAACTGGCACAACCTACTGTTGCTGTAGGGGTCTTTCTCCCACGGCAACAATCCCGGTGTTCTCGAAAACACCCTACTCGCTACCTCCAAGACTACCGATTTAGTAGGAGTGCACAATCTAGCAATTCGCAAGTCACTAAAGACTCACCTACCATTCTTGGTTTTTAGACACGAAGGCTTCTTTTAATGAATCCGCCTGGATTTCCCAAAACCCGGGGCTTTTTCGCATCAAACGACTGACTACCCTTCGATTAAGGAATACTGCAGGTGTTCCTCTAACAGACGCTTTCCTGCCTAGAGCCACATCTTCCGTGATTCTTTTCCGCCCTCCCGGAGAACTCATATCACGGGTAAATTTGCCGACTTCAGCTCCGATCGACTGCGCAGCTTCAGCCCACTTTACGGATCCCAGCGACGATCTTCTTTCGAGAAGATAATCCCTCATTTCCCAGAATTTCCCCTGAAGCCTTGCAGCCTCAAGAGCTTGGGCTCCGGCAAACGCATATGGGTGCTCAGATGTATTCGGATAATGTTTCCATACAATTTCTAGGTGCCCATTGAAGATCGGCATAATGACGTCTTCGAGATATTTTTCAAATTGAGCACAGTTGGAACATTGAATATCAGAGAAGATCGTCAGTTGATATCGCAAACCCTTCGTCTTTCCTCTTTTGGGATCATCTCTTCGAATATCATCACTATCAAACTTGTAACCGCCCCCACGATACGCGGTCTCCACCTTTTCAATATCTTCAGCCAACTTTTTGAGTTCTAAAGTTTGTTCCTGAATAGCATCAAATCGTGCCACTGCTTTCCCCTCGGAGATCTGTAACTGTGCAGTCCAGCCCCCAAGAATAGCGATCACCCCCACTGCGAGGAGCAACCTCAAGGAAGGCTCTCCTTTCGCCCATGAAACATCGCCAACGGGCCTCAGGATAAAAGCGATGGCAAAGATCCCGACGTTACACATGTGACTGATCAAGCACAGCCCGCAGGTATCCCCGATGACTCCGAGCATGAGGATGATATAGGCGATGGAACCGATGACTCCTAGGCCATTGAACCCAAGCATCCAGCGAGAAAGAACCGCTCTGCCAGTATCCGGTGCACCCAATAACAGGTACCAAGCCGCCAATAGTGCGTAGTAAACAAACCCAATGGCAGCGACAGGAATACCCTCATAGGGTCCTTCTGATTGATCATCTCCGGGGGGGAATACTCCCCATACGCCATTGACTACAGAAGCGCAGCCATCACCTGATTCCCCACAGACACCCGACAGTAATCCAAGATCCGGTTGTTTTCCTGCATGCAGAGAAAGTAGCGAAGAACACATCCACAGGGCCACTAATGAAAGCGCTCCTGCAGCCCATCTCAATTTCATAGCTTTTGACATCGGTGCCTCCGATTCAGAGTTTCCGTCAATGAGTCGATCTGATCAAGTTCAGAGCATACGCAGTTCAATGCAAAATGGCCAAGGGGTAACGAGATTCTTCCTGTTTCATGACGATGAAATTCGTAGATAATGCTCATTCTTGAATCGGGGGGGGGCTTTTTGTACGCTCTTCCAATACGGCAGCGAATGCCCCAAAGGAGTGCATCCATGAGTATGCAGGAATCACTAGAAGTCTCACAAGAGGAATTCAGTCAACGACGTCAGCGACTCTCGGAAACCTTGGATGGAGCAACCGCCGTCATCTTTGCAGGAAAAGGAGGAGGTCTTCATGACGAATTCAGACCAAATCTTAACTTCGAATACCTGACAGGCATCACCGATGAATCAGGTGCCATTCTATTGTTGAATCCTGGAGATCAAAATCCCGCTCGCAGAGAGATACTGTTCCTCGAACCCCACCTTCCAGAATTAGAAAAATGGGATGGCTGGAGAGGACCCATCGACTCCAAGCTTCGGAGTAGTTATGGCTTCAAAAGCTTGATGAGAGTTTCGGCATTTCCGGGCGCATTGCTCCAAGCCTGCAAAAGATCATTGCATGGTATGTGTCTGCATCCATTGGTGAACCATCAGTCTCCGGTAGGACCAGACCTTGAAGTTTTCCAAAAGTTACAACAGAGGATTCCAGGCTTCAAAGTGACGGATGGAAGTTCATTAGTCCCCCAGTTACGGAGCGTGAAATCTAAATCCGAATTAAACATGATTCGGAAATCTGCAGAAATCACTGCGAAGGGATTCCAGAGCATTCTTAATACTCTGAAACCTGGCATCACAGAATTCGATGTTCAAGAAGCCGCAGAACATGCGTACCGAGCCCATGGCTCTCGTGGTCCGTTCTATGGCACGATAGTAGGAGCCGGATTCAATGGCACCATTCTTCACTACAGAGCCAATTGTGACGTCATTGCGGACGGAGAGATGGTCGTTATTGATAGTGGAGCGCGATTCGGAAAAGGCTCAGGGGGATATGGCTCCGATGTCACACGAACCTATCCCGCAAATGGACGATTCACCGAACGTCAAAAAGAAATCTATTCGATAGTTTTGGAATCTATGGAAACCACCATAGCAGCGGTCAAACCCGGAATTACCTACGCTGAACTCGATTCCATCTCTAGAAAAATCATTACGGATGCAGGATACGGCGATTATTACCCCCATGGCGTAGGACACCCCATTGGACTCGAAGTTCATGATGTTCAACCCGATCATCATGTTGCAGAAGGGGCGATCATCACCATTGAACCGGGAATCTATCTCCCCGAAGAAAACTTCGGCGTCCGCATCGAAGACGACATTTTGGCGACCTCAGAAGGCCCCGTAAATCTGACCGGAGAGATTCCAAAAACAATCGAGGATATTGAATCCGCTATGGCGAACACCACCCCTTGAGAAGGAGTCGCAAATTGATGACAAGAGAAGAATCCCGAGAACTCCTCACAAGCATGATGGAATCGCCTGCTCTTCTGGCTCATGTCCGATCGGTAGAGATCGTCATGGAGGCATACGCAACAAAATACGGTGAAGACTCAGATCACTGGGCCATCACTGGCCTTCTTCATGATGCGGATTATGAAAAACATCCTGAAGAACACCCAAAGGTGATCACAGCTCTCCTAGAGGAACGTGGAGAAACAGAGAAAGCACATGCGATTCACTGTCATTACACGAAGTGGGGATACGAGTGCGAAACACTCCTCGATAAAGCCCTACTCGCCAGTGATGAACTGACGGGGTTGATCATCGCTGTCGCCAGATTACGCCCCAACAAACTTCAAGACTTAACCCCTAAGTCGGTGAAGAAAAAACTCAAGGACAAGAATTTCGCTGCAGGAGTGGACCGGACAGAGGTGCACACGGGTATTGAACTTCTAGGCGTAGATTTAGACGATCACATCTCTTTTATCATCGCAGCCCTAAAGCCCTTCGAAAAAGAAGTGATCGTTTGATTCCAATCAGCCGCCACGAGTGAACTAGGTACTTGGCTGATCAGCTTCTCAGGATAAGATCAATATCAGATCGATTTATGCTCACATCGAGACAGAAAAGCGGTTTCCTTGGTCTATAGAGTTGAACGACCCAGCCTGCCTCTACTGCTACTGCCGCTATCTGTTCTCATTCTGCCTGCACTCTTGCTCATGGGTCTGCTTCTGATCTCGTCCACTGCCGAACTCGTCTTCGGCAACAACAGCAGTGAAGATCCGATGGCTCTTCCGAAAAGATCCTCTCCTGATACCCCCAATACAAATTCCAATGTTGCCGAGCCCAATCTGGACGACGTCGATGAACCTTCAAGGAATCTGACGTGGTGCGATGTCCCCCTCGATAGACAGCAACTGCGTCAGACTCTCGACCAGTTTTGGTTGTCCCGTTTAGATGAAAACGGACTTACCCCCCCAGAAGAAGCCTCACCTGAACAACTGCTCCGTAGACTCCATTATGTCGTCACAGGTTTACCTCCCACTCCAGAAGAGTTGGAATCCTTCCTCAATGACACCAATGAGAATCGCTGGAACCTACGTATTGAGAATTTATTAGCTAGTGAACAGTACGGCGTTCATTGGGCACGTCATTGGTTGGATCTGGTGCGCTGGGCTGAAACCGACAGTTACGAAAGAGATCGCCTCAAACCAGGTGCATGGAGATACCGAGACTGGGTCGTCGACGCATTTAACTCGGATATGCCCTATGACCAATTCATCATTTCCCAGTTGGCCGGAGACGAGCTGGAGAATGAATCACTCAACCAGCACGTGGCCACCGGATTCCTTCATCTCGGCGTACGGAATGATGAACCCGCAGATCTAAAACAAGCCATCTTCGACGATCTCGACAGCATGCTGGATACGACCTGTCGATCAATGCTGGGTATCAGCATGGGCTGCGCACGCTGCCATGATCACAAGGGAGACCCTATCCCTACTCGTGACTACTACCGAATGCTCTCATTTTTCGAGGGCATGAAACCTTATAAAACAGGGGGTGGTAACGGGATCAATACTACGAATTTTGTACGGGATTTGCCCATCGACCTCGGCAGCAGCAAATTCGATGAGAGCCTCGAAAGTTGGAAACGAGAACACTCAGAACGTCATTCTGAGATTACACACCTGTTAGAAGAAGTGAGTGAGCGTTGGGGTGAAGAAATTCTCACCGAGGCAAACAACACCACCTTCAAAGACAGCACGGTTTACTTAGATTTCAATCAGCCCCCTCATACCGATTCTGCTCAATCGGAAACAACAACTAACATTGAGTATGAAGAGGTCCAAACCCAAAGAGGAATCGGCAAGAATGGTTCACCTTCTCTATCTCTCGCTGGTACTGGATACGTAAGTATTCCCCGACCCGTCCAAGACAACTTCACGATATCTTTCTGGTTCAAAACAGATCGTCTCGGCAGAGGTAACAATAGAGATCTACGCTGGATTCTGGGCTCAGGTTTCGTCGACGGAGAAATCTTCGGGATCGTTCCTGATTTCGGAATCTCTCTCGTTGCAGATCATGTCTGCGCAGGTGTCGGAGATCCTGAAGTCTTCATTCATGGTCCAGGAAAAATGAACGATAATCAGTGGCACCATGTTTGCTTCACCCGAAACATGGAGACGGGAAGAATTGCTCTCTGGACAGATGGAGTCGAACGATCTTCTGCCACGGGGAGCAAGAAATCTCTGAATCGGCCAGAGAAAATAAACATTGGAAGAATGCTCCCTGGTGCAGGATCACTCAACGGGGAAATGGATGATGTTGTTTTTTGGAACAGGGTACTTTCTTCACGAGAAATAATAGACCTATCGATGGGTGGAGGCACTCTTCCGGGACATGTTCAACTCGTTTCGGAACGACTCGGCAAGGCAGAAGGCCAAAGGCTGGAACAGGCGATAGAGCGTCTTATCGAGTTAAAACGTCCCACACGAGAGTTCGTTCAAGTCCTCTCTGCACAGGAACAAAATAAAATCCCTAAAAGCTATATTCGGATTCGCGGTACCGCTTCCGCTCTAGGAGATGAAGTCACACCAGGATTCCCTCAGATATTAGGTGGAGCAGATGCTTCCATCGAGAAGCCTACGGATGGAGAAAGCAGCGGTAGACGTTTGACTTTAGCACGCTGGATTGCAAATGAAGAGAACCCCCGAACTGCACGAGTCATGGCCAACAGAGTCTGGCAGCATGTTTTTGGTGAACCAATAGTTCCGACTCCAAATGATTTCGGAATTTTCGGACTCCCTCCTTCAGATGCTCAACTTCTCGACAAGTTAGCTCTCGATTTAGTCGAGAGCGGTTGGAGCATTAAATCTCTCCTTCGTTCCCTGTTGAACAGTTCCGTATTTCGTAGTTCGGGGCGTTTCCATCAAGGCAATGACCGCACGGATCCCAGAAACCGGTACAACTGGAAGTTCCGCGGACGAAGACTCTCGGCTGAAGAGATTAGGGATTCTATTCTCTCTTTCAGCGGTGATCTCAATTTGAAAATGGGTGGCCCAGGGGTATACCCTCCTCTTCCAGATGAAGTCCTCGCCACATCTTCCAGACCAGATTCGGCATGGAATGAATCTTCAGAAGAGGACTCTTCCAGAAGAAGTATTTATATCCATGTGAAACGATCTCTTCTTCATCCGCTGCTTCAAGCATTTGATATGGCAGACACTGATAATCCATGTCCGGTTCGATTCAATACGATTCAACCCACCCAAGCACTCGCTCTGCTCAATAGTGATTTCTCCGAGCGACAGGCGATATCATTTGCAGATCGACTTGAAAACGAACACTCCAATAATCGGGACCGGATTCGAGCCTGCATGCTCATCGTTTCCCAGAAAATACCGACTCCACATCGAGTTGATGAGAATCTTACGTTTTTTGAAAACTTAAAATCAGAGTATGAACTGAATGACCGGCAAGCCCTTGAGATCTATTGCCTGATGGCATTAAACCTCAATGAAACGGTCCACATAGACTGACGTTGAAAGGCACGGCATGAGTCAAAACAAGGGTAAAGATCCAGCAGGGCAGTTTTGCGGTAGAACCCGAAGAGAGTTTCTGTGGGAAGCCGGAGCAGGCTTCACATCACTCGCACTTGGGGGTTTATTGGGCCAAAATTTCTTTGCTGGTCAAAGCCTTGCGGCCGATGGACTGAGTTCATACACCAGCCCCCTAGCCCCCAATCCTGCAATGCTTCCAGCAAAAGCAAAGTCAGTCATTTTCCTCTTCATGTATGGAGGCCCGAGTCATGTCGACACCTTTGACTACAAACCCAAGCTCTATCCTTTAGATGGTCAAAACATTGAAGTGAAAACCTTCGGGCGAGGAGGTCACCGTAAAAGCGGTCGCGTAGTCGGACCGAAATGGAATTTCAAACCCTACGGAGAATGCGGAAAATACGTCAGTGATCTCTTCCCAAATGTAGGCTCAATGGTCGACGACATTTCATTTGTTCATTCTATGACTGCTGATTCACCTCTTCATGGTTCTGCTATGCTGATGATGAACTCCGGAAAAGTTCTCAGTGGAGCACCCTCTTTAGGATCATGGGCCAATTACGGCCTAGGCTCTCTCAATGAGAACCTACCTGGCTTCGTTGTCATGCTCGATAAAACCGGGGGGCCCATTTCCGGTGCAAAAAACTGGTCCAGTGGATACATGCCTGCCCAATACCAAGGCACCGTTTTGCGATCAGAAGGCGTTCGGATATTAGATTTAGAACCGGGTCAACTCCTTGGAGGAGGAATCCAAAGATCGGTACTCGATCACCTCCGTACTGAAAACGAAATTCATGCCGCAGCTCGAGTGGGAAATCCTGACCTCGCCGCTCGCATCGCCAGCTATGAATTGGCCTATCAGATGCAAAGCAGTGCACCAGAGGCGGTAGACATCGCTACCGAGGATGAGGAGACAAAATCTCTCTACGGAATCGATCGAGACAAAACTGCAGACTTCGGTCGTAAATGTCTCATGGCCAGACGACTCGTCGAACGTGGAGTCCGTTTCATTCAGATCTATTCTGGAGGGAACCATAATGACAACAATTGGGATGCCCATGGAGATCTCAAGTACAACCACGACAAGCATGCTGGAGCCACGGACCTCCCCGTAGCAGGACTCCTCAAAGATCTCAAAAGAAGAGGCCTACTCGATGAAACACTGGTGATTTGGGGTGGAGAATTCGGACGACAACCCACTGCAGAATATGAACATCTTACTGGAAGAGATCACAACTCTTATGGATTCACCATGTGGATGGCAGGGGGCGGTGTGAAGGGTGGAACCAGCATCGGCAGCACCGATGAACTGGGAGCTGAAGC
>JAACCY010000171.1 GCA_009937185.1 Planctomycetia bacterium
CTGTAGATGGCGTCTCCTATATTCAAGATGCCATCATCATTTGTGTCGGCCGCGTCTGGGCAGACGGATGGTTCTCCACCCACAAACAGATAATCCAACATGAAAATGGAATCCGCAATATTTACGGATTGATCATACGTCGCATCACCCCGAATAAACAGAAACTGGGGCTGTTCAGAAATAAGCACAGTTCCATTGATAAAGTAGGGCTCTAAAGCGAATCCACCCTCAATGGCGTAAATCGTATTGATGGGTGGAAACCCAATCTCATTGGCAAATCGTAGTTCAGTCGAACTACCTAGTGGATGCCCCATCTCGACAGAATAATTCAAGGTGCACAGAGTATGGTTAATGCCAGGGTCAACGGTACGACCATCAAAAGGAGGTAAAGTGTCGAAGATCACAGCAAGGTATAGATTGGAGTTCTCAGCATCTTCAAAGATGTTTGAAATAATAAACTCAGGATTCAATTGTGCTGCTTGAGTTCCGGAAATAGAGATCTCAGTCATTTGAATATAGGTGGCGTCGTATTTGACGCCGATTTGATATCCCTGCAATGGATCGGTGTGAGTACCCAACACAGGATGAATCACAGGCTGCCCACCAAAGACCGCAATATCTTCGAACTTCATGTAATTTTCAGGAGCAGTAACAGTAACGGGTACGGGCTGTTGATGGATATCTACTCCACCCGGCCCTGTGACCTGCAGGCTGACCCAGTATTGCCCAGGCTCGAGATAGGTATGAGAACCCGAAGACTCAGTACTTGTCGAACCATCTCCAAAATCCCAAAGGTACTCCTGGATTAATCCTTCACTGTAACTCTCGAAAAAGATCTCGTGATCAGCGACGCCATCGTCTTCAGTTGAAAGGCTAAAGATGGCTTCAGGCATCGGTGTGTTATGCCTGTAGTGGAGAGATCCGTTCGAATGAGTCACTGCCATGTGAGTAATCCCCCAGGCATCAAGACTGATGCTAATGGACTCAGGAATTCCACTCGGATTTTCTTCGATCTCACTTGTCGTCAATAGACCATTTTCCTTGGTACACACATGTACCTGCTGATCCTGCAGCCAAGCAGCCACCCATTTATCTTCTGAGATGGTGTCGATATTCAAATCGGAAACGACCCCTCCTGGGGATCTCAAGCTGGCTTCTGAAGTCACCGAGACCAGATTGAGGTCACCGGTGATGGTATGCAGAGTTGTTCCTTCAAAAGCAACCACGTGAACAGTCCCGTCTGGAAGAACGGAAACTTTCCATTCATCTGGAACGAACTGAAAATCGTAAAGTACTTGTTCCGTACCTACGGAGACTGAATCCAAAAATCGGAAACGGAGTAAACTACCCTCACTCCAAAACAAAACTCCAACTCCACCGCTTAAGGAAGCGACTTCGCTGGAGGATCCATTGCCGGCGAGAACAGGTACAAACGAACTGACACGTAAAATCACCTGTGGGCCTACCGGAGTATCTTCTATCCATGTTGCCAAACAGTTACCGTCCTGAAGTACAGATACTTTCGGTTGGGTCGCAGGATTAGCACCTGAACTATAGAGAACAGGATCGTTGAATCCTGCGGCAACACTCTGGCTCAGGAAGATCGCACTTTGTCCTCCTGGAAGCGGTGCATTATACAAAAGGTGCATTCCCGCGAGCGCACCCTGTTTGTGATCGACATGACCCACTCCTGGGAATCCGGTGATCACCGGAACCATTGGAGCGAATCCGATGAGAGAGCCGCCGAAGAAGATATTCTCATTGCTATGAGCCGTAAGGGTGACGTAGGCAGGAACACAGCTGGGGCAAGTTTTATCGGCCTCTAGGACCGCATCGGCCTACTGAACACCGGGTGGAGTCACTTCCACGCCAGGAAGAAACTGTGCCGATAGATCAGTACCGCACATGAACAGGATCATCAGCACCAAGGGTAACTGGCACTGCAATTGACCCCACCGAACCCAGACCCCGTGGAGAGATTTATTAGAAGTCCTATGATTCAGAGGGGGCTGTTGGCCACCTGTCATACTGCTGGACAAATGTTTCTCCTGTTCGGTACTCGCTGAAGGAGTTTAAAAGATCGCCCATCAGAAAGACCCTATTCACAGACATGAAGAAGATCGGGCGTAGAACTTATGAACAAGTTCACCCGAAAATAGTCTGTATATTATTTTTCCTGTTAGAGATTTTTTAAGCCTAAGAAACACACCTCATTGCAGTTTTTCGAGCCCAGAAATCCGATAAAAAATAAATGTATCCGAGATCTTTACTGCACACCTATTTGACCATCTCAGGGTCATATATGAAAGGCGGTAGTTTTCCGGGAATTCTGGCTTGAGCAGGCTCAGCAGTCATAAAAATGGCTATTCCCCTCTTGAGTTTCCTCAGACGGGATCTCTCCCCTAGTGAGACCTGGCATGATCGTGCAAAGACTCCTGAACAGTCAGGACGCCAAAGATCAGTATCGAGCAAATTATTCCGGCTATCGGGAACATGATCTCGGAGGTTTTCTCATGGCTAAGAATGCGGTTCTGAGAATTACCCATCACCGTATCTGGTGACGAAGAGGTCGAGAGATCCGTTGAGAGATGGGCAAAGATCCAGAGGCACAGTGATAACACTGCAGGAATAGCGGCTATTCTTAACTTCGTGGTGTAAGGCATTGGGTACTCCGACAAGTGGATTCTCCATCTTACTGGCCGAACAGGTTCTTGCGTGAAAGAATCCCATCCGGAGCGGGTCCACTCCCCTATACTCTCCCATCAGAGGAGAGCATTCGCCCTGACACGAGGATTGCAAATAAGTGCATGGAGGCACATTGTCCCACAGAGAAATCTCCAGAAATGCAACCCGTGCGGTCCGCGTTGGTGACCGGACCATCGGAGCGGGAAATCCGATTCTGGTGCAAAGCATGTGCGCAACCCACACCACCGACCTTGAAGCCACCTGCCGGCAGATTGCTGCCCTCTCCGCCGCCGGTGCGGGAATCGTCCGACTGGCTGTCGATTCGCGTAAGGATGCAGAAGCTGCAATTCAAATTGCGAATCAAGTCCAAGCAAACATTTGCATCGACCTTCAAGAAAACTGGCGACTCGCGGAGACACTCGCTCCCCATGTCGCCAAAATCCGTTACAACCCCGGGCATCTTCATCACCATGAGAAGAAGGTTCCTTGGAAAGAAAAGGTCCAACGGATCGCAGACTGGGCCGTGAAATCCGACATCGCTCTGAGAGTCGGAGTCAACTGCGGATCAGTGGACCCACTTCAGAAGGAAAAATGGCCTGCAGATGATGACATTTCCCCACTGGTCGCCAGTGCCATCGAACACTCGGAGTTTCTCGACTCCATCGGCTTCGAGCGTTTCGTCGTCTCTCTCAAGGATTCCAATCCGAATACAGTGATCGAGGCGAACCGCCGGTTTGCAGAACAAAGACCGGAAATACCTCTGCACCTCGGAGTAACGGAAGCGGGATTGCCTCCAGACGGTGTCATCAAAACCCGGGTCGCCTTTGAGCAGCTGATCTCCCGGGGTATCGGTGACACCCTGCGTGTGTCCTTGACCCTCCCCAATGAAGAGAAGCATCAAGAGATCATCGAGGGTCAGAAAATCATCGATGATGTTTACGCCGGCAGGGTTCGCAGTGTCGTCCGCTACGAATCGAGCGGACCCAATATCATCTCCTGCCCCTCGTGCTCCCGTGTTGAAAATGGAGATTTCGTCAAACTGGCCAAAGAGGTCAAGGAGCTCTCCAATGCTTACCAGGAACACGCCCTGACCATCGCAGTCATGGGCTGCCGGGTGAATGGCCCTGGTGAAACCGACGATGCAGACCTGGGACTCTGGTGTGCCCCCAGCTTCGTCAATCTCAAACGGGGAGAGGAATCACTCGGGGCTTATCCTTACGATGAGATCCTCGAAAAATTGAGACAGGAAATTGAAAGTCTGATCCAGAATCGGCCATCGACACCCTGAGCTTTGTCTTTCAGGGAGTACAACCTGAGTTGCAGCAAAGCCCGCCAGAGGTCGGATCTACTCCACAAGCACTCGGTGCCGGAGGCGCCGCCCCTCCAGAGAAGAGAGTGGATAGAAGTGCGATGGGATCGGCGATGTCGAGGACTTCGTCATCATTCACATCTCCGGCATTTGCACAGTTGA
>JAACCY010000172.1 GCA_009937185.1 Planctomycetia bacterium
GATAACTGATCAGTTCATCAATGAGCCTTGATACGACAGTTTTCGCCATGCTCTCCTTGATATATTCGCCTTCTTGTTGGGTGTAGATGAATCCCCATGTGTAGCTGTCCAATCTAATGGAGGCTACGTCCCCGTTTTCAATATGAAGATCCCCAGTCAACTTGAAGTTGAGGAATCTTCCACGTTGAAGAAATGAATGGTGCTCACTTTTCTCAGGGACTCCTAGGCTGGCTTGAATCAGAATCGAATTATCAGGGAACCCGGCCCACCGTATACCACTGTTGGCTGCCAGGTCGCCGCGAGCGATCGCATCTAGAGTGAGTTTTTGAAAAGCCCAATTCCATTCTTCAGGAGTCATTGTTATCGCTTGTTCACCCTTGAACCATGAGTCCGGAAGTTTGAATTCTTCCTTGGTGTCTGGCAGTGGTGGAAGAGGAATCGGCTCAGTAGGAAGTCCCCCCGACACGACCATCCATAAAGAGATCAAGAGACCGACACCCATCGTCAAAAATAGGACGGTCAGGCATCCCAGCACCTTGAATATGGGGCGGGAGACTTTCTCCAGTGGATCAGGGACGCGATCAGGTTGATTTTCCATGAGGTGACAGTCTTTCCAAAATCGGGGTTTAGAGGACATGATGTGCCCTGAAACGGCCAAGTTGGAGGAAAAGTATCGAGTTACATGGGAATTATCTCCTGAATGGCTCCCAGTAAAGGCCCGAAATCGATATAAGCACATCTATGGCCGGAGAACCCGACCTGTTGGGCGTCAGCGATCAGCGGGCTATCTCGCTGATTCGATCGGATCACGGGGGACTCAATGCAAAACGGCGAGACGAACAATCGTTTTCAGGGTCGACTGGCAGGACTCGTAGATCCTGCTGAGTCACAGATTGTGGATGACCATTTAGCACCGTTGCTCAGAGATTTTCTTGAGCAATATGATGCTGTATTGGATGAGTTGGATGATGAGAGCGTTCTCCGTCGTTTAGCCGGAGATCTTCTCGCAACATTTAACCTGTTTTTGGATCGTTCTCGGGATCAGATTCTTGTGCGGATTTCTGCTGAGAAGAAAAGTGGACGAAAGTCTACGAGCACTTTTATCGATGTCGTATGCCAAGATCAGCCCTTTGTCGTCGATACCATTCAACTCATCTTGGAATGTAACTCTCTAGACGTAGTGAGCAAGCACTCTGCCAGTGCTCCAGTTGTCCGCGATGAGAATGGACGTGTTGTCTCTATCGATGGGACTGCAACGGGTGCGGTTGACGAAATCATTTGTCACTTTGAAGTCGCACAAACAAAAAAGACAACCGATTTGAGTGTTCTTCAGAGTGAGGTGCAGAACAGACTAGAGAAGGCATTCTTGGTCGTTCGAGATTACAAGAGAATGAAAGGTGTCCTTCTTGACTCCATCAGGAATATCAGGAAGTCTCCTTTGTTGGAATCGCAACCAGGCCTTTTAGAAACTCGCGAGTTACTGGAATGGTTACTCCAAGATAATTTCGTCTTTTTCGGTGTCGAAAGAATGTCTCAAAGTGTGGATTCCGAATCAAAAGTTTCACTTCAGCTAGGTATTGCTTCTGAAGACGAGACGGACAACGAATTAATCAAAAAGGCGGCTATCGGCCTGCAGTCAGATGCTGCACCAGAAGGAATGCTCGTTTCCTTCAAGGGCTTTGGAGAGTCTCTCGTTCACCGGAAGGGAAAGATCGACCACTTCCTACTTCGGGAAATCGGAGATGACGGCCAAGAGCAATTCGTGCACATCTGGGGACTCTTTACCTTTAAAGCTCTTCAGGTTCCAGGGAATCAAATTCCTTCGGTTCGTGGAAAGTTGGACTTGGTTGTTTCTCAGCATCCATTTCCGCGGGGTGGGTTGCGTTTCAAATCCTACGAGACTGCATTTAACTCGATTCCGGTCGAATTTCTGTGTGAAGCGGGAATTGCGAAAATCGAAGGCGTGATTCAGGCGATTCACTACGTGGAACGATCGAGAGAAATCCACGGGCATATGGTGATAGAAGCTGACCGACGTAAAGGGCTCTACTTTCTGATAACGCCTCGTGAGGGATATTCAGAAGAGCAGAGATCTGAAATCGAAACTATTCTCGTGGACATCACTGGAGCCAATTATTCTGACTCTAGATTCCATGTGGGTAAGCATGGAACTGTACTTCTCTCGTTCTTTTTAACAGCCGCAAAAGCTTTGAAATTTACGGAAGAAAACGAGATTCAGGAGAAGGTTCGTTTACTCACCGGAACATGGTCAGAAAGATTACACCGTCATCTGGAAAAAGTAGAGGGTGTCGATTCCGAAGAGTTATTTTTAAGATACAGAGATGCATTCCCTCGGGAATACCAGATCTCTCACTCTCCGGAAGAAGCGTTTCTGGACGTGCAGTGTCTTGAAAAGGTTCGAGCCCATTCCGGCCCAGAAGTGGCATTCAGCCTTTTTCGAAATGATGGCGATGTCGAACGGAATTCGGCACGAATCAGAATCTATCAACGAAAAAATCTACTACTCTCTAAGACTCTTCCGATTCTCGATAAATTTGGCTTAAGCATCGTCGATCAAAATGCTTACAAGGTGCGTCCAAATACAGGGGATGCTTTCACGATTGACACCTTTCAGGTTTACGGCATTTACGAGAACGATCATCCCCTCATTAAAAATAGGGACAACTTCCTTGAAGCGCTATTGTCCATCTTTGAGGGAGAATCCAGTAGTGACGGTCTCGATCGCCTGGTGATAGAGGCGGGGTTAAACTATCGCGATGTTGACCTGATCCGTAATCAACTGCATTACATGCACCAACTTGGTCTTTCAACTACGGTTGCATTTGCTTCCGATACTCTTTGCCAACATACCGGTATTGCAGAGAGGCTTCTGGAATACTACTCCACCCGTTTTAATCACGAATTAGATTTATCTCTGGCTCAAAGGAAGAGTAATTCGGAAGAAATTCTGGAGGACATCCAGAGAAGATTGATTGAGGTGAGATCGAGTGCTCAGGATCAGTTCCTCCGAAAAATCGTTGGAATCTTTGAATCCACATTGCGAACAACTCGATATTTGAGTACCGAAGTTGCCTTGCAGTCCTACAAATACGATTCCTCTCGTCTTCCGATGGGGCCGCAGCCCCGGCCATGGAGAGAAATCTATGTGCACCATCCGGAAGTCGAGGGCGTTCACCTTCGGGGTGGCCCCCTCGCACGAGGCGGACTCCGCTGGTCTGATCGAGTGACCGATTTCAGGACGGAAGTTTATGGTCTGCAGCAGACCCAAATGGTCAAAAATGTTTTGATCGTACCGGTGGGAGCTAAGGGTGGATTTATTCTTCGACAGCCCGAAGCCAATCGTCAGCAACGTCGAGATCAAGCTGATCGTGTCTACCGTATCTTCATTGAAGGATTATTGAAGATCACGGATAACGTCGTCGACACCGCAGTGAAGCATCCTGAAAATGTCATTTGCTGGGATGGTGAGGATCCTTATCTGGTAGTTGCTGCTGATAAAGGCACTGCTCACCTCTCCGATACTGCAAATGAGATATCAGAGAAGCATGGATTTTGGCTAGAAGATGCTTTCGCCTCTGGGGGCAAGCATGGTTACGACCACAAAGAGCTGGCCATTACGGCACGGGGAGCGTGGGAAGAAGCTAAAATTCATTTCCGCCACCTCGGTATTGAGCAAGAGAGTCAAGCCTACTCCGTCGTGGGTATCGGCGACATGAGTGGGGACGTATTTGGAAATGGATTGTTGTTAGCGCGTCAGGGAAAATTGCTCGCGGCCTTTAATCACCTCCATATTTTCATAGATCCTAATCCGGATGTGGAAATTGCTTACGAGGAGAGAAAAAGAGTCTTTGAGCTCGGGCGTTCGAATTGGTCAGATTATAATTCTGATCTTCTCTCCGAAGGGGGTGGGATTTTCGACCGCACCCAAAAGAGTCTCCAGCTGTCGGGACTTTCACGAGAACTTCTTCAGCTTCCTGTCGAAGGCGAATTCAATCCAGAACAAGTCATCCAGGCCATACTCAAAATGCCTGTTGATATGATTTTTAATGGGGGAATCGGAACCTACATTCGAGCAGACCAAGAGCGCGATCAGGATGTCGGTGATCCTGCGAATAGCGCATGCCGAATACCGGCTTCAGCTGTTCGTTCCAAGATGGTGGTCGAAGGTGGAAACCTAGGAGTCACCCCACAAGGTCGTATTCAAATATCTCGTCAAGGAACTTTGATCAACACCGATTTTGTTGATAACTCTGGTGGTGTTGACTGCTCTGACCATGAAGTGAATCTGAAGACACTACTTTCCCAAGAAGTTCGATCTCGTCGAATCGACTTTGATGAACGAAATCAGATTCTCGAAAATGTTCAGGAAGATGTTTGTGAACTCGTCCTCTCTAACAATAGAGAGCAGGGTTTGCTTCTTGGTCTAGACGAAATAAGAAGTCACTCTGATCCCTTCTCATTCGAAAGAATCATTTCGGTTCTCGAAGATCGTGGATTCATTAGTCGTGTTGAGCAGGCGCTTCCTACTCCTGAAGAGTTGGCTCAGCGTCATGCTGAGGGACACTCCTTGACGCGTCCTGAGCTGGCCGTGATCGCCGCTCACTCTAAAATGGATGTTTATCAGCGATTACTACAACAACCAGAAGGCAGAGTTGCTGAAGAGAGAATGCTCTTTGAGTATTTCCCCGAACAGATTCGTCAGCGCTTCCCAGAAGCGATTCAAAATCACCAATTGCGCAGAGAGATAGCGATGACTGTGATCACGAACAGAGTGATCAATCGCGCCGGTTCTTCCTTTTTCTTGGACATGGAGCGAGAAACAGGAAGGTCCGTGGGACACGTGGCTCAGTCTTATCTCGTTGCCGATGATCTGGTGGGTGCGGAATCGATGCGAAAGGAAATCCACTCATTGACCGAGATCGACGCAGATGTGATCGACACAGCGCTCGTGAGGATCGAGGAGTGCCTCCGTAGGGCTGCTGCATGGTTGCTCAGTACTCATGACGACGATCGCCTCGGGCGGATCGAATCATTGATCTCTGAAGGCGTGAGCCCCCTTCAGGAGTACGAGGAGTCGATCCCGGGTTGCCTCGCGGTTCCGGAGCAGGATCGTTTCAATAATTATGTGACGCAGGCGATGGAGAGCGGATTTCCTCTCGACCTCGCGACTCGGTTGGCGAAATTCGAATATCTCACTGCAGGAGTTCGAATTCTCGACGTGAGCAATACCTCTGGGCTCAAAGTGGAAACTGTAGCCCGTGTGTATTACTTGCTCGGAAACGAGAGTGGCTTACACCCGTTGGTCAGAAAGTGTGACGAATCGGTCTTCTCTGGCCGTTGGGATTCACTCTCAATGCGAATCCTCAGAAACACGATCCTTGACGGTCTTTGGGCATTGGTGGCTAGAATATGTGAATCTTCGAAAGATTCGGACTCCCTAAGATGGATCGAAGAAAGCGTTGAAGCTCAAAGATCGAGGCCCAGTTTCAGAGCGCTTGAATCAGATATTCGCAGGATTGGTTCAGAAGAGTTGAGTATCGCTTCAGTACAGGTACTGAGTGTGAGATTCCGTAGGTTGGTGGAGTAAGGGGACCGTTTTGTCTACAAGTTCCAGGGAAGTCTCAAGAGTCCTCTGGGGAACACTATTGGCTAACCTTTTGGTGGCAATAGGCAAATTGGTCTATGGATATTCGAGTGGAATGTTGTCTGTGATAGCAGACGGCTATCACTCCTTGTTGGATGCCTCTTCGAATATCGTCGGTTTGATTGGCTTTCGACTTTCCATCGCTCCTCCAGACGATGATCACCATTACGGACATCACAAGTTTGAAATTTTCTCTGCGATGGGAATCTCTTTATTGCTGTTTATTGCAGCATATAACATTCTTCAAGCTTCTTTTCAGCGCTGGATGTCTCCAGAGCCTTTGGATCCGCACCCGTCCGGGTATTTGATTCTTGGTTTGACAATCTTCGTGACATTTTTTATCCATCGCTGGCAGAAGCGTAGAGCAGAAGTTCTCGATAGCGCCATCTTGTTGGCAGACAGTGAACATACGAAAGCAGACTTCTTAGGATCTCTCGGGGCCATGATCGCATTGGCCGCCGTTCGTCACGGCTTTCCTGAAGTCGATTTTTTGGTCGCACTTCTTATTGGACTCGTGATTGCACGATCAGGGTTTCGTATCGCGTTGCAATCAGCTGGAGTTCTTGCTGATCGAGCACCCATTTCTGCAGAATCATTGATATCCATCGCTGAAGATTTTTCTTCAGTGAAGCATGTGCACAGTGTGAGGAGCAGAGGTTTTGGCAGTGGAGTCTTTGTGGATATGAGTATTCAGTTAGATCCCGAACTTAGTCTCGATGCTGCCCATGACATTGTTCACTTGGTCGAAGACCAAATCAGATCAAAAATCCCTGAGGTTCACGACCTCGTTATTCATGCTGAACCTTACTACAAAACCTAAAGAACACAGATCCAGCGAGCGATCCTAAATCACTCCCTCCAAAAGCCAGGCACTGTAAACAAGAAGCAGCACTATTCCGTAGGTACGAAGTGCGAATTTCCCCTTCAGGACTCCCTGAAGCAGGAGCAGTGACATCGTTAGGCCGGTCATTACCCACAAGTCGATACGGAGGAGTTCGGTATCCATGGGGAGAGGGGCGATCAGAGTCGCAGCACCCACGATACCCAAGGTATTGAAAATATTTGATCCGAGTATGTTTCCCAATGCGATTTGAGAGGATCCCTTTCTCAGGGCTGATATACAAGCAAACAACTCGGGCGCGCCAGTTCCTGCAGCGACAACAGTTAGCCCGATCGTGGTTTCGTTAGCACCTAAGAGCCTCGCCAATTCACTTGCTCCATGGACAAGGAATTCTGCACCGATCCAAAGCCCGATCATGCTCACGAAAAGTGAGAGATAAGTCCAACGAGAAGTTTCGGAGTCTATGAATTCTTCAAGATCCGAGTTTACGGATTGGGAGCGCCCTCTCTTATAGTTGAGAATCATGACGAGAATAAAGAGCGTTAATAGAAACAAGCCATGTTGGATGGTCAGAATCGAAATCGAATTGTCTGATATTGCCCAATATAGCGTGCCCAGAAAAATGAAGGTTAGGAGGCTGAGAACATAGGATTCTGCTTTCCCCCCGACGAGTCCTTTTTGATGTTTCCAGATAAAGACGACTCCAAGAACGACCCCGATATTGAAGATGTTGCTTCCAATAACGTTTCCGATCGTGAGCCCGGAACTTTCTTCTATTTGTGCAAGGATAGCAACCACGAGTTCCGGGAAGGAAGTACCAGCAGCGACCACTGTCGTTCCGATGAAGAGAGGTGAGACTCTCCAACGAAGCCCAAGGTTTACCGCGGCTGAGATCAGTTTATCTCCGGCGATCATAAGCATGAAGATACCGAGAACTAGACTGCCAGAAGAAGAGAGCCAATCCATCGTTAACCTTTAGAAGGGGGAGAAGAGAATACTGAAGAATGCGGTGACGGGTTCTTGTTCTCGCAAATCTTCTGTTGAATCGCGCAGAAGTGTCAAAGTTTGACGGGCTTCATTGAACAGACTGGGATCCTTGATGAGATTATAGAGAGTTCCGGGTCCTTCATTAATATTGTTGCTGATGGTTTTTATAGCAGCAATAGAAGAAGACAAATCGTCAGCAAGGTTTTTACTGTGGAGTAATTTCGCTAAAAGCCCCATGCCTTCAGGTCCTAGTTGCTCACTGGCGTTCTTGAAGTTACCTGAGATGTCGATCCATGTTTGAGCAAAATCTGGATCGTTAATCGAACGGCCTAGCAATCCTCTGGCTTGGTAAATGTTGTCCATGGATTCGGAGAGCTGAGTTATGAACGACCGCACCTCGGAACGAGTTTTTTCGTCATTGAGAATCAAGCCGAGGGTTCCTTCACCGGCAGATATTTTTCCCATTTCAGTATCCATATTAGCGAGGAGTCTATTGGATCGAATCTGCTGATCAGACCCTTCACGGATAAGGGACCCCATGATGCCTTCTCCGTCTCTCAGCGATTGGGTGAGAGACTCAAGGTTTTCAACGGTATTCAGGAACTGCTTTTTTGCATCCGCACTCGTAAGAAGGCCTCCGAAGATTCCTTCACCAGAGTCGAGCTTTTGGAGCAAACTTGCGAGAGAAGAGAGCCCGCTTTCAATACTATCTTTGGTATTGTTGAGGAGATCCCCAACCTCTCCCAGAACGTCTCCTCCGGCAAGACCTCTGAGATTGTCGATAGGGATGAGCGCGCCTGAACCAGGTGTGTACCGCAAGTAGGATCCACCTAGGGCACTCGCGGGAAGTACTTTAAATTCATATCCCTCGCGTGGATTCAGTTCTTGAGCGAGAACCACAGTGGCGACCGCGAGACCTCGCTTTTGATCGAGAACGATTTCGTCGACGACCCCTGCTCTAAGACCTCGGACTCTCACTGGATCACCAGATTTCATTCCGGAGACGTCCTCGAAGCCCACTTGTAGTTCTATCGAGGATCCCGATGGGAACTCTTGCATGACAAAGGTTAGACCTCCGACGAGAGCTAGAGCGATGATGAAAATACTACCAACGATGAAATCGCGAGTCATGTTGCCTCGTTTCCGTTCTCTTCAGAATCACAAACACCATCGATAGCTCCCTGTGTGAGGGGGCCTTTGATTTTTCCGTCAAGAAACTGTTGAACAGCTTCGTCTGCGGAATTCCGAATCTCTTCGACATTACCGAGGGAACGTATTTTCCCCTCATGCAGCAGTGCGATTCGATCCGCTACTTCAAATGCGGAATGCATGTCATGTGTGACAAGTACTTGTGTAATGCCACTCGATTTTAAGCGATTAACGAGTCCATTGATGATGCTGGAGGAAATCGGGTCCAGTCCGGAGGTCGGTTCGTCATGTAGGACGATTTCTGGGCGAGAAATTAACGCTCTCGCTAGACCCGCTCGCTTTCTCATTCCGCCGGAAATCTCCGAGGGGAATTTGTCACCGTGAAAATCCAATTCGACTTCTTTAAGAACTTCCTGGACTCGATCATTGATTTCAGAAGTTGGAGTTTTACCAAATTCCTTCAAGGGAAGTGCGACATTCTCTTCAACGGTGAGCCAATTCAGAAGTGCTCCATCTTGAAAGAGATAGCCTACTTTGCTTCGGACAAATTTGAGTTCTTCTTCAGAATGTCCCGAGATCTCTTTTCCGAGAACCTCCACGCGTCCACTGTCTGGCGTCATCAGTCCTACGATATGTCGCAGTGTGACACTTTTCCCGGTCCCTGAGCGTCCAAGGAGAACCAATGTCTCTCCTGTTGCAATTTGGAGATCGAGGCCATTGAGAATGGCCTTTCCGCCCAGAATCTTAGTGAGGTTTTCCAATAGAATCATGCGAGGTATACCCATGAGAGATAGTAGCCCTGAATGATCACGAGTAGGAATGTAATCACGACTGCGCGACGTGCGGCTTCTCCGACTCCCGTCGCGCCTCCTTTTGTAAGGAGGCCTTGGGTGGCTCCTACAGTTGCGATCGTGATGCCGAATACGACCGATTTGATCAATCCGATATACACATCTCCGGTCGACAGGTTTTCCAGAGCATCATTCGAAAATGCGATCCAAGTCACACCGAAATTATTGGCGGCAACGATGCTGGCTCCGAGAATCCCGATGAACCCGGCAAAGATTGTCATGACGGGGGTGATCAGAGTCAGTGCGACTAGGCGTGGAAGAACCAAAAATCTAATGGGAGAAATGGACATGATACGCAGTGCGTCAATTTCTTCTGAAACGCGCATGGTTCCGATCTCGGCGGCAATACCGCTACCAAGGCTCGCTGTGAGAATGAGAGCTGTCATAAACGGGCCCATCTCGCGAATCATAGAGATGGCCACGATTCTACCGATGAGATTTTCTTGGCCGAGTGAGGCGAGTGAATCTCCGCCGTTCAAGGCGAGTATCATTCCTGTAAACAACGCGACGACCGCGGTGACAGTGAAAGATCCTAAGCAGTAGGTGAAGCATAGGTCGAGACAATCCCTCAGTCTTCTTCGACTGAAGAGATGAGGGAGGCTGAGAATCGTTCTTGCGAGAAGAACGAGACCATATCCTGTGGTTTCGGCACTACGTCCGAGAAAGCCACCTAGGGCCTGTATCCAGCCCGTCATTATTCTCCATTTCCCACGACCCGATAGAGTCGGTTCCCCTTTGAACTCCCAAGCCTGAAGTGGGGTGTTCAGAAAGAAATGTACAGGAGTCGCCACCGGGTGTCATCTGATCGCTCGCTACGTTCTTTGGAGATAAGTCCTCCAAGTAGAGAGAATTCAGTGATTTTGCTCCGTTTTGACGAGGTGAAGAGACCCCAAAGAAACTCAAAGTCCCATCCCTCGGAATCCTTATTCCAACGGGCCAGGCGCGTGGCTCTGCCGTGTGACCAATTAAACCCTCGAGGTGCGTCAAAAGGAAGCAAAGCCGGGAAAGCACCTCTCGTTTTACCGTCGGCACTTTTTTGCCAACGTGCCATCGGCCACAACAGTCTCTCTGAGGTGGATTCCCCATTCGATTTCGTTTCATCGATCGATTTCCAGAATGGAAATAGTCTTCGGACCTCGCGGGTTTTTCTTCCCGTCTTCTGAGACTCCCATTGCCAGATAGGCCATAAGGTGAAACCCTTTGAGAGTCCGGGTCTCTCATGAAATCCCCAAAAGGGATAGAGTTCGACCCTGTTCCAATTTCCTTTACGAGTTCCAATCGTCCATGGAAACAGCGACCAACTGGAAGTCATCGTTCTTGAATCGTGCTCTTCCAGCCAGAGTGGGAAAGCGATGGAGCGCTGAATTCGATGATTGGATTCAATCAGGCCATAGAAGGGCCAGAGCCACCAAGCCGAAATGGGGTTATCTGAATCGAGTCGACTCAGCTTCTCATTCCAGAAGGGCCACATGATGGTCCGAGAGCGGTCTCTGACGCGCCCATCGAGAGTGGTTCCTTCCGATTCCCCATAAAAAGGGAAAATCCGCCAACCATTTCGTAGAGGGCCGTAATCCCTACCGGCGATGGGGAATAGGTAGTGCTCTGCGACTTGATCTCTGTCTTGAAGTCTTGCCCACAAGGGAAACAAGAGGTAATCGATACGGTCTTTTCCGAGCAAACCCTTAATGGTCCCACCAAGGGGACCGAGAGCGAGATAGTCACCCTCCTCAGGATCGGATCCCCAGAGGAGTATGGGCAGTAAAAATCCATCGATGTCTTTGCGGGTTTCTGAGTGGTTGTAGACCGATCGGTGATAGATGGGGATAACCCAGGTTTGGTTTCTGTTGGGTTCTGATCGATCCATATAGAGAGGCCAGAGGATTCGGGTCTCTTTCATTTCTGAACTCTCAGCACTGGAGTAAAAAGGCCAGAAATGCTGGGATTTCAGTTTGTCGCCATCGGGAAGAGTCTCTTCTCGTTCGACGTAAAAGGGTGGAATTCCCCGGTCTCCATCGACTGGAGTGACGCACCCTGCAAAAAGCAGGCACAGGAATGGCCACCATCTGGAATCCAAGATTATTCCCTACTTCCCCAGCAAAATTCGAAATCCCCGTGTCGCACTCAGTATGAGTATCAGTTTTCCTATTCGACCAGTCTTATCGGTAACAGTAGATCGGGACAGCAGCCTTCCCACAACCGATCCATCTCTTTATGCAGAACAATGCCGGGTGTCAGGCCCAAATATTTGGTCGCTCCTGTACCGGTGTCATCATCTGTCACCGCAATTCCGAGCCCCATTTGGAGTCCCGGCCAAGGCTTCTCTGAGGCATTCTCTCTCGAAGCCAGAATCGTTGTCCACGGAATTGTCATTTCATAGGTCACGCCCATGCGATCGGCGCGTTTCATGACGACATGCTCTCCTTCAAGTTCCTCTTCCTCATCTTCTTCAGGAAATGGAGCATCCGGGGAATCTTCCGAGTTCTCTCCATTTTCATCCTCTTCTGGATCGGGCTGCTTTGGCGGGGGGACGAAAGCAAGTGTGATAACTTGGTCATCCGAGCGAGGCCTTTGGCCTCCGTCACCGAGAGTATCGAGGACCAACAGAAGACAATCTCCCACCCAGCGCTTGGCATCTCGATCATGAGAGGTGATATGGTCGTCTTCCACTTCGATAGCCAGGTGCAGTCCAGCTTCGCTCCAGCCTAAAAAGACACGGCCAGAAAGGTCTGCTCGGTCTTTGTAGGGGATACGGATTTCGCCGATCCCTTGAAGAGCTCTGATGTGACGAGGTTTTTCAATAGGGATTCCTGCCATGATTCCCCAAGGTTCGGCGAGAGAGCCATCGATCAATGGCGGCACAGGCATGAAAGGAACGTCGACCACTTCGAGCGCTCTTTTTGCACGAAGCCTCTCAGCGGATTCGAGTCTCCAACTGGCATCCAACCGATCAGGGATGACGGAAAGTGTGTCTTGGAGAATATTTTCCAGTTCTGCGATTTCAATATCGAGAGAACTGAGTGTCTTTGAATCAGATCTTGGAGTACTAAGAGAATCGTCATTTAGAAATTTATCGACTCTTTCCCATTCCTGTTGGTATGCGGTCTCACGATTTAGTGAACTGAATGCTGCGGTTCCTCGGGCAGAAACCGTGATCAGTTGATCATGAATAATTGAAGCATGGTGTAGTCGACCTAGGGGACGAGTAAATCGAGTCATCTCCGATAATCCGTTTCTCTGACGAAGCGGAGTTCCTGTATGCCGATCAAGAATGGTTAAATCTCCGCGCAACTTGTCTACGACAAGAAGCCAGTCTCCATGCTCAGAAAGTTCAACAGTATCGTATGCTTGAGCGAGATCTCGGTTCCACATCAACTCTGCTTCTGGAATGGAACTTAAGTCTTTGACCAGTCTGGCATCGATACACTGCAGGTTTCTTTGCAGGAAATCACCACACACGATGATCAGTTCTGAATCCATCGAGTGGATTGCAGAAATACGTCGCTTTTCCTGAGGGAGTGATTTTTTCCAGCAAATCGATCCCGTCGAAATCTCAATTCCGAACAAAGTCGGATGAGCTTCGCTCCAAAACATTTCTGAAACTAATTGTTTTTTATCAGCCAGTATATGCAGATTTGAAATGGCGTGGGGGAGTTGTAAATTCCAAAGAAGGTTTCCTTGCCAATCTCTTTGTTCAATAAGGCCGCCTTGGGTTCCTACTAGTGGGCCCCATTCGCTGACCAATGGGGAGCAGGCTAAACCGGAAACTTCGCCTTCCAGTTCCCAGGACTCTGAGACTTCACCGTCAGAGACATTTCGGATTTCAACTTTGTCGGGAATCGCGTACCCCAGTAACAAAAATTCATCCTCGAGCACTGGAGCAGAAGCGAGAATCCCGTTTAGTTTTTTCTTCCATAAAAGCTCACCCGTTGAAACAGACAGCGACATGATCTCTTCAACACTGGTCGTTATCAGTACCGTCTCGGAGTCTGAGATACACTTTTCAAGGCGATCGTTATCCCCTTGTGGGAGGTCCCAGAACCATAAAATATTCCCAGTGGTCGTCTCTAGGCACAATATCGAATGGTTTTTTCTCAGGACAATTTTCTCAGCATCTATATGTAAAAGGTCAGGGGCTCTCGCGCTTCGATCGAGAATGATTCCACCCCGTGATCGGGGAAGGGTTTTTGATAAATCAGAATTCCAAAGAGATTTACCATTTTTGGTATCGATCATGCGTGCTCCTGAGAGCGTCAAAAGAAGCATTCGCGGGTCACCGACGAGGGATTCAATTTCTGTCAAAGGGTGAACCGATGTAGATCGAAGATGCTCCAGTTCAAATCGTCCCGACCAAGCCAGTTGAAGAGGAAAGCCAGGGACCGATGGAGTCTTAGGGACAGGGCTTCCCATCTCGGAGCGGATTTGATCGAGTCTCTCTCCGAGAGTCGTATTGGTGACGGTGCTATCAATAGTGCGAGTGATTCCCAGTGATCCATGGGAGTCTTTCAAATCATTTAGCGCCTCAATCGCTTTTCTCTTTTGCCCTTGTTCTCTGAGAACTTCAATCTTCCGAAGTCTCGCCACGATACTCTCTTCACTAGTAGGCTCCGCAGTGACTAGGAAGTTGAGCTGTTGAATACAGCTCTCGAGGTCTCCAGAGCGATAGTATGATTCCGCCGCTTGTAAACGTGCACCTCTTCCAGTGGGACAACCAGGTCGTCTCGCCGCAAGTGATTTCCATAGTCGAGGATCTTGGATATCGATTTGAGAGAGTTCTCGTTGAGCTTTTTCTTCTCGTTTCTGAACTCGTTCCATTCCTCCAGGTTTTTTATCCAGTTCGAGTAACAACGCGGTAAATCCGATGAGGCTCGAAGACTTTCGTCCACCTGTTAAGGCGAGAACGTTCCGCTCAAGTGAGAGTACGGTTTCACTGAGGATCATCTGGCAAATAGAACTCGAAGTGGCATATGCACCGATATCTCGCGCATTGAGCGCTCTTTGCCAAGCCACTCTGAGTCGATTTTCAGAATTGAGCTCAGCACTGATCAATGCGACTTCGAGAGGGGTTCTCAGTTTCTGTGGAATGTCGAGATCATTACGATCTAGAGTCAAGCGGACCTGTCGCCTGAGCGATCTCTCTCGGTTTTCATAGCCACTTAGATCTCGGAGAGCATCGAGGGTTTTCTCTGGGAAGTTACCGGGTTGATGTATGAGAGAGAGTAGGGCTTTTGTTTTGTTATCGGTGTCTACATTCTCCACTGACTTCGTAGAGATCCAGCTTGAGCCTGATTCTGGGAAGGCTGCTATGCCATTCTCAAGTAAGACCGCATCGTTGTAATCATTCGAAGTCGCCTGATGTAATAGCCAATTCCCATCAGGATCAGCGATGGAGATTGAATCTTCATGTATCGCCCATACGTCACCATCGGGCGACAATCCGAGAGCGAGTGGAGCACTTTTTATTCGTGACGGGATCTCCCGTTGCCACTGGAAAACGGGATTCGAATTTTGAAAGCCAGACCAGGATGTCGTTCGCCCTTGCGAGTCCGTGAATAGGCATCGATCCCCATCTTTCGACACGTTCCAGATCACTTCTTGGGATAAAGGAAGTGTCGAAAGCAATCTTCCAGATTGCGCTTCTATTTGAAACAAGCTTCCTGTTCCAGGCGAGTAATGGAAGAGCGCAGCATTTCTTAAAATTAGGGATTGCCTCTGGAAAGACCCAAATCGCAGGTGGTCTAAAAGCCCGATAGGGCCCCGTGGATGAAATTCGCGAGTCCACACAACCGCTCCGTCTTGCTCACGAAGAGCAAGCACGTGTCCTCGACCTGAGGCCCAGTGAAAGAGTCCGTTGAGATAGATGGGTGGGGCTGGATCGCCCTGAAGGGCGAGCCAAGTCGCTCCCGTCGACTCGCCGAGAGAGCGAATCCAGAGCACTGTGCCATTTCGTTGAATCTTCATCCCATAAGACTCGACACGTGTACCTTCGTAGCGCAAACCCACGATTCCAATTCCTCCTGGAAGAGTAATAGGAGAAGACAGTTGCCGCCAACGATCGTCGGTTCGAGGTTCTCCAAAAAGTTTTTCTGGAGGAAGGGTCCACACTAATTCTCCGGTGATGGAATTCAGGCAAGAGATCTCTGAATTGAAGGAGAAAAATAGTAAATCCCCATGAACCAAGGGAATCAATCTTTGTCTCGGAAGATGAGGTGATCGCTGGCGAGTTAAACTTGGTTTCAAGTTTTTTTCCCAGATGAGGTTCCCGGATGCTCGATGGAAAGCTCTGATTTTATTCTGGTCTTGACACCAAATCATGGTTGCTGTCGAAGCCACGCCGATCGGATTCATGCCACGTTTCCAGGTCGTGTCTTCCGTGGGCAGCTCGAGTGATTCAAGGTCGATCGGTTTGGATTCGAGATATTCAAGGTTTCCGGGTGACGGGCTTGTGATACCGGATCCGTATCGTTGGTGGTTTTCGGCGAACTCTATGCTCTGTCGTTCAGTGACCCATCCCGAGGTGATGTGTTGAAGTTGATGCCATTGACTGAAATCGCCTCTTTCATAGGCGGCCGCTATCAGTGGCTGAAGCCATTCAGTACCGAGAATGTCCGGTGTGAGATCGATCAATAATCGAGCTCTTTGATGATCGAGTTGAGGATTAATTCCGATGGATTGTTCAGCGGAGAAACGGGATCGGGCAAACAGCCGCAGTTCTTGTACGATTTTTTCTCTGTAAACAGGGGATAGTCGTTGAAGACTGGCTCGGAGGTATGGGCCTGCCCCGACGAAAAGGCCTTCACCGACAGGAGTACTACCTCCGGGATCACCGGCCAAGAGTCGCTCAACAAGCGCGAGGTAAGCTTGACGCACGTCCTGGTAATCGGAGTCGGCGGAGGATTCATCAATAGGACGAACGATAGAGTCGAATTCGGCTGATCGGGGGGCCAACCAGGGGGCGTTTTGAGCACTCGCTGAGGAGCCCGATACCACAATGATGCCCAGAGAAATCAATAGGCATCGTGAGATACACAAGCATTGCGGCCATAGAATTTTAAAGAAGGTAAGCAAAGGGCCTCCTTGAGGTCCTTGGGGTCACCTTGCTTTTAATGGATTAGAGTCGGGGTCTCAACCCGTCGTCGTCGATGTCGTACCCATAATTGCACAGATATGGACGGCCGCGAGATCTCCAAATTCCCGAATAGAGGCTTTCCAGTTCTCTCGCAAGGGGCCGGTAGGTCTATCGGGGACTGCAAGAAGGCCTTCGAGTCGACCAAAGAGATAGAGAGGAAAGAGGAGGACTTGATCCGATTCTGGAAACAATCCAGGCCTGTTCACTTCCCTGCAACTCTCGCCCGGGTCGGGGAATCTCTGAGTCGAAAGGGTTTCTAATTCAATGTCGATGGCGGAATTCCGAGAATAAGCCGGGAGTAATCTGTCATTTTGTCGAAGATATAGAATTACATTTTCAGCAGCCATTTCGTCGAATAATTTCTCCCTCCAGTCTTGCAAGGGAGATCTCGCTCCTGCTCGAAGCCAACGTGACAGCTTTGAGGAAGTTCCAGATTGCTGACTTCCCCGCTCCAAATTTTCAACCTGATAACGTGCTCTTTGGAGGTCACCCTGTAATTGCAAGTTTGTACTCCGAAGTCGTCGACGTTCGGCAGCTTTGAGAATGACATTTTTGAGATCATTTTCCAAATCGACGATGGGCTTTTCAATGTAGGAATAGGCACCCAACTTCATGGCGTCGAGAGCACTTTCAAGTGTTGCTGCACCCGAAGCCATTAAGACTTCAATCTCGGAATAGGACTCCTTGATATGTCGAAGAAGTTCAATGCCGTCCATTCGAGGCATCCTGAGATCGATGAGGGCGACGTCGGGTTCTTGCTCACGAATCCGTTCCAGTCCTACAAGACCATCCTTCGCTGTTCGTACTTGGAATCCTTCTGTTTCAAGATAGATCTGAATGCTCTCGCGGACGAATGGATCATCTTCGACAACGAGAACCTCAATCACCTGTGGTGTAGACAAGTTCATTGTGATTCTTCCTGCCAATGGGATGAGACGTCCATTGGATGGATCTCTTCGCTTCCTAGTTGTGCCATCGAGTCAGGAAGGACTATTTTGAATCGAGCTCCTTTTCCGGGGGAAGTCTCAAGATCGATGCACCCTCCTGCGCCATCGATAATGCGCTGCACAACGTAAAGTCCTAGACCACTTCCTTTGTCAGTTTCTTTGGTGGAATAGAGCGGGTCAAAAGCAAGATTGGCAATACTCTCGGTCATTCCCGGTCCGTCATCTTCAAAGATCAATTCGATACCGCCGGCGGCTAGAGATTTCCCGTGAATAGAAATTTTTCCACCGAGCCCTGAATCTGTCATCGCATCTGAAGAGTTGAGCGCAAGGTTCATGATGACTTGGCGAAGAGCTGTTGAATCTCCAGCGAGGTGGAGATCATCAGCAATATTAACTTCGGTTTCCACTCTGGAATCACGTAATCGCGCTTCACATATATCGAGTGTTCCTTTGACGACTTCATGGACATTGAAGGGAAGATCACTTCCTGGTTTGAAGGGGCGAGTTCTTGCGAACGCGAGCAGATTTCTACAGAGTGCTCTGCAGAAGTCCGCAGCGTCGAGTGCCTTCTGAACCATGACTTTGCTTTTTTCTGGATCTCCAGAATCTGATTTTAAGTCTCTATTTGCCAGTTGAAGAAATCCAATAACTGAGCCCAGCGGATTGTTCAGATCATGTGCGAATCCACTGGCGAGTCTGCCAATGGCCACCATTTTTTCTTGTCGGGTGAGCTGCTCTCTACTCTCCAGAAGTTCCTCATGAGCTTCTTTCAAGTCAGAGAATAATCGTGAGTTTTCAAGATCTACTGTGAGGTGAACACCCAGTGAAGCGACCCAATTTAACTCGGCTTCAGTAAAGGGACGGGTTCCTGAGCCTCTCTCTAGATATAGGACACTGATTTCATTGTCTCTGCCCATCAACGGAAGAGCTATCGCTGATAAAGCTTGTTTTCTTCTCACACAGACACTGGCTTCAAATGCGTTTCCTACTTCGGAAGAAATAAGTCCTTCTCGTCTTCGGCGTGAAGCCTCAACGAGTGTCATGCTCGGATCGATCTCTTCTAAGGATGCTGACACCCCATCACGTTCACCGTTTGCTTTTCTGGATCCATCTTCGTTCCAGCGTATCCAACCCCACGATTCAAAATGAACACCAGATCGTATGATCTGAATCACTTGCTGAACTAATTTTTCAGGATGGTGCTGAGCTCGGTTCAGCAATCCCATTTCGAACAAGGCTTCTTGCAGACTCTTGGAGATACCGTCTGCAGCAACCTCACCCTGTAATTTTCGTTGGAGAGTTGCCGGATCTATTTTTACGGAGAAGGTGCTCATATGTTCTTGGACGGCATGAACCGCAATCGTGCACTCACCAATAGTGATCACATCTCCAGCTTCAAGAATAGTTCTTGAGATGGGCTCACCATTTACAAGAGTTCCGTTACGACTACCACCATCTCGCAGAAGCCAGGTATCTGGGTTCGCGAGGACGATCTCCGCATGCTGACGAGAAGCACGTGTGTCATCGATAATCAGATCATTTGATGGATCTCTACCGAGACGGACGGTCTCCGATCCGAGAACTAAGCGTGTTCCTCGGCCAGGGCCATGTGTGATGATGAGATGCAAATCAGCCTCCCGGGATCTCCCTTCTGAACGGAGTTCCCTGTAGAGAAGATTACGATGGTCCGCTGAATTTGGCGTTATGGCGCATTTGAGGAGCGTGGGCAGAGGAGTGGATGGAACTGGGGGAGCATGAAAAAAAGCCCCAGAAGCGCTCATGGAGGCACTTCTGGGGCTTTTCGCCAAACTTGTATCAAGAATTATGGATCTCTATTACTGGAGAACCGATTTCAGTTCCGATTCCAATTTTGGTATGACCTCAAACAAATCTCCAACGATGCCATAGGTGGCCACCCCAAAAATGGGGGCACCCGCATCCTTGTTGATAGCGACGATGGTTCGAGAAGAAGACATTCCAGCAAGGTGTTGTATCGCTCCCGATATACCCACAGCGATGTAGAGTTTTGGACTCACGGTTTTGCCGGTCTGACCGACTTGGTCGGAGTGGGGTCTCCACCCCAAATCGACGACGGCTCTTGAAGCACCCACAGCCGCACCGAGTACTCCGGCAAGATCTTCAAGTAGTTTGAAGTTTTCAGGTTCTTTCAGACCGCGGCCTCCAGAGACGACGATTTCAGCTTCAGTCAATTCGACTTGCCCGGAATCACCTTCTACAAACTGGGTTCGGTTCCAGCCCTTTACAGCAGTCGCAGAATTCTCTACGCAGGCTGCAGCATCGCAGGTCAGTTTTTCTCCGTAATTTGGGCGAATCGAGATCGCTATTTTTTCCGATTTTACACCTTGCAACAGATGTGCTTTACCAGCGTAGATCGGGCGCTCAAATTGAATGTGACCTTCAGAGTATTCAACCTTTACGCAATCTGCTGCGACAGCGACTCCCATAGCACCAGCGGCTAAAGAAACGACTTCTTTACCCGCAGCAGTTGCGGAACAGATGATCGCTTTCGCTCCAGTTTCTTCTGAGACGGCTGCGAGTTCTCTCGCAATCGTATCACTGGCACAATTGTTCCAGTCATCACGGGTACGGGTCACGATGTGGTGAGCCCCGGCGGTGAGCACTGCGTCAGGGATAGAGGTTCCACCCGCTTCACAGACAACTCCAGTGACTTCGCCTCCTGCAGCATCTGCCAAGTGACGAGCAACGCCCAATGCCTCTATGGAAGAACTTTTGACTTCCCCGGCACGTGATTCGATCCAGACTATGATATTCATGGTGTTATTCCTGTTCAGGCTCAGATGACCTTGGCTTCTTCACGAAGCAATCGAATCAACTCTTCAACAGCTTCCGGTCCCTCTCCTACAACACGACCTTCTGGTCGGGGAGGTGGGGGTGTGATGGCTTTAGTTTCGAAAGCTACATTTCCGGGGTCGATCTCCACCGATTCGATCGGCTTCTTCTTCGCCTTCATGATGTCTTTGAGTTTTGGATAACGGGGTTCATTCAAACTCTTGTCAGCTCCAAGAACGATCGGCAATGAACTCTCTAAAGTTTCGCGACCGCCGTCAACGTCTCGTTCAATCTTGACTTCTGAACCTTCAACATCGAGTTTGGCGATGTTGTTTGCGAAGGGGCGGCCCAACTGACTCGCAACCAGAGCACCCATTTGCGATCCTTGGGCATCTGCAGATTGACGTCCGAAGAGAACGATGTCGTCACCACGATCCTTAAGAACTGATGACAGGCAATGTGCTATTTGTGCCGGATCAAGATCCGATTCGGATTTGATATGGACGGCATCGTCAGCACCCATTCCAAGGGCCTGTCGTATTTCTTTGGTAGAGGCCGCTGGACCACAGGTGATGACTGTGACGGTCGCGTCTCCTACTTTTTCTTTGAGGCGAAGACCCTCTTCGATGGCGAACTCATCGTAGGGACTGATGATCCACTGGACCTCGCTTTGATCGAGTGAAGTCCCATCACCGGAAAAGTTAAGCCGGGTGGCTGTGTCGGGCACTCTTTTGATACAAACGGCGATTTTCACCGTGATCCTCCTTGTCGTCAGCTGGACGTGGCTTCTCTCGGATGACCCGCGCGGGAAACCCGAAGAGTTCTCAAATGGAAATCACCGATTCGGAGAATCGGCGTCCACAACATATCAAGAGGCGTGAAGTCTCATTTGGCAAGCGGTTTCGGATCCTCAAGGAGTGGAAATGAGCGAATCAAGGGGTCGGAGTCTGTTTTCAGGGCGTGGATGAGCCTCGCCATTTCCCCGCTGGGGCGACAACGGACATGACTGGCGGTTTGCCATACGGGATGGGGGCAAGTCAGTTGGAAACTGTGAAGTCACGCTCTTTCTGGGTGTGGAATCCCCTCCGGGAGTATACCGGACCTTCTCTTCAGGCTTTCAGGGGTTTGACCGTATCCCACATCTCCGAGAATGGGGTGCCCTGCGACCTGCAGGTGAATCCGTATCTGATTCTGACGACCCGTGATGGGGCGGCACAGAATTACCGAGATACCATTCTGGGACCCCAAGGTCCTGAATAGAGTTTTCGAGGCTTTTCCCCGCTCTTCATCCGCTTTGGCCAATCGATGACCATCTTGTTTTCCGGGGTCGAGGTGCGCTGATACAGCAGCGTTAATTTCGAAGTTCTCAGCGTCGGGTACACCCTCCACGATGGCGATGTAACTTTTTCGTACACGGTCACCCTCGAAGGAATCCTGAAGGTGCCTGCGGGCCTGAACCGATTTCGCCAGCAGGAGAAGCCCTGAAGTTTCGCGATCCAGCCGATGGCAGAGACGATGGGTGGCTTGCCGACGCGCGCTGTCATTGAGAGCTTGCCAAGAGAGGTGAAGACCATCGACCACCGTTCCTGAATGGGTGCGTCCGACCGGATGGACAAGGATTCCTGCGGGCTTGTCGAGAGCCACGAGCCATGGATCTTGATAGAGGATCGGGAGAGAAAGGGTTCCCGATTCTTCCGTATCGACCACGTCGAGAAAGACTTCGACTTCATCACCGGTCGAGACTTTTGTCGAAGCTTTGACCTTTTCGCCATTGACCTTCACGCGCTCCATCTGGATCAATTTTTGGATTTTTGTACGTGATTTCCAGCCCAAACGTTCCTGGAGCCACCGATCGAGACGAGTTCTTAAATCCTGACGAACCCTAAAAATCGCAGATTCAGGAGGACGAGAGAGATCTCTCCCCGGCGGTAAAACCATGGCGAAGTTCCTCTCTGGGGGGTTGGCAGGACCAAAAAAGAGCAGATGGCGGTGAATTCACCCCAGAAGAGCTGCTGCAAGTAAAGAGTCTTTATTATCCTAGTGTAGACAAGAGCAGGTGTTGAGCAATTTCGGTTTGAGTCGTGCAGGGACTCTTGACCCGTATGGAACCTCTACATACCATCTCTCCTTCTTGAGCTCCGGAATGTCTTCTCCGTTGAGAAGATTTCACGGATGGCGGACTCGACCCCGGGGGGTGGCGAGTCTGGACCTCAGCCTCTGAACCTGTGGGGAAAAGGACAACGTGGACACCCAGCGTCTTAAAGAACTCATTGAGTTGATGGACCGCAACCAGTTAGAAGAGCTGGAGGTGGTCGACGGCGAACAGCGAGTCAGGCTCCGCAAGAAACCTGAACAGACCAGAGAAGTGGTCCAGGTCGCGGCTGCGGTTCCTGCGTCTCCGACTTCAGTTCCTGCAGCAGTGCCGACCTCTGAACAGTCAGCAGTTGTGGACCCAGCCATGGC
>JAACCY010000173.1 GCA_009937185.1 Planctomycetia bacterium
ACCTTCGATGGTAGAGCCTGAGTTATCAAAGGCGAATGATCCTTCACCAACAACTGTGGCATTGGCACAGTCATCATTGGTAGGAGCACCACCACCGCCGCCTCCGCCTCCGCAAGCAGGGCTACTGGCGCAATCGGGGTCGGCACAATCGGTCAGGCCGTCTGAATCATCATCGCCACCATTGGAACACAACTCGATGGGACCTCCGCCACCGCCAGCGGGGAGAGTATCGACAAAGAGTGATCCTGTTCCAGCTGAATCAAGCCATGCAGAGAGGCCGAGAGTCCAGGAACGGGAGAAGCGACCGTAATCATCACTGAGGTTATTGCCGCATGCCGCGCCTCCACAGCAGAGCTGTCCGATGACTCGATGGTTTTGGTCAAAGAGGGGAGAACCCGATGATCCTGGCTCGGTAGTACCCAAATCCCAGTCGTTCACCGTGACAAAGTTAGTACTTAAACTGGGAGCCTGATTTTCAAAAGAGATACGTTTCTCGTCGGTGCCGGGATGATGGATACCCACGGCACTCGTCGGAGATGCTGTTGAGGCATCCCACCCACAGAAGGAGACTCCAAATGCAGCGTTAGGAGGAGAGTTCAACTCGACAAGTGTGAAATCAGAAGTCCCTGACCCTGCCCTGAAGACCGCCCCTGAACTGAATTGGGTCAGTGTGCCGTTGCCTGCTCCACCGGAAGACGAAGATCCTGGTGCGCGGCAAAAAGAGTTTTCATAGTTCCAGTAAACGACCAACGAGGGGGAATTTCCTGCGGTCAAGCCGCAGTGGTCTGCGGTCATGAAATACGGAGTGCCATCTTGTGAGGTGTTGTTCACCATGAATCCTGTACAGAAGGTGGATCCACCGGTGGAGATCACTCCGACGCAGTCGATTTCATTTTCCCACGTCACCGATTCAGGACAGGCCACGTCGACATTGCAAGATCCGGAGAGAGAAGGGAAGTTACCCTGAGTCGGGGTTGATCCGAAGTTCTCATGGAACCCGCGGTATCCCGGATTGATACGGGTCAGCTTAATCTCTTCTTTGATCAAGATTTCTGCGTTTAGAGGGCAGCGAATCTCGATGATGACATCTCCTCCTGCAAGAACAGGAGTCCAAAGTTCTCCGCTATCGGAGTAATCGTCGATGGTGAATGGGCGAACTTTGTGAGTTCCCTCTACATTGTAAAGCAACATTTCACTATCGATGGGAAGCATCCACCGCTCGAAGCCAAAGTTCATACTGATGGCGTTCTTACAGGTGACTCGAAGTCTCCACATGGCTACGTCGTCATTCACCTTTTCCCAGTGACCGTGTGTCGCTGGAGTGATGCTGACGTCGTGTGGAACCGCAAAGCGGGGTGCGAGACCTTGAGAATCTCTCAAAGAGTCTTCCGCTTCCAAGGCCACAAGATCGAGAGAATCGAGACTGATGGTTGGAACGATTTTTATCGAATCTTGTGCTGATCCGTAAGTGGTGAAACCTGTTATACATAACATGGCCACAAGTAGATGTCGGAATGGTGACATGCTTGCTCCCCAATCAAATTGGAAGATTCTCGAAACTGGGTGTGGAAATACACCCTTCGAGAGGGGTGCGATTCCACATCCAGAGTCTGATTTATTTGGTTGTGCTCTATTGAGCCAAGCCCATATCTATTCTTACCCTAAAGGGGAGTCAGGCAAGTCAGTATATTGTGAGGCAGTTATTTCCGGGAAGTCATGCCGAGATAGGCCCAAAGATCACGAATTGCAACTGCATCCAGCACATTTAGGAGGCCTAGAGGCATGGGAGAATCGATAGCTGGGGTGGCTGACTTTACAGGAGCACTAATTTCTACCGGTGAGTAGCCGAAAGGATCCGTGTTCAAGATCCACTTTTTCTCGTCTCGGTAGAGAAGTCTTCCGACTTCTAGACCATCTTCTCCAAATTCGAGAACTGTCCAGTTGTATTGGTCAGAGATATCACGTGAAGGGTCGAGGATCGCGGTGAGCAGGTCTTCATGCGTGAATCTGGATGCGCTGCCCGTGAGATCCGGCCCCACTCCTCCGCCAAATTGGTCATATCGATGACAACGAGAACAGAGCGCTTTTTCGAAAGCTATTCTGCCCTTCTCTGGATCTCCCTGCCCTTTCGTCAATGCCGACAAGAGTTCTTCACGAGTCCATTGTTGAACAAAAGGAGCCATGACGACGGGGGGAAGGGGCGGTGGAACCAGTGCTCCACTGCCGTCATCCATTTGGCGAGTCATGTGCTGAATAAATCCGTTGTAACTGTTGCCTCCAGAGAGCGCAGTGAGGCGTTTTATTTCTGGGGCTATTAAATCCCTCTGCTCGGTGTTGATGGTGGTCCATTGAAGGCAACGCAGTGCAGCCATCTTTTCGGGTCCCTTTTCGGCAAGAGATAACCAGTCGATCAATCGTGTCACTAATCCCGGTGCAGAAAGTCGCACTAAAAGATCTCCCAGCAATCGATCAACAGCGGCATCTCTTCTGGGAAAATCCTGATCGAGTCGTGCCAGCAAGCGTGTTCGAGTTCTGCCCGACGGATCTCCGTGTCTTGCGATAGCGACAGTCGCCACTCGCAGAGCGGCTAATTCTTCCGCCCTTCCCTGAAGTTGAGGAAGGTCACAGAGTCTCTCTAGAAGAATCTCCTTATCTTCGGTACTGCCGACCCGAGCGAGGGCCAGTAATCCTTGGAGAGCGGCTCTTCCTTCTAGACCGAGCACACGATCTCGCCAGAGATCGGGAGACAGTCGTTCTAGGGTGATTCTTGCGGCGGCGGCGATAAACATGTCTTCATGAGCGAGTTCGAGGAGGGCTAGATCGAGCAGATCAGGCATCGGCCGGACATGTCCCTTTTCCAATTCTTTGCGGATGCCCCGTGCTTTTTTCCCCTCTCGAGTCAGTGGGGCTGACACCTTTTCAGGAGGGCGTTGGGAAGTGATCCTAAAGACGGTACTTCTTGTGCCTCGACCCCCGGTGACACCATAGAGAGCTCCGTCTGGACCTATCGTGATGTCAGAAACATTCAAGGCAGGAGCGGCTGCAAAGGGTTCAATGTTTCCGGTGAAACTAGAACCGTGCTCTCTGGGGAAAAACGCCAAGATTCTACCGTAGGCCCAATCGGCGATGAAGATCGCATGCTTCCAACGACCCTCAAATTGACTCTTGAGTCCGGAGGCAACCCCGGTCGGAGAAGAGAGATCCGATTCGGCAGCAGGAGGGACGGCATCCGGAATACCATCGGGCCATTTGCCATCGCCGCTTCTCCAACCGGCTTCACCTCCGGAAACGACTTCGACGATACGAGGTGCACGGTACCAGGGAGAACCGATGTCATATTCCATATCGGCGTCGTAGGTGAAAAGAGAACCATCATGATGAAAGGCAAGGTCGTATGGATTACGAAATCCTCCTGCGACTCTTTCCCACTCACGAGTCGCGGGATCGATACGTAAAATTTGCCCCGCCGGAGATAGGTATCCCACTGCATGACCAGAAGGATCCCACATTCTTGGGAATAACAAATCTTCTTGCCAATTGCGGTAGCGATCGCGGGTTAATATTTCTTCCGGAACCTTGATGTGATTTCCGACGACAGTCCAGACGTGATCGTCCGGGCCCATCACCAGAGCGTGCACTCCATGTTCCCAGCCGGGCCCCATACTTGAGAGCCTTTCTTCGGTTTCATAAAAATCGTCACCATCGGTATCGGTTAATACCCACAACCCACCTTTGTCTTTGGCATCGCCATTGACGTGAACCCAGAGCTCATCACCGACCTTGAGTATTCCCTGAGCATGACCCATGTTGGCGCAATCCTTGGCGCTGTAACCGTCCGCCTCTTTTTTAAGCCTTTTGAGAGGCCCATATTGGGGAGAGACGATGAAATCTTGATCGTTTTCAGCCGCGATGCAGACCCAAGATCCTTGATCAGGATCCACTTCGTGAATGACCTTGGCTTCGAATCCCATGGGTAGATTCCAACTGCGGGGAGGAGTTCCAGAAAATTTGATCCCGGTCCAAGGAAGAGAGGGGTCTCCCATAGCACCCACAGAAACCGCGTTCTGACTGGGCTGAGGATCGAGGCCGTCCAGATTCCATGACACCTCTTCTTTGTAAGAAGTCCCGGAGTTGGCGGGCTGTGGATTTTTCATCCACCGACGGACTGTCCATTCGGTATCGGTGTGCAGTTGCTGCGGAGATTGACCCTCGGCTTCCCAACGGAGAGTTCCCAGAAGTCCTGCGGGTCCTCCTTCATTACTGGCTCTGACGATCAACTCATGATCTCCAGCAGGAAGAGTCCAGCGATGTTCGTAAGTTTGGCTCCAGTCGAATCCGCGCAGGATCGGCGATCCATCGAGGAATGCGATAAAGTGGTTATCAGCGGTCAACATGAGATGAGCGGAGGCTGTTTTCGTATTGCTGAAGCGGCGGGAGAGAGTGACTTCAACGCCACTGTCGGGTGCCTCGGAACTCCAGATCCAATGTGCACTATTATTCTCGACGACTTCTTTTGCCATGCTGACATCGGTGAAGGGGTCTCCATCCAATACATCCCAAGGACGAATTTTGACCTGACGCCACTCGATGCGCATCGATTCTCCAGCGTGGATCTGGAGGCCAATCTTACCTTGTGCTTGGTGATTTGAATGCTGGTCCTCAAAGGCACACACCTGAACTCCGTCCAGTTCGTGACGTGCTCGCTGCCCACGGACGATAATGCGGTATCGATGCCATGCGTTCGTGTCAAATTTTTCGATCAATGCATCTGTGCCCGTCAGAAACCCTTCAGTGGTACGTTTTCCATCTGCGTGAAGCCGTGAAACTTCACCTCTTGGAGCGAGGATGGCCCGGCCACTCGCTTCATAAAGAATGCCGGTGTACTGATGACCCGCATCAAGATCCGCCTGATAGCCTTTAGCTCTGCCATTGGGCAAGGCCTCACTTCGATACTGGATCCCGCTGTTACCTCCATGAATACGGAATTCGGCTTCGAGAACGAAGTCGCCAAACTCTTGTTCATGCCAGAGGAATTCCGTGACAGGGACGGGGCCGCCATCGGGACCTTCGCCGATGATCATGCCATTTTCCACACGCCAGAGTTCTGTGTTTCCCTGCCAACCTTTAAGGGAAGTTCCATCGAACAGGTCTTGCCAATTTTGATCCGCACTCGCCGTGGAAGAAGCCAGTGTCAGTAGCAATGAGACCAGCAGAAATGACAGCAACGGACTTTTCAACTGAAGACGAGGATTCAGAGGGAGAGCAGTCATGGTACCTTTTCCGTTTAGTGCGCATCTCATGGCAAAGCTCAATGATGCGTCACATTGCAGAGGTCACAGAATGAGGATTGCTGTGAGAGGATCTGGTTAATTTTTAATTCGACCTCAGGATACTGCTTCCGAGTGATCAGAACAGTGACCTATTGATGCCTTCAGGGTAAGATCTGACAACGTACAAGTCGCAATTCAGGAGAGGGGCCATCACCGATGCAATTTTTCATCTCCAGAATAGGCCTTCTTGGACTGATAGCCCTGACCGGCTGTGTCATTCTTCCTGAGGGGGAAGGGAGTGCCGCATCCACGGTTCAATATTTCGAAGCAGAGGGATCCCTCGAAGGAACTGGGGTTGGATTTGCCGGATACTGGACTCGGGAAAATCAGCCAGGAGTCTTTCTTCAACTGCAAACATTACGCAATGGAGTGGTGGGTGGAGAAGAATTGTCTGATCTACCCTCTGGCAGTGATGGAGATCCCGTGACCGGACAGGAACAACTGGGTTGGTGTCTCAGTGCGGGGACGACCTGGGAAATCAATGAGACGTGTTCGATCCATGCGGGTTTGGGGCTCGGTTTTTCCGAGACATGGCAGGAACAGTTTGATTCCGATTTAATTCTGGGGAGTGCTGGTTTCTACAATACTTCCAATGGGCAATCGTTTGAGTTGGAAGCTTGTGCTGGAGCGATGTTCAAATTAGGAAACTCTTGGATACTGGATACGGGCTATAACACTTTTTCCGAAGCGTTGTACGTGGGGCTAGGATACTCATACTGATAGCCCACATCTTTGACG
>JAACCY010000028.1 GCA_009937185.1 Planctomycetia bacterium
AACACCCGAAAATTACTTGAAGTTTGTAGCGAACGTCAGGTGACGGCTCATCACATTGAAAATGAAGATCAGTTGGAAGCCGCCTGGTTTACGGGTGTGGAACACGTGGGAATCACCGCCGGAACCTCAACTCCACACGAAGTGGTCGATGCGGTTCACGTTAGAATTACTGAATTATCTCGATAAATGCGGATCTTGAGGGAGATTTACCCGAGGACTAAAAGGACTCTAGGGTCCATTATTGCGTCGCTTTCCACGGCAATCTATTACCCAAGGTCGTTTTCGGGGTTTCCTGATGTGTCATTCTTTTAGATGGCGTCGATTGGCCGAGAATTTCCCCATATCTCGGTTACACTGGAATTTGTAAATATAGGTCGAATCAAGACCCCACAGAAATCAAGGTTACCGGATAGACGGTGACTGAGAATCGATTGGAAGCTGGATGAACTCTGAAAGTTCGAACACTATTCGGACCCCGTTATTTTTGGTCCGTACTTTGTGTGCGTTTTTGGTGATCCTTGTACTTTTTCCGGATGTGTCGATCGCTGAATCGGGAACGACACCTCTTTCTACCCGCAGGATTGCCAGTGGTGTCGCTAGACCCGTACTCGTGGCTGCGCCTGAGGGAGACTTTGAACGTCTCTTCATCGTTCAGCAGGCCGGCATTATTCGTATTTACGACATGGCCAGTGCTACGTTATTGACGACTCCATTCCTCAATATCAACTCCATCGTTGGGGGAGGAAATTCTGGAGCCGACGAACGAGGACTTCTAGGCCTTGCGTTTCATCCCGACTACATGAACAACGGTTTCTTTTACCTGTATTACACGAACAACAGCAGTGATACTGTCGTCGCCCGCTTCTCTGTTTCGGCAACGAATCCAAATGTTGCGAACGGAAGTCCGGACCAGATTCTGTTTACACAGAATCAACCCTTCACGAACCATAACGGAGGCATGATCGCCTTCGGTCCCAATGACGGTTACCTCTACATAGGCTTGGGTGATGGCGGAAGTGCCAATGACCCTCAGGGGAACAGTCAGAATCCAAATACCCGTCTGGGGAAAATGTTGCGTTTGGATGTAGATGGGGGAACTCCTTATGCGATTCCTCCCGACAATCCATTCGTGGGGCCAGGTGCTCCTCTGGATGAGATATGGGCGACGGGACTTCGTAATCCATGGAGATTCTCGTTTGATAGAGATAACGGAGATCTCTACATTGCCGACGTGGGGCAGTTCAACTGGGAAGAGATCAGCATTCAGCCGTTTTCTTCCGTCGGAGGCGAAAACTACGGCTGGCGTTGCATGGAAGGCAATAGTTGCACCGGGCTCTCTGGGTGTGCCTGTAATTCTGCTGCACTCACGGATCCGGTACAAGTTTACTCCCATGGATCAGGTTGCTCGATCACAGGTGGAAATGTCTACCGAGGTTGTGCCATGCCTGATATGCACGGCATTTACTTCTACTCCGATTGGTGCACGAGCACGATTTGGTCATTCATATGGAACGGGTCCAGTGTCACAGAATTCACGAACCGTTCTGCGGAGTTGAACCCTCCCGGATCTCAATCCATCTCTGGTGTCACCGGCTTTGGTGAAGATGCCTACGGTGAGGTATACATCTGCGATTGGAATGGTGGAGAAATCTTTAAGATTGTTCCTGCCAACATCGATTCAGTAGATACCAATGGAAACTTCATCGTCGATTCATGTGAGTGCGCGATCGGTAATACGGCAGACTGTAATAATAACGGCGAGCCAGACGCTTGTGATATTGCCGCGGGAATTGAAATCGATTGCGATGGGGACTCTATCCCTGATTCGTGTCAGACTCCTGCGATCGATTGCGATGGAAATGGTATCGAAGATTCTTGTGATATCGAAGCAGGTGCATCCGATTGTGATTCGGATGGGATTCCTGATTCATGCCAGTTGGCGACCAATGATTGTGACGGAAACGGTGTTCATGATATCTGTGATATCAACTCCGGTACCTTGGTCGATTGTGACTTCGATAACCTCCCGGATTCCTGCGAAGTGATCAACGGGACGGGCGATGATTGCAATAGTAATACTTTGCTCGATAACTGTGAGATTGACCTCGGCATCGCCGATGACTGCAATAGCAACGGCGCCATCGATCAGTGTGAGGTGGATTCAGGTTCAACTCCTGATTGCAACAACAATGGTAATCCAGACAGTTGTGATATTGCCAATGGCTCAGAGCTGGATTCCGATGGAAACGGGGTTCCAGACGCTTGTGAGTCGATCATTTTCAGACGGGGTGACCCGAATGAAGACGGTGCCATCAACATCGCAGACGCTGTGAGAATCCTTGGCTTCCTGTTTAACGGTGAGGGGACCCCTTCTTGCCTCGACGCTACAGATGTCAATGACGATGGTTCTCTGGATATCTCAGACGGAGTCGCATTGCTGACATACCTGTTCGGGACTGCAAACTTGCCTGCACCCGGTGAGACTTGTGGATCAGATCCGACCAGTGATGGATTGGACTGCAGCAGTTATCCCAACTGTCCCTAATACGGGATTTGGGTGATCACAAAAAACCGGAGCGAGACAACATGTCTCGCTCCGGTTTTTTTTGTCTATTAGGCGAGGTCGCTTCCGCGAAATCATCTCTTCAGTGACATCGAACCTGATCAATGGTAAATCAGCGTTTGACGAGGATCTCTTTGCTGGAGGCGGGGTCTCGTCTTATGCCACGAATCACGGTCTCGATCACTTTTCCGGGGAATGGACGATCTTCAAAGGGTGACCAACCTGCACGGCTTTGAACTCCAGATCTTTTGAGTGTCCAAGGGCTTCTCGTATCAGTGATGGTCAGAGAAGCGAGTGCGCCGGGAAGTAACGAACCGTAGGTGTCACCGGTGAAAGGCCCGAATAATTCTGCGGGTCTAGTCGAGGCTCTTTCGACCAACACTTCCCAAGGGAATCCTTCTTCCGCTAATTGGCAGACGTATGCACCAAAGGTGTCGAGGTGTGGAACACCGGAGATCCCTTTTGAATTCTCTTCAAGGGAGTGGGGGGCATGGTCGGTGGCGATGGCATCGATGGATCCGGACAGGAGTCCTTCTCTCAATATATGCCTGTCCTCTGGAGATCGAAGTGGAGGGTTCATTTGCAACCAGTCTCCACAACTCCACTCCTGGCGGTTCTCCATATCAAAGGCTAAGTGGTGGGGTGTGACTTCGGTGGTCACTGTTTGCCCTCCTTCTCGAGCTCTCTCGATGGTACGTAAGCCTTCTCCTGTAGAGAGGTGTGCGATATGAGGAATGATCTCAAGTTCACGACAGACACCTAGAATAGTGGAGATCGCCTCCACTTCGGCTTCCGGAGGTCGTCGTGATTCGTGCGTGGAGGCGGATTGGGATTCTTTCAGAATGCGAGGATCTTCTGCATGGAACATCACTCGCTGTCCCCGATAGTTTTCGAGGACAGAGGCGACGCTGTCGTCTCCCCAAGAGTCGATTTCTCCTACACTGGGACCGAAGTAGCACTTCCACGGAATCTCTGAAGAGAAGCAGTCTCCTCCACGGGTGAGGAGTCCATAGAGGACCACATCCACAAGGGAAGTCTCGTCTGCTAGAGATTTCTTACGCTGATAAGCGTCGAGATGGCTGGGTGGATCGGGATTGTTGGGCATGTCTCCCAACAGAACGACGCCTCCCTGAATGGCGGCCTGACTGGAGGAGAGGTAATCCTCTTTGTAGCGTTGGCTTCCTCCAGGATCATCTCGACAGTGCACGTGGATGTCGATGAAACCGGGGCAAACCCTTACGCCCTCGGGCCAGATCACATCTGGATCTCCCGGCAAATCTCCACGGTCCAGAATTTTCCCGGACTCGGTACAGATGAGTAGACGATCTCTGGAAAGACCAGACTTTTCTTGGAGGTCGCCTTCAAGAAGCCATGTAGATGCGGTGTCTTTTTCATGGGTCATCAGCGTGAATCTTCCTGTGTATTCATGTTTTCTTGAGGGTAGATCACCAAACGGTCATGGATGAGAAGGCCGATGTCAGCGAGACCATCGCCGTCGAGATCCTCGACGAGTACAGCACGAGGCTCGACTCCTCGACCTCCGCCGGAGAAGGTTTTCTTCTCAAAGACAGGGAAGCCGAGAGCTGGGATAAATGAATCGGCGGTCCCTGCCAGTATCTCCAGTTCTCCCCGTGCTCCGTCTACTGCAACCAGATCGAGTATCCCATCTCCATTGAGGTCTCCATGGGCCATTGCAGTGATTCTCGAGTTTTCATTCCGCGCTCTTCGCGAGAAGGTTTCCTGAAGAATCAGATTGCTGCCCATTCTTCTCAAGAGAAGAAGAGATCCACTTTTCAAAAGGACCAGTTCATCGTTGCCGTCGCCATCCACGTCTAGATTCAGCACCTGACGAATCTTCTTGAAGGGGCCTTCCAAAGACTCGAGAACTTCGGATTCATTGGCGAGATGAATCATGGATGATCCTTCGTCAATGAATGCCAGAGTCGCGCTGTCTGATGGATCTGAAGAGTTGGTGTTCAGGTAAGTCGCTCCGACTAATTTTGCGGAGGTTCCTGGAGTATCAATTTGTCGAAGGACACGAGCCGTCAAATCTTCGACGAGAACGATTCGACCGCGATTCTCCTTAGTGACGAGCAATTTCCCGGGTGCAAGACTCTGGATTCGCCCCCCGGATTCCAATGTTGCGGGAGATACGATGGGGAGAAATTTGTTTTCTCTCAAGGCAAAGAGAATCGGAGATTCAAAGGGGACTTCGACGACCACGATCGAATCTCCAGAACTTCCTGGGAAGAGGCGGACAGCCGAAGGCTCTCTCTCGACTGAATCCAGTGGGAATTCAACTTCTCCTAATCGAAGGGAGTATGAATTTCTTCCTTTTTTGTTCAAGGTTAAAAGGGCGAGGGATCCTTCTTTTCCAGAGGGTTCAGGGGCGAATCCTGCTACTGAAATGAGGTCGAGAGCGGAATCTGTTTCACCGGGAACTGGGAACGAAAAACCTTTCCCTTCCAGTTCACATATACCGATGCCACCGTCCGATTTACTGGTGACCAGTACTTTGCCCTCGTGGATAATGAGGTCTTTAGGCTTTTGGAGCGTTGGGGACGGCTTACCTGGGATCAGTTGCCCATCCTCATTGAAAATGGGAATGAGTCGGGAATTCTTCGTATCAAGGACGGTGAGGTCGATATCGCCATCCCCGTCGAGGTCTCCTTTGGCGACTCTTCCGTTGCCGAGACCATCTGCTGAAAGCGAAATCACTTCCGGTGAGGAAAGAGCTGTTTTGGAGGGAGTGCTTTCAATGCGATATCCCTTAAGAACAGGACGATCTCTCTCACTAAAGAACCAAGTGGGCCCCATAGCCTTATTCGTGGAAGCCTTATTCGTGGAAGCGTTGAGGGTGGGGGCTTGATGAAGGAATCTACCGCTTTCCAATTGAAGGAGCGACTCGGGTAACCATGAATTTAAACCGGCAGACGGACGGACTCTGACAAGATACGGACGATCTGAATTTGAGCCGCTGATAGTGATCAGATCTTGGAATCCATCTTCGGTGACGTCTTCATGAATCAGTACCCTTGATCCCGTTGTGGAACCTACAAGTGTCTTTATTTTTGGAGAGTTGTTGCGACCGATTTGTTCTATTTCGTAGACACCGGTTTCTGAGAGCACTCTCAGGATAGGAAGTTTGTCTTTCTGAGTTTCTATCCGAAGTGTTTGAGATCCTCTCGCGATGCGTTCGAGTCGAATATTGTCGGATGATCGAAAGCGTTGATTCCCTTCAGCACCCCATAAAATTTTTACGCGATTAGCTCCTGGGCAGGAGAGAACAAGATCGAGATGTCCGTCTCCATCGAGATCAGCGGAATCGATGGATTCGACTTGTGCGCCCACCGAAATTTCAGCCCGCGTCCAGCCGGCGGGATCGACCAGGGTGTTCCCAGCTTCTTCATGGATAAAGCCGTCAGAATTGGGATCTCTCAGGAATTGAACGAGTTCGCCTCGGTCATCGAGCCAAATACAAAGATCGAGATCCCCATCTCCATCGACGTCGGCGGGATGCCATGGGCCCCCTTGCGAGCCCAAACGGAAGACCTGCATTCCAGAAAATCCGAAATCTCCGAGACGATCAATGGCGTCCTTGTATTGAGCACTGAGCGGGCTAGAGAGGCCTGACAGGGAAATCACCCCCAGTATGAGGTTGAGAATGATGGAACGGGAAAGTATGTGGACATAGCCAAACATCTTCACACTTGACGGTTTACCGACAGGGAAGGAGGTCTTGAACATGAATACTCCTGTATATCAAGAGATGGCGAAAATTGATGAACCCCAAATAGGGTTACCCCAATGACCTTGCAGAAGATCTTTGAAGGATTCAATATACTAGTCTGGAATCTATGATTCCGGACCCTTGAATCGTTAAATTCAAATGATCCTTCTCGTCGAAATCATTTGTAGAGGGAACCATTGGGTCCGTTCTCATGTTTGCTCATTCGTAACCGTTAAAGGGGATACCTGATGAAACATATGAGATTCACTGATTTTTTCAGTTTGAGTCGGGGCTTGGCACTCGTGGTGATCATTTTGGTCAGTACACAGGGCCATCTCGAAGCCATGGTTCAAGTGGCCAACACGAGTACGTCTTCTGAGCAGGACCTAAAGTCACAGCAAGTGGATGTGAAATTGGTCGGCGGAGCAATTGTTCGAGGGAGAATCGTCAAAGAAACTGGGCAGCAGGTCTTTATCGATATTGGGCCGACTATCGTGTCTTTGCCCAAAAATTCGATTGGATCTATCAATGTCGTTTCTTCAGACAATAATTCTGAAGAGAAGATGTCGACGGGGACGGTCTATACCACTGGCAAAGGGGTCCCTCTTCCTCTCGAAGAGGCTGAAAACATCGCCCGTGGGAGTGTTGTTCGGGTTCTTGCCGGTGGGGGACTCGGTAGTGGTTTCATCATCAATGAGAACGGCATGGTCATCACCAATGTTCATGTGGTCGAGGGACAGAGAGATGTTCAACTGACAGTTTACTTAGATGATGCTGAAGGTGGTTCACGCAAGCAGCAGATCGAGAATGTCGAGATTGTGGCTCTCAATCCATTTTTGGATTTGGCTCTATTGCGGATTCCAAATGCGGAGAAGTATCCACTCAGGCCTGTAAAAATGGCGGCTTCAGATGGCCTCGATCGCAGTCAAAAAGTGTTTGCGGTCGGAACCCCCCGTGGATTTGAGCGGACTGTCAGTGAAGGCATCGTTTCCGATCCTTACCGCTCTTTTGCAGGACAGTGCTATATTCAGACAACCACTCCCATCAATCCGGGTAACTCCGGGGGAGCTCTCTTCAATGAGGCAGGGGAAGTTGTAGGAGTGACGAACATGAAGATTCTTCAATCAGAGGGGCTTAACTTTGCCATCCCTCTGGATCAGGTGAAGTTCTTTATCGACAGAAGAGAATCATTTCTTTTTGACGAGAGCCAACCCAATACGGGTGTGAGATACTTGGCTCCTCCCAAAAAAATAAAACCCGGGGAGTGATCTATCTTCCCCCACGAACGAACTGGTCCTAATTTGATGAGGTTTCCAGTGAAAGGAAAATTTATGGCGAACAAACTGTTCAGCCTCTTACTCTTGACCGTTGCGGTGCTTCTGAGCACGCCGTCTAGAGCGATTGCAGATGTGGAGAAATTAGGACAATACACCATCATTGCGATGTCCGTCGATGACTGGCAGGAAATGAAAACTGAAGGCGGAAAGTCTGACTTTAGCCAATTTCTTGCTGAGCCGAGTATTCAGGAAATCGGCAACCGTCTCTTTGACGGAATTTCGAAAATGATCAGTAACGAGATGTCGATGGAGGAGAATCAGCAGAAGGGCTTGGACTTTCTTAAGACTCTTGCCACTCGCTGGTATGCTGAAAATACAGGTCAATTGGTTGTGGGATTGGGTTACGAGATGGATCCCAATATGGGTTTCCCCATGCCCAGCCTCATTCTTGATTTTAATGGGCCTGCCGATTTGGGACCTCAGCATTTGGAGCTTCTGACGTTGATTCGGGAGCAGGCTGGGGAAGAAGTCGGTTTGATCCCGACAGCCTTCAGTATCGGCGAGATGGAATTCAACGGTTGGGCAGCAATGCCGGGCACGGGAGTGTTCATCGGTCAACAGGAGACTCGTCATCTGGTGGGTACGAGTAAGAAGGCGATCGAAAATTATCTTCGTGAGGGTGACACAGCAGTCGGTGCGAATTTCGGATCTACGAAAATCTTCAAGGCTGCTGAAAATAATCTTCGTCGTGGCGGGTCGTCCTCTTACCTGAATATGGACGCCGTTTGGAACCTGACACCGCTAATCGACATGATGAACCCCCCCCGGGAAGAAGCGGGGGAAGAAGACGAATCAATGACTGTTAGCAAGGTGATTTCCTCGCTGGGAATCGAGAGCATTTCTGGATTCGCTTCTCGATCATACGTGGAAGATGGTGGAAGCGGTTCCGATTCGATTCTCGCCATGAACGGCCGCCCAGGAATACTGACTATTATTCCCAAGGAAAATGGCAATATTTCAATTCCCGGTTTTGTTTCGGCAAAGAGTGCTAGCGTTTCAATTACGCGTTTGAACTTTGACACATTCGTAGATGACATCATTGAGATGGTCGCAACTATGAATGGTGATTCTCCTGACGAGTTCCGAGCAATGCTCGATATTCAGATGGAAATGATGGCAGCTCAAATGGGCGTTAATCCCATGGAGTTGTTAGATGCGATGGAGGGCACTATTTGTGTAGCCACTCCTCCTGCCCCGGAAAATAGTTCGATGGCCATGAACCCTATGGAAATGATGATGGGGCAGGGCAGCACCGGGAACGTCATGATCAAGATGTCGGACCGAAAGGTCTTTGAGAAACTCATGGGTGTTCTTGCTGGTCCCGAAATGATGGGATCCATGATCAAGAAAGATAGTTTCATGGATCTCGATGTCTGGACCTACGATCCATTGGGGGATATGCCACCTGAGTTCGCTGGACAAGGACCTGCTTTAGCTCCGTCTTGGACGATGTCGGATGACTGGTTCGTATTGAGCTTCAGTTCGGATGATCTCAAGGACATGATTCGCACTTCTCAGGGCGAGGGTGAAAAGTTCTTGGAAGACCGGAAAATTAACAAGGTGATGAAGCAAGTGATGGCCTCTCAAGGAGTGTCATTATCTTTCACAAACCTTGGGGAGGGCTTGGCAGGAGCAGCGGATGTTCTTCGACCTGTGTTGGGGTTCTTACCGTTGATGTCTCCGGAACTGGGGCAGAATGAAGATTTACTGTTCTTGTTTGATCCTTCCAACATCCCGGAATCAGAGATTTTTAGAAAGTACTTCGGCTGGACTGGTGGAAGAGTTTCCGTCGTCGAAGACGGACTCAAGATCTACTCTTTCTCAGAGCGTATGATGGCTTCTGACAGTGAAGAAAAAAGCAGTGAAGAAAAAAGTACTGAGAAAAAGAAGAAGGAAGTTCAGAAGTTTTAGCGTAAGTCTCCTGACGGAGTAAACCGCGACTTTCTGACAATGCTTCAAATAGCCCCTGCAGGCTGCCCTGCAGGGGCTATTTGCTTGTTCATGACGAGTGATTTCTGCCCTATGCTTGCCTTGAGAGGGTAAACTGCACCTCACTCTCATGAGGCCGATCCTGCAAGATGGCAGAATCGGTAAAATTACAGTTTCGGTTGGAGAAATGATCATGACTTTTAGCGATGCACTCTCAGGTAAACGGGGTTTGATTCTGGGTGTAGCGAATGACAGAAGTATTGCCTGGGGAATCGCTCAGGTCATGGCTTCGGCAGGCGCACGGCTTGGATTTACCTATCAGGGAGATCGTCTTGAAAGAAGAGTCCGTCCTCTTGCCGAAAAGGTGGAAGGCGAAATCATCACCTCTTGCGATGTGTGTGATGAGAAGGACGTCGAAAAATTGTTTCAGAAGGTCGATGACCAGTGGGGCGGGCTTGATTTCCTTGTTCATTCGATCGCTTTCGCAGACAAGAAAGATCTCGAAAAAGAATATTTGGATACGGGGCGTGAGGGCTTTTTGAAAGCACACGACATCAGCTCCTATAGCTTTACACTTCTCGCCAGAGAAGCGGCAAAACGCATGACCGCTGGTTCTTCTATGGTGACCATGTCCTATCTGGGAGCTGAGCGAGCCATGAAGGGGTACAACGTCATGGGGGTGGCGAAAGCCAGTCTCGAAGCCAGTGTTCGTTACCTCGCTGCTGATCTCGGGCCCCGAGATATTCGAGTCAATGCGGTCAGCGCCGGGCCGATTCAAACATTGTCGGCTCGGGGTATCAGCGGCTTTTCGGAAATCTTCTCAGAGGTCGAAGGGCGTGCTGCTCTCGGGCGTGGCGTGACGACCGAAGAGGTGGGTAACACCGCAGCATTCCTTCTCTCTCCTTTGGCCAGCGGGATTACAGGTGAAGTCATCTATGTCGATGGTGGATTCCGGATGATGGGTTAGGTTTAATTCGTGCGACTTGCGATTGCCCAGATCAATACGACTGTTGGAGATCTCGAAGGGAATTACGCCCTGATTCTAGAGGCTGTTCGTCGTGCCTCTGATCTGGGAGCCGATACGGTTCTCTTTCCGGAGTTAGCAACATGTGGCTATCCGCCTCAGGATTTGGTCACACGCCCTGATTTTGTTTCTTCAGTTGAAAAAATGAATCAACGCATTGCTGAGGATCTGGAATCGGGGCCGGCTCTGATTTTGGGAAGTTTGAGAAAAGCTCCCGAAGGAAGTTCTAGAGATGTTTACAACAGTGCTCTGATCTTGGATCAGGGGCGACTTCAGGGATTCCACGATAAAATCCTCTTACCTACATACGATGTCTTTGATGAGGCGCGAACCTTTGAGCCGGGTGGAGTGGCCAGCGTGCATTCCATCCGTGGCAAAAAAGTGGGAATCGCAATATGTGAGGATCTCTGGACAACAACTCTGAGTGGACAACCCACCTATTCACGAGATCCAGGACAGGAACTGGTCGAACAAGGAGCCGAGATCTTGCTCAGCCCTTCGGCGAGCCCTTTTCATGCAGGTCGGAAAAAGATCAGGGAGCAAGTATTTGCTGCCCAGTCCAAACGATGGGGAGTGCCCATCTGCCTGGCCAATCTCGTCGGAGGAAATACCGAACTGATTTTTGATGGGGGTAGTTTCTTGATGGATCCCGATGGTTCTATCGAGCGTTGTCCTTCATTCAGTTCTCATGTCGCACTTGTAGGGGGAGTTTCCCAAAGTGGATTAGATGCCGCCTTCGAAGATACGAATGAAGAATCTTTGCAGGAGATTGCGGATGCATTAATTCTGGGGATTTCCGACTTCTTTCAAAAGTGTAGTCACGAAACTGCTGTTTTAGGCCTGTCCGGAGGAATCGATTCCGCAGTGGCGGCCTTGTTGGCAGTGGAGGCATTGGGCTCTGGACATGTTCGGGGAGTGGGAATGCCTGGCCCTTATTCGTCGATAGGAAGTCAGGAAGATGCTGTCGATCTCGCCCAAAGATTGGGGATCGACTTTCAGATGATCTCGATTCAGGAGTCATACACTCAGATGAGATCGAGTTTGGAACCAGTATTGGGGACTGGAAATTGGGGCGTGGCTCAAGAGAACCTACAATCACGTATTCGGGGGGCCACTCTCATGACTTTGGCAAACTCGATGCCTGGGGCCATGGTTTTGGCGACGGGGAACAAATCTGAGCTTTCCGTTGGATACTGCACTCTATACGGTGACATGTGCGGCGGATTGGCCCCTCTGGGGGATCTCTCCAAGCAACAGGTCTACGGGATTGCGAGACTGGAGAAATTCAGGGGTCGCATCCCCGATTCGACCCTCGATAAACCTCCGTCTGCGGAACTCGCCCCGGATCAAGTTGATACGGATAGTCTTCCTCCTTATGAACAATTGGACGCCATCCTCTCCGGCTGGGTTGAGCAAAGGCTTTCATTTCAAGAGATTGTCGATCTAGGAATTCCTGAAGAATCGGTCAGAAGCGTCATCCGTCTGATCGAAATCAGTGAACACAAGAGACGACAATCTGCTCCCATCTTGAGGGTTTCAGCCAGGGCATACGGCGTCGGCAGAAGGGTTCCTATCGCACGATCACTGGACGGCTGGCAACTTCCGTCTTGAAATCCATAGAGAATCCCCTTAGCGATCATCTCTGATCAAGAAGTCGCTTCTGAATGCCGGAACCTCTTGCCACGAGCAGGATTACAGAGGACTATAAAGTCTGGACCTACGAGGCCCTGTGGAGTGAGTTCTCCCCAGAGCCCCGTGGGCCCTCTCGATAAATCAAAAAAACAGGGTTGAGCCTCACGCGATTCCGGATCTTAAAAAGATCTGAGGCGAGAGGTGAGATGTCAGCGTGTGTACTGCTTTTCGAGTACATCAGCGATGCGCGGCAACAAACGGGCTTCCAAGGAAGTCTAAACACGGGACGGACATGTAGAGGATGAATGAGAAGATGACCACGGAGAATGCCATTCTTCATCTCGGGGACCAACAGGTCTCGCTTCCGGTGTACACAGGCACCGAGGGTGAAAAGGCGATCGATATCCGGAATCTTCGTAAGGAGAGCGGATTTGTGACTCTCGATCCTGGGTATGTGAATACTGGGAGTACCGAGAGTTCGATCTGTTTCATCGATGGCGAAAAAGGTATTCTTCGATACCGCGGTTACCCCATCGAGCAACTGGCTCAGAAATCAAATTTCGTAGAGACCAGTTACTTGCTCATTCATGGCGACCTTCCCAATCCTGAACAGTATGAATCGTTTCGAACAAATCTTCGTTTTCATTCGATGATCCACGAAGACATGCGCCACTTTTACGAAGGATTCCCTTCTTCAGCGCATCCCATGGCGATCCTTTCGGCGATGGTGATGGGGCTTTCGACTTTTTACACAGATATCGAAGATCCTGAAAATGACGATAATCTTGATTTGACTGTTTGCCGTTTGCTTTCAAAAGTTAGAACGCTTGCAGCATTTTCATTCAAGAAGTCCATTGGGCAGCCCTTCATCTACCCCGACAACTCGCTCTCGTACTGCGGAAACTTTATGCACATGATGTTTAGAGTTCCTGCAGAGCCGTACCACGTAGATCCAGAGGTGGAGAGAGCTCTTAATCTGCTCCTCATATTGCATGCGGATCATGAGCAGAATTGCTCCACTTCAACGGTTCGAATGGTGGGATCATCTCTCACCAATCTCTACGCTTGTATCTCGGCAGGGATCAGTGCTCTCTGGGGATCCCGACACGGAGGTGCCAATCAGGCGGTACTCGAGCAACTATCGATGATCCATGAAAATGGGGGAGACGTAGCGAAGTTCATGGAGCAGGTGAAGGACAAGGATTCCCCAACCCGTTTGATGGGATTTGGTCACCGCGTCTACAAAAACTATGATCCCAGGGCAAAGATCATCAAAGAAGCCTGCGACCGCCTGTTGGATCACCTTGGTGTTGAAGATCCATTGTTGGAAGTGGCCCGAAAGCTTGAGGATATTGCTCTCAGTGATTCCTACTTCGTGGAGCGCAACCTATACCCGAACGTCGATTTCTATTCGGGAATCATGTATCGGGCTATTGGGATTCCAACCAACATGTTTACCGTGATGTTTGCATTGGGTCGTTTGCCAGGCTGGATAGCACATTGGCTTGAGCAGCGAGCGAATCCTGCTGATCGCATTCAGCGTCCCCGCCAAATTTACACGGGTGAACAAATGAGAGCGTACCCGGAATAATTCAGAGGGGTCTCTGAAGAAGATTCAGGAACCTTCTATCCACTCGGGTGGAGAATCTGTGTAGTGTTCGTGTTTCCACACGGCCACCTCACTTTTAATTTCGAGCATCCCTCTCTCCAGTAATTCAAATCCACGTTTTCTGTGGGGGAGAGAGACTCCTAGCAAGATGCTGGTTTCTCCGACCTCAAGCATTCCAAGTCTATGAATAGCGATGGCTTTTGTTGCGCCGGATTCGACAAGACCCGCAACAATCTTCTCAAGGCTTTTTAAAGCGAGAGGTTCGTGTGAGTGGTATTCGATGCGAGTCACGGTTTGTTCCCTGTTGAGGTCCCTTACGACGCCACAGAAAAGGTGAATAGCACCGCAGGTTGAATCTTGTAACCAGCGTGAAGCTTCTTCGGTACTGAGGGGGTCTCGGGTTAGCGAGGCTGAATAAGGTTCCGGTGACATCAGTTCTAACCTCCGCTGACTGGTGGAATCAATGCCAGTTCAGCACCTTCGGTGATCACAGTTTCTGGTGTGACGAACTCATCTCCAAGAGCGACCCGGACGTGATCCAGTCGTTCTGAGAGTTGAGGATGATCTCTACGGATGGCCTCTATGAGGTCGGCCACCCGATCTCCCTCTGTCAATTTTATATCAATCGTGGAAGATCCGGCTGCATCTTTGAGTGAAGCAAACAAAAGAATATTCAGGTTCATTTTTTCTCCAATAACTCATCATCCTTCGAACAGGATCACAGGTCAACAGGTCGATCGCCATCGATTAATCCTGAAGGTAATCTCTCCAAGACTGAACCTCTAAAGATCGAAGAGCAGGATCGCCATTCGCCCAGAAATGGGGACTGACGATTGTTTTTTGCCGCGATATAGAGGCAAGAGTCTTCGCTGCAACAACCCTGAGGTCTGGATCCGCGGATTCCAGACAATCTACGATAGAGTCGGTGAGTAAGAAGCTTCGGGATCCTGGAATAATCTCTTCGCAAATAGTTATCTTTTGTTTCGGAGTCGCTTCAGTCATGAACGAGTTGAATCTACCGATCCACTCCTGACGTATCGACGAGGTCAGTCGTATACCACGGGATCCAATTAATTTCGAAACGGAACACCATGCCCATATGGGATCGCTGGATGTCTCAAGGTCCAGTTTGAGAACTTCTAGTAAATCATTTCCGTTGATTCGATAGCGGGTGAGCATGCCATCTACAGCCCAACGTCTCAGCTCAGGGTTATTCAGATGTTCCCGAAGTCGTTCTGTCGTGCTTTTCCTCAGGCGGTCGAGGAGTGATTCTGATCCCGCTAAAACCTGATCGTCTGTGAGTTTTGAAATCGCTCGTATTCTGGATTCCAAATCAGATTCAGCAGGTACAGTTTCTGCAAGATGCCAAAATAGAGCCCATGAGAGCGCGTATCGATAAAGTAGTTCTGAATCGGTGCTATAAAAACTGCGATAATTCCCTCGGACTGTTTCTTCAAGGTCGATAAGGAATTGTTGACGTCCTCGGCGTCGCAATTCGCGACGGCATTTTTCATAAAACTTGAGATGGATAGGAGGAATACTGAAGCCGCCATCTCCAGGGTCGAATCCGCCTTCAAAGAAGCAAGCGATTCCTTCAACGAGCCACCAACGGCGTTGAATCCCATCGATATCGGAGGTCATATGGTGAGCGAGTTCATGTTGGAAAGTTTGCAACGACTCGGATTTGAGCAGAATAGAAGTTCCGTCATCGTCCGGATTACCGGACAGCCATATAGAGTTCAAAAGACTGCTGTACCAGCCCGCAAATCCAGTTTGATATCGCCGAATGACTGTCCCTGAGTCAGCGGGTGTTCCTGATAGAAAAACCGTTACTGGCCGAACTCCTTCTGTCGAGAGAGGCAGTTGCTGACGAATCCCTTTTGAGGCCCATGACAATCTATTCATGTAAGGGTCAGTGACCTCCTGGGGATGATTACTGAAGAGAACCCCTCCTGAAGACTCAAGACGGTGATCATAGACAACTGAGCAGCCACTCCCCATAAAGATGAGCAAGCAGAGCCAAATGCGGTGGGGCATGATCTAGGATCCCCTCTGTACAATTGTTGTTACATGTTCGAGATTTCCTGTGGGATCCTCTGCTCTTCTCCAAAGAACTGTTCCGAGGTAACCCCGGAAAGATCGTTCTCTAGAAAAAAAGTAATAGCGGACTTCATATACAGGGATCTCAGGGAATCCAGGGTTCTTGGTCGCGAGCTGATTTTTCTCTAGGTGTCGTTGCGTCCACTCTAAGTATTCGTCTGCTGACATAGGGCCATTGAGGCCAATCGAAAATTCAACGACGTCTTTTTCTCGGTTCCAAGAGTTCTCTCCCGTCACCTGAGCCGGTGAGCGTAGAGAAACGCAACCTGCTTGACAGAAGCACGCCAAAAGAAGGAAGAGGGTCAAGAATCGCAAGTTTCTCTTTGCGAAGGGGGATTTCGGCTTAAATGCCGTTGATCCACAGGTGAGTGCCGGAGCGATGTCCATCTTCTGGGTGTCTCTTTCAAAGGAAGAAGTACCTTGGGTTGATTCCCTTTAGATGGTAACACGAGCCTACAGGCGGGTAACTCTGGAATTTGACTGATGGTGGGATTGTTGACCGGATGAGGAAAAGGAATGTCGAACTTGAAAACGGAAATAATACCTGAGCGTGGGGTCCGTTGGATTCCCGTGATTCTCGGGCCATTACTCACTCTTCTCACTTATTACCTCGCACCTGCAGAGTATTCCTCCACAGTCAGAGGAACCTTGATGGTTACTGTTTGGACAGTGACATGGTGGGTGACTGAGGCGATTCCGATCCCGGCAAGCTCTCTGCTCCCAGCGGTACTGCTCCCTCTCTTCGGAGTTTGCGATGCCGCCACAGCTGCAAAATACTATTCTCATCATCTCCTATTGTTACTTCTCGGGGGATTTATGTTGGCGAGAGCTGTGGAGTGCTAGGGCTCCACCGCAGAATTGCCATTCGTACACTGATATTGCTAGGCTCTTCTCCGAGAAGATTAGCTCTGGGATTCTTGGTGACCTCAGCGATGTTGTCGATGTGGATTTCGAATACTGCAACCACATTAATGCTGTTGCCTATTGCCATTTCGGTAGCACGACGCACCGAAGAAAAGAGTTCTCTAGGCGGTAGATTTACACTGTGCCTGTTGCTTTGTACTGCATACGGAGCAAATGTCGGAGGTATCGGAACTCTTATTGGGACTCCGCCCAATTTGATTTTCGTCAAGAACGCTCAAGATCTTATTCCTCCTGTTGAAGTGGGTTTCCTTCAATGGCTGACATTGGGATTGCCTGTCGTCGTTCTCTTTTTGCCGGTGATGTACATCCTGATGACCCGATTCTTGGTGCCTCTCCCAGCAGGAGAATCTCATGGGGGAGAGGGAATGCTCAGAAAAGAATTGGCGGATTTGGGTCCGATGCGATCTGAGGAGATCCGGGTATTTCTCGTCTTTCTTGTGACCGCTTTATTATGGATCACTCGTGGAGGTGGAGAAGTCCCAGGTTGGATTGACATCGTAGGGCCATGGCTCGGCTTAGATCCTGCACTTGCAGGGAAGTATCTTAACGATTCCATCGTTGCTGTCGCTGCGGGTATAGCCTTATTCGTTGTTCCCTCGAAACCGGGAGGAGCAGCGTTACTGGATTGGGAAAAAGCTAAAGATGTTCCTTGGGGAATGTTACTTCTCTTTGGTGGTGGATTCGCC
>JAACCY010000029.1 GCA_009937185.1 Planctomycetia bacterium
ATGACCCCTTAAGTGCGCCAAAAAGTTCGCTCTCAACGAGAGACTGGGGAATGGCACCGCAGTTCAATGTCACCCAAGGTCCCTTGGATTTATTACTCGTTTGGTGAACCAAACGTGCTACGAGATCTTTACCCGTCCCACTTTCTCCTTCGATCAATATCGTCGAATCCGTAGGAGAAACTGCAGATAGAGTTCTCAAAACCCTGAGAGTTCTGGGATCATTTCCAGCAACGAAGGTGTCATTGCCTCCGGACTCATTAAAGACCGGCAAACGTAAGATTGACGGCTTATGGGCTGCGCCCGAATCGGTTAGTGAATGACTCATGGGGTCACTTCCTCCCTGACGAGTATCTCGTCCTTGTGATGGTCAAAAAGGTCGGCAATGCGGGGATCAAATTGTTCCCCCTTACCTGATTGAATCTTCTGCAGTGCCACTTCGTGTGAAAGAGCAGAACGATAGGATCTGTCGCTAGTCATGGCATCAAATGCATCGACGACGGAAATGATTCTCGCCATAAGGGGAATCTGCTCTCCACTGAGCCCGTCTGGATATCCGCGTCCATCCCATCTTTCGTGATGATGACGCACAGCATTGACACTTGGATTGAGGAATGGCACCGGCGCTATAATTTCCGCTGATATTTCAGGGTGGCGCTGGATGGCTTTATATTCTTCATCCGTAAGTTTGTCTGTTTTGTTGAGAATGTCTTCATGAACACCGATTTTTCCGACGTCATGAAGAAGAGCTGCGTATCCAAGAATCCTCAACTGGCCTCGATCGAGCCCAGCAAGGGCTCCGAGTTTTATTGCCATATTGCGAACTCGAACTGAATGTCCATTGAGGTATTTATCCTTGCTCTCCAAAGCGACGAGCAGGGCTTCAACCGTATCACGCATTCCTTTGACTTCGTGGATGTTCAAAGCTCTCATTCGAGCTCTTTGCATCGAGGCGATGAAATCATCGACGTCATAAGGTTTTGCGATGAAGTCAGTAGCACCGGACTTCATGAGGTCTACTGCATTTTGTACGGTACCGTCTCCGGTCGTAACAACGATGCTCAAGTCAGGGTCTTCCTGGATCGCATTTCTTACAAGATCGTCCCCACGCATCCTGGGCATATCGAGATCAGTCACGAGAATATCCCAGTGCTGCGCACGGATCTGTTCCAAAGCTCTTTCACCGTCCTCTACAAGGACAGGTTCGGGCCAACCGTCAGCAGAAAGAATGGCTGATACCAACTCTCTTGCACCCGGATCATCATCCGCTACCAAGATTTTCAATTCTTCAATCTTCATCGCGCACCTCCGTATCTCGACGAAAGAACGGGTTCCACCATGGAATCTTCGTGTTCCCATCGCTGAAGTAGCTTTTCGTGCATCTTTTCGATCTGCTCTTTGAGCCAATGTGAAGACACTGAGGAATTGATTTCCCCGACGAGTCGTGTTCCATGCTCGCTTGCAGAAAGTTCGCAATAGCGGGAAACGACACCCAGTAGTTCTTCAACATTCCCGCCCCATTGTCTTGTCAACAACTCGGGAAGAACCGTTCGTTCAAACTCTTCCCATCTCTGGGCAAAGTCTTCTTTGAGTGACAGAGTCCAGATTCGATATCTGGCGATAGGAGAGATGTCTTCTTTTCGTTCTGACACGGGTGTCAAAACAAAGGTTTCCATTTTATTCATGTTCTCCAAAGAGCGACCGATATCACCTACCGAAATACTCCTGAAACCAAAAATGAATCGGGGTAATTGCAACGGCTCAGATTTCATCTTTTTGGAGAGTGCTGCTATGAATTTCGAAGAAAGGCATTCCGCCCGACCGATGTAGACAGTGCCTGATCGATTCAGGAAGTCATGACCTTCTGAGGCGTCGAGTATCGTGTCGAGGTTTAGATTTTCGCCATCAAGAAAGCGCAGTCGTGCGCCAGCGATGGTTCCGGAGGCATGGATTTTTCGGGCTGCCAGCTTCTTACCGACGCCATCCGGCCCTACCAATTTAACGGGAGTCCGCAAATCACTCGTCTTGAGGACGAAAGCCCAGAGATCCTGGACCATTGAACTGTTCCCAACAATCGGGTCGAAACGATCCGTAGTCGACAAAATCGGCTCCCCGTCCACTGCGAGTCTTCAATGACGACCACCGGTGACCTCAGAGTCACAATCAGAAAGAAGCAATCCTTTCCGAAACTCGGTAATAGTTCGTCGTCAATGAAGACTAGCCCGGAGTCGGGAAAATCGTCAAACGGGAGACTTTCTCGCGGGTTAATGCAACCCGCGATTCTATTCGTATTGGTCTACAGAGGCCTCTGAAGGCAGTTTTAGATCACAGGGTCAGATGCGACAGCAGATCCACCCCGGTCAAAAATGGACTTTCCACCTTTAGACTTGGTGCGGTCTCCCACCTTGTACTCATCGGCATTGGTGGACATCCAATCTTCAGCGTCGTCGATCTTGACCACAACTCTGCGGGACACTCCCTGCTCCTCCATCGTAACACCATAGAGTCGCTCGGCTTCTGCCATGGTCACACGACTGTGGGTGATCACAAGGAACTGGGAACTTTGAGCAAATTCTTGAAGAACCCTGACAAACCTGCGGGTGTTTTGTTCATCAAGAGGCGCGTCCACTTCGTCGAGGATGCAGAACGGGCTAGGTCGAGTTTTGAACAAGGCAAAGATCACCGAGATGGCAGTCAAAGCCCTTTCTCCGCCGGAGAGTAACCGCAAACTGGAAATTCTTTTCCCTGGCGGCTTAGCGATGACTTCGATACCTGCTTCCAGAGGATCGGATTCATCATCAAGCTTAAGATCTGCAGTTCCACCGTTGAACATCAGGGAGAAAATCTCTTGGAAATGACCACGAACCTTCTCGAAGGATTCATGGAATAGCGTTCTGCACTGGTCGTCGAGTGTTGCAATCGCTTCCAAAATAAGATCTCTCGATTGAGTCAGATCTTCAATCTTTCCGGTGATCTCTTCGAATCGTGATTCTTCTGTCTCCAGTTCCTCGACCGCTTGAAGATTGACGTTGGAGTTACGACGAATACGATCTTGCAACGATTGATAATCGGAACGAAGACGATTCGAGAAATCTTCAGACGACTCATCTTCTTCAATAAGAAGTGCACGCCACTCTTCAACCGGCGCTTCTTCGAGATCCATTTCAAGATCTTCTTTAATCTTCTCTTGGATTCCTTCTATTCGAACCTTGCATTCATTTTCAGCGAGAAGATCGGACTCTCGCCCTTCACGGATCTGGTCACCGCGAACTCGACACTCTTTGACTTTCTTTTCAAACTGGCCACGCGTCGATCTGGCACTGTTGAGACGCACGTCCAACTCATTTCGCCCCTCAGAGGCGGTCGCCAATTCCGTTTGGAGACGGGTTTCTTCCGTATCCAATTTTTTCAAATCTTCTATCGATAGGTCAATTTGATTTTGCTCTGACACAATATCTTTAAGGATTCGCTCTCTCTGAACGAGCCTCTGACCCATCTCGTCCGCCAATCGACGCTGCTCGCGCCAATCAGAAGAGATGCGCTCCTGTGCCCGGGTCGCTTCCAGAGACTTCGCCTGGATTTGAGATTCCAACAAGGACAGATTTTCAGCGAGAGGCTCGAGTGCTTTCTCGGAGGACTCTAACTTTGAGACGATTTGAGCCTTCTTGGCATCGATGTCTGCAAGCTGTTGGCTCGCGAGATCCTTCAGCGTCTTCAACTCTGAGGTCAATTGCTCAGCTTTTTGTATATCCACCTTCAGAGAAGAACGACGATCGGAAATACGCTTCAATGTCTCTCGACACCTTTTGCGCTCTCCCAGAGCATGCTCGGCCTCAAGCTTTGACCGGCTCATTTCCCGTTCGAGTCTTTGCAACTCTCCCTGACGAGCCGCGATCGATTCCTCCAAGGAATCTCCTTGCTGAGACACCTCTTCCAAGTCGGAAGAAAGCTCAGCAACTCTGTCCTTAAGGTGATTCATTTCTACCTGACGAGACACCAAGCCCGATTTATTGACCGCAGGAATTTTCACCGCACCCCAAGGCTCAATCACGTGACCCTCAGTGGTGACAACTCGGTGTCCAGGGAAGGACTTCCGAAGTTCCAGTGCATTTTTCAGATCTTTCGCAACGAGTACTTCATCGAGCAAAGCATCGACGATGGGGCGGCAAAGCCTCTCACAATTCACTCGCGCGGCGAGAGTCTCAACATCTGCAGGTAGTTTTCCATGTTCCCGAGATGTATGTGCTTTCAGATCGTCTTCTAACGAGACGAAATTCACGGCCTCTCCTTCGAGAATACCAGTGACGGCACGAATTCTTTGCTCGATGGGAGTTCTGCCCTGAAACACAACCGTTTCTAGGATTCTTCCTAATACGGCGTCCACCATATGAGCCGTCTCAGGGTCCGCCTCAATCAGCCTGGCTAAGAGGCCGCGAATATCCCCTGCAGCTGGAGCTTCGCTGTTGAGCATTCCCTGTGTTCCCTTGGAAAGCCCTTCTAGATTCTCTTCTAGATCTTTCAGTAACTGAAGACGTCCGTGTGAAGATTCTAATTCCCCGCGTACTTCCGTCAACTTCTTGCGAGCTCCTCCGAGAATATCGGTTCTGCACCCGATTTCAAATCGTAGAGTTTCAGCTTGAAGCATCATCTCATGCTCACTGGCGTGAGCTTCTCGAATACGAACTTCATGATCTTCAATCTGAATTTCAACTTCAGATTGTTGCTTACGATTTTCAAGGTCCTCAGAAGTTCTGCGTTCCCTGATCGCATCTTGGCCTCTCAAGTCACCTTC
>JAACCY010000174.1 GCA_009937185.1 Planctomycetia bacterium
ATCGAAATGGTAGAAGCACACGGAACCGGAACTGCTGTCGGAGATGCGACCGAATTAAAAGCTCTCGATGAAATCTATCGTCAATCAGGGGCACGTCCAGGAAGCGTTGCGCTGGGATCAGTGAAGTCACAGATCGGCCATACTAAAGCCGCCGCTGGTGCAGCGGGATTGATCAAGGCGGTCTTGTCTCTCCACCACAAAGTTCAACCCCCGAGTCTAAAAATCAGGCGACCTCTCGAAGAACTAGGATCTACAGAAAGTCCATTCCACGTCGAAGAATCTGCTCGGCCATGGATTCGACGACCCGATTCACCTCGAAGAGCGGCGGTCTCCTCCTTCGGATTCGGTGGAAGTAACTTCCACGCGGTCCTTGAGGAGCATTCAACGAAAAGAGCGGAAGTCGATTGGAGCGGGCTTGCTGATATTTTCGCATTCTCCGCTCATTCCCCTACTGGCCTTGCCGACAAGTTGTCTCAGTACATTTCGAATCTAAAAGAAGACGACAGTTCCGATTCTCTTGAGGCGAGTGCACGCGAATCACGAAATCAATTCCAACCCACCGATACGGACAGGATTGTGATCACTGTTCCCAATGGTGGAGATGCGAAAATCCTCCTCCAGCAAGCACTTCAAACTCTCAGAAGTGAATCCTCGACATCCTGGTCATTACCTTCCGGAATAGAGCGAGGAAATGGTCTTGCCAACGGAAAGCTCGCCATCGTTTTCCCGGGCCAAGGTTCACAGAGAATTCAGATGTGCAGATCACTCGCCTGCCACTTCCCAGGATTACTGGAAGTATTGGATCAAGCTGAGGCAAGTTTTTGGAGCCCGAACGATCAAAAAGGGCTCTCCGAAGTCATCTGGCCACCCAGAAATTGGCAAGGTTTGGATGAGCAATTACAGACAGAACTTCGCCGTACGAATATTGCCCAACCAGCAATTGGGGCCACGAGTTTGGGGATGTATCGCATCCTCGAAGGACTAGGAGTCCAGGGAGATCTTTTTGCCGGGCACTCATTTGGCGAACTCACGGCCCTCGCCGCGGCCAGTAGAGTCTCACCATCTGACTTCCATCAATTGGCCAACTTTAGAGGTCGACTGATGGCAGAAGCAGGCGGAGACGATGCTGGAACGATGCTCGCTGTTCAGTTACCACTCGGAGAACTCGAAAGACTGGTCCATGAGAATTGGCCTCACCTCGTCGTCGCCAACAGAAATGCTCCTGAACAAGCCGTTCTTTCAGGTCCGACTTCAGCGATAGATGCCGCGCGTAAAGATATGGAAAATAGAGGTGTTCGCTGCATTCCACTGCCCGTCGCTGCTGCTTTCCATTCCAATCTTGTGTCGTCAGCGGCAAGTCCCTTCGAAGAAGTCTTAGAAAAAGTAAGATTCGAAACGGGAACACGTCCGGTCTATTCGAATACCACGGCAACTCCATACCCTTCTGAGACTGAAGATTGCCGCAAAATGCTGGCGCACCAAATTGCTCAGCCCGTCCTCTTTAAAGAGATGATTGAAGAAATGATACGGGACGGTGCTTCGACATTTGTTGAAGTGGGTCCAGGAAAGATCCTGACAGGTCTTATCCGTTCTATCGCTTCGGCTTCAGCAAAACCTGTGTTCGCAGTCAATACAGAATCGGATGAGTCCGATGGCCGCAGCCTTGCACGCGCTCTAGCGGTCATCGCATGTCGGGGACATGTCACCGACCTCCGATTATGGAAACCAAAAGCGCTCTCTTCACCCAAAGAGAGAAAGGGCCCCGTGGTCCTCTTGAGAGGGGCTAACCTCAAACCTGGGGAAGGCCTTCCTGGGAAAGAAAAACGTGCAGTCCCAGAAGCACCCAAGCATCTGCCCCAAAACATCCCGACCCCGGCAAAGGAGAAGGCTCCTCTCTCCGAGATAGCGGCTTCCAACTCTCATACAGCCGCTCCCGTCTCCAAGATAGCGGCTCAAGAAAAAGAGACTCACAGTCATAGCGAATCCACAGCGCTTCTCGATCAGCAAGAAGCATTGATGGACGCCATCGAGAAGGCACTCGAAACAAGACGCATTCTTGACGCAGTACAAAAGAATGCAGAATTGGCTCTTGAGCACTCGCTATCCGGAACTGAGATTCCCCTAGAATTGAAATCTCCTGTGAAAGCCGAGGCACAAGTATTTGCCGAGGAGATCATCGAATCTCACGACGACGTTGTCTTCGAGACTCCGGTCAACGTTTCCGTGGATACACAGGTAACTGCACCAGCGGTCCATTCACCTGTCAGTTCACAAGAAAATTCACTCCGTGCTTTTCTCACCCAAGTTATTTCAGAAAAGACGGGATACCCCACAGATGCCATCGGACCTGAAATGGATCTTGAAGCAGATCTCGGGATTGACAGCATCAAAAGGGTAGAAATCTTGTCCGCACTTCGACAAGGGCGCCCCGAACTTCCTTCTTTGGAACCCGAGACACTAGGATCTCTGCGAACGATTACGGCACTCGTAGCTCGCTTTTTAGAATCGTCTCCAGATTCTCCAGTGCATCAGGGAAGTCATGCGCCCGTAGAAACCCCATCGGTTGACGCTTCAAATAGTGGTGAACTCGGAAGCAAGGATTCTCTAGCATCTCTTTTGATCGAAGTTGTCGCAGAAAAAACGGGATATCCCGTGGAGGCGATCGGCACAAACTTAGATCTAGAAGCCGATCTAGGTATCGATAGCATCAAGCGTGTAGAGATTCTCAGTTCGCTCCGACAGAGAAAACCTGACCTCACGGCTCTTCCTCCCGAAACTTTAGGTTCACTCCGAACCATTGACGCGATCATTGAGTACTACGCAGGTGCGGAGCCCGTAGAAATTCATCACTCTTCAGAACCTACAATTTCCGAGACCGCTTCCACGGAGATACATGACAATCCGCCACATTCACTCAGAAACACTCTCGTCGAGATTGTGGCAGAAAAGACAGGGTATCCGGCATCCGCGATAGGAACCGATTTAGATCTCGAAGCCGATCTCGGAATCGACAGCATCAAAAGGGTCGAGATTCTTTCAGCTCTAAGACAACAGGACCCCACACTTCCGACGTTACCTCCCGAAACTCTCGGATCACTTCGGACCATTGACGCTTTGGCAAAATACCTAGGTTCAGATTCAGTCTCAAATGACGTCTCGGATCGTGGTTCAACTCTGACGACTTCTGCTGAACAAAGCCCCTCTGACGACGTTTCATTGATTCCTCTCATGGTCACCATTATTGCAGAGAAGACGGGATACCCAGAAGACGCCATCGGAATAGAATTAGACCTAGAAGCGGATCTGGGCATCGACAGCATAAAACGTGTCGAGATTCTTTCGGCGCTTCGGCAGGAGATCCCAGAACTACCCACATTGGCCCCCGAGTTATTAGGTTCCTTAAGATCCATCCGCCTTTTATCAGAGGCCTTGTCAGAATCGGGAAGCACTCCTGAGATAGAAACGTCTGTCGATCTTGGCGAAATCTCTCCGCAGAATGAAAGTACCGATACGGATCTCACCGATTTGACTTCTATCTTGGTCAGAGTCGTCTCGGAGAAAACCGGCTATCCAGAAGATGCCATCGGAAGTGCTCTCGATCTCGAAGCAGACCTGGGTATAGACAGCATCAAAAGAGTAGAGATTCTCTCAGCCCTGAGAGAATACAAGCCTGACTTGCAGGCGATCCCTGCAGATAAATTGGGGACTCTTCGTTCCATCGAGGATATATCCGGTTGGTATACGACGTCCCTAGAGACCTCTCCTGCTTCACTTGAGACCGCTCCTGCTTCCCTCGAGACCTCTCCTGCTTCCCTCGAGATCTCTTCTGCGAAACGCAAAGAAGAGAAGAATGGCTCTCGACCGATGGTGGCAACACCGGTCATCAGCGAACTCTCCTCTCTGGATCTCTCTAGCGAAATCGAACTGGATACAAAGAATTCCTGGTGGCTGATCTGTGACGACGAAAACATTCGCGTCGCTGTTGAACAAGAGCTCTCGCATCGAAGCGTACACGTGATATCTCTTCCGTCTCATTCAGAGATTCCTTCTCGCAGCAACGATTCTGCTCTTGGTGGAATGATTCTGATCGGAAACAAGACGACTTTAATAAACGATCCGTTAACGTCCTTCCGCTGGCTGCGTGAAGCAGGAAAAAGACTCGGCAATGACACTCAAGGTCATGCGTCGATTCATCTCGTCAGTCGCATGGATGGTCAATTTGGATTATCCGGAAAGCAAGATTGCGGAGATCCCAATAGCGGACACCTTTTGGGACTGGCTCGTTGTGCATGCCGAGAATGGCCGGAGTTTGTCGTTCGAGGAATAGATATCTCCTCAGAAACCACTCCCGCGGTTCTTTCAAAGACACTCGTCCAAGAAATTTTTCATGGAGAAGAAATGGAAGTGGGTCTCCACTCCCAAGGTCGGTGCCACACCTTGCTCCAGAAAGAAGAAACTACCGGAGCCGCTCTTCCCCGTCTCTCTGAAGGAGACCTCGTCGTAGTCACAGGAGGAGCACGAGGAGTCACTGCGGCTTGCGTGGATGCTCTGACACGAACTGTTCGACCTTCACTCTTACTTTTAGGAAGAACTCCTGAGCCGGGGGATGAACCTGAGTGGGCTCGTGGAATACAAGACCAAGATTTAGAATCACGGTTATTCCAACAAGCGGGAACGAACCACTCCCCTGCCGAGGTAAGATCCATCGCCAAATCGGTTCTTCAATCGCGAGACATTGGACGCAGGATTGAAGAGTTAGAGAACTGGGGTAGCTCTGTCACATACAGAAGCCTAGATGTGAGAAACAAATCAGATCTCTCCAAAACTCTAGAAGAAGCAAGAGCCCTTTACGGACCTGTTCGAGGTCTCATTCATGGTGCTGGAGTCTTGTCTGACGGTTGGATTGTTGAAAAATCAGACGACCAGTTCCTTCAGGTTTGGAGCACAAAGATAGATCCTGCTCTCCAACTGCTGGAGCTCTTCAAAAATGACGATCTAAAAATCTTGAACTTCTTTTCCTCGACGACAGCTTCCCTTGGTCGTAAAGGTCAATCTGATTACGCAGCGGCCAATGAAGTGCTCAATCAACTGGCTCTTCGTGAGTCTCAGCGCAGACCTCACTGCCATGTTCGCAGCCTCGGCTGGGGACCATGGGATGGAGGAATGGTTGCAGAGGGACTCAAGGATTTGTTTCACTCTGAAGGAGTGGGTCTCATTTCCTTGACCGAAGGATCCAAAATATTCGTCGAGAAACTTTCAACAAAATCACCTGTCCATCAGATTGTCATTTCACCGTTCGCAGAAGATGCGAACTTTCTTGATACGATTCAATCGTGGCCGGGTCCTGACAGACAGCGAAAAAAGATCTCCACCACTTCGATCATCGCTGCTGAACACTCTGTCGACGGCGGTCAGAGCGATAAGAAAATGACCATCTCCTCCCCCAAAGGTTCTGGAGATGAGCTGGAACTCGGTTTGGAAATGCAGATTTCCTGTGAGCGAGATCCTTCCCTGCGGCATCATGTATTGCACGGTCGAGCTGTCGTTCCTGCTGCTTTGCTTCTTGAATGGTGTACTCAAGTCGCGATTCACCGCCATCCGGGTCTTCAACTTCTTGGAGTCGATGACTTCAAAATACTCATGGGTCTCGTACTCGACTCACAGCAATCGATTTCGCTTTCGATATTTACCGGAAAGCCAGAATCGACTTCGGACGCTCTGTACATCCCGGTTGAAATTCGTACCACTGGAGAACAAGGACGGATCCACGCAAAGACGCGCGTTCTTCTTGGAGAGCGAGAGCACACCTCTTCACGTATTGCTGCAAACGGGATTGCCACTTCTTTCGTCTATGACGAACAGTTGTTCCATGGCGAAAGTTATCGCTGCATCACCAAGATTGTTGGACTGTCCGATTCCGGTATTGCCTTCTCAGCATCCGGAACACCCGCCCCCGGGGAATTATTCAGATCTCCACTCTTACCGGAGTGGCGGATTGATCCTCTGAGAATCGACGCCATCTTCCAGGGCCTGATCATATGGAGCAGAAAAAATGCCGGATCACCTTGTCTGCCCTGTGCCATAGAAAAACTTCGGATTCATAGGGATATCCAATCCGGGCATCTCGAAACACGCATCGAAATCGATACCTTTGATCCAGCTACGGCCAGTGCTTCTGCTGAGATCTTGGACCACAACGGAATTCCAATCATGACGATATCGGGGGCTGAGGTCATCATTGACGGAGCCCTTGAAGATGCCTTTAGCAATCAGCAACTCTCGGAGGAGGCCCATCCTTGAATGCGATTGCCATTGTCGGAATAGGTCTCCGATATCCGGGAGCCAATAACGTCGATAGTTTCTGGGATATGGTTCGAGAGGGGAAGGACAACACCCGTGAAGTCCCTCCTGGTCGTTGGGTGCTCCCTCCTGAGCTGGCTGCCGGTGGAAAAGAACCCAGCGAAGACAAAGTCCGTGCGATACGCGGAGGTTTTGTTGAACCTCTAGGACGAGATTTGCTCTCTGGAGAACTTTCAAGAGACCTGCTTCAATCCCTCGATCCCTCAGTACAGCTTGCAGTTCATACTGGCCTCGAAGCCGCTGCTGGCCTGACTCGAAGACTCGACCCGGATCGAACTCATATTATTCTGGGACAGCTTCTTCTCCCCACAGAATCCACTTCTGCCATCGTCGATGCCGTTATAGGAGACACCATCGAAGAATCGGTCTTGGGTGATCCATGCATGGATGACCGAAGACCTCGTGGATACCCAACCTGCCACCCTCTCGATAGACATGATGCCTCACTGCCCGCCACGGCTTTGAGAGCCGCGCTGGGACTTCGTTCTTCTGCCTGGACTCTGGATGCAGCGTGTGCTTCAGCGCTCTATGCCGTGGCTCGCGCCTGCGAAGACCTTCGTGAAGGGCGTTGCGACCACGCACTCGCGGGTGGAGTATCGCGACCCGATGCGCTTTTTACTCAGATGGGATTTTCACAACTTCGTGCCCTTTCACCTGAAGGCCGGTGTCGTCCATTGGACGATCGAGGCCAAGGACTGGTCGTGGGTGAAGGCGCAGGAATACTCGTCTTAAGGAGGCTGAAAGATGCGGAACTCAACGGTGATCCGATTCTTGGAGTCATCAAAGGTTGGGGGCTTTCCAATGATCGTTCTGGTGGATTACTGGCACCTTCTGGAGAAGGACAAGTCAGAGCGATGCAGCACGCCTATGATCTTGCAGGATGGTCTCCCAGAGATGTCGATTACATCGAGTGCCATGCCACAGGAACTCCTGTAGGAGACGCCACTGAGCTCTCTAGCCTCGCGGCACTTTGGGAAAACGAGGAATGGCGTAGCGGTCAATGTGCACTCGGTTCAGTGAAATCATCTATCGGCCACACTTTAACTGCTGCGGGATCAGCAGGATTGATCAAAGTCTCGCTGGCCATGAAGCATGGAGAAGTCCCTCCACTTCCAGATCAAAGAAATGCACCCGGAGATCTGGACATGTCCAAGTCTCCTTTCCGAATCCCGGATTCGGCTGAGCCGTGGCTGCGACAAACAGGACGTCCGCGCAGATCGGCAGTGAGTGCTTTTGGATTTGGAGGCATCAACGCCCATGTCCTCGTCGAAGAATATGCTCCAGAAATCGGAGACGGGAAAAGTGCCCAAGGGATAAAAAGCCCAGTCCCTAACTTCAATAAAAAACCACCCGCCGATATCGCCATCGTTGGTTATGGAGTTTTAGCCGGTCCCCATATGAACCGTATGGAACTTCGATCGACGCTGTTGACCCTGGATTCAGTGGAGACCTCAACTTCCCAATATCCCGGCCATTATGGCGTCCCCGATTCACTCTGGGTCAAAGAAGAAGGTCTTCGACTGGAGCCGGGTTTGACAACCGGTCCTCTGAGAGGATCGCCTGTCAGTCTAAAAATTCCTCCCACGGAATTACAAGAAATGCTTCCCCAGCAATTAGCCCTTCTTCAAGTCGCTCGCGAAGCTCTCGAGCACTCAGGGAGATCTGAACTCGGAATAGATGGCTCAATTTTTGTAGGTCTCGGTCTCGATCCAAGAAGCAGTTTTTATCATCTTCGCTGGATGCTCCCCGAACGAGGGAAGGCTTGGCTGAATGAACTTGGTATCGAAGCACACCCAGAAGATGTCGATCATTGGATTCAAGATCTTCAAAACGAACTATGCCCTCCCCTGAACGCGAACAGAGTCATGGGAGCACTCGGCAGTATTGCAGCGAGCCGATTGGCAAGAGAACTCGGAGCCGGAGGTCCTGCCCATACAGTCAGCAATGATCATATTGGAGGATTCAGAGCGCTTGAACAGGCGATACATACCCTGCAGGAGGGGAAGATTGAAATCGCAGTTGCCGCTGCTGCAGATTTTGGGCTCGATGTCATTCAGCGTCTCTGTGACGCCCGAGAATCAAAAGGGTCCCGGTCCGATGCTGCCGTTGCACTCATCCTTCGTCGCTTAGACGATGCGAAAGCCGATGGTCAAAAAATCCACGGCATCATTGAAGGTACAGGAAGCACTGCAGCCGATAGTCTCTTCTCTGGAAGTCGCACCTTGCCCTCCGAAAGAGCGACTCAAATCGCCATGAAGGGAAACACAACACCCAACATCGTTTTGAATCCGGGTGATCATCCCATCAATCTCACAAATGAACCTCGGGAATCAGGACTCAGGGTGATCTCACTTCCTGGTCCCCTAGATAACTGTGGATGCGCCACCCCACTGTTATCAGTCGTTCAAGGAATAGAAATGTTTTCTGCAGCGGTTCTACCAAGCCTCTCACAGGACCGGACAGCGACACCTTGGATACCTGCCATCACTGAAGATTGTGCTGTACGCATCGATTGTCGAGGTCAGTTGGGTGACCATGGATCTTTGGTAATGCGCAAAGACAACAGCACAGAAAAAGCACCCACTCCAAATATTGAGATTCTAGGAGATACGGGTTGGGGAATGTTAGTGATCGAGGGTGATTCGATTCTTGAAGAGATTCGCTCTTTTCAAAATTGGCTAATGGATTTAGATCTCTCTCATCTGAGCCCCACCCAAATCTCGCAAATGTGGCTCGATCGATCTCCCTTGAAAACAAATCTTCCACAAGCAGTAGGCATTCTGTTCAAAGACATTCCGTCTCTATTACAAGCATCGCCAGAGCTTTCAGGAGTATTTGAAAACCAGATATTCGACCTCAAAGGACAGGGCTGGGAGATTATTCGCTCCCATCCGACGGCTCTCGGATACTCCGGAGACGTCGGATTCATCTATCCAGGATCAGGGAGTCTGTACCCAGGTGCAGGGCGCAAACTCTTTACTCGATTCACGGGTTGCCTCACCTCTGCATGCGATGACGGAGGGATGCTAAGACGTATGATCTCCGATTCCTCTTTTTGGAGTCCCGTCACTCCCATGCCGATTGATGTGCGTGAAGCGATCCTCGCACAAGTAAGTCTGGGATGCTTCGGGACAGATCTCTTGAGGGGATTTGGACTCTCTCCAGCGATCGCATGTGGACACAGCCTCGGCCAAACTGCGATGCTCTTTGCGCTCGGGATCTGGAAGAATCGCCAAGAAATGCAAAGCCTCCTAGAAAAAGGAAACTTGTTCGATACTTGGTTGGGGGGTGAGTTCCGAGCTGCCCGAGAGGCTTGGAGCCTCGAAAACCATGAAGAAGTGGATTGGGGAGCTCGAGTCGTCGATAGACCTCTCGATGAAATAGAAGATGCGATTCAGCACCAAAATAGAATTTATCGCCTGATTGTTAATGCTTCGAATGAGACCGTCATCGGCGGACGTAATAGCGATCTTGATACTCTTATTCACAGAGAAGGTTGGTCGGCAGTCCCCCTTGAGGGAGTCACTTCTGTTCACTGTCCTCTCGTTCAAGCTGTAGAATTCAGTTATCGAGATCTCCATCTATGGGCGGTGAACGCCCCCTCTTCGAGTACACAAATATTATGTACAGCGACAGCAAAGATCTTACCGATAGAATCTGGAGCCATCGCCGACTCTATTCTTCAACAGGCATTGTCCGGGTTTAACTTTCCAAATCTTGTTCAGGAGATGTGGAATCAAGGAACCCGTATCTTTATCGAGCCAGGGCCCGGTGCCTCATGCTCGCGACTCGTGAGAAAAACTCTCGGAAATTCTTCGTATCGAACACTACCCCTCTTTGGGCGTGGTGAAGATGAAGAGCTCAGTTTGGCACGTCTATTGTTGACCTGTGCCGTTGAGAGAATTGAGGTCGATCTTGGGCGTTACTTTGGCAGCCTGACACCCAGCAGCTGGCAAGAGCCCACCATCCTTCTTGAAGACGGACGGAACCACAGGACAATTCCCCCACTACCAGTTTCCATGAAAAGAATCTCATTGCAGCAGTGGGAGAATATTCCTAGTCCTCAGATCAATACGGAAAAAAAACGAGCCCAGCCGACATCAAAACTGGCAGTCGCAGAAACAAATTCGCCTCTGATAGCAAACTCCACACCACCAGTGCTTAAAGAAAAACAATCCACTATGTCGAGAAAAGAGCAAATTCAGTCGCGGCTAAAAAAAGCCCGTACTCTCCGCAAATCTCTCATGGGAGAGAGTCCCAACCTTCTCACCGAAGTCGAATCTGGAGAGCTGGCCGTGCTCCCAGCAACGCTGGAGCCGCAACCCGTAGTTCGTATTCCTCATCCAGAAGCACTCTTCGATAGAGATCTGTGCCTAGAGTTCGCAAGAGGACAAGTCGGACCTGTCTTGGGGCCAAAACATGGGCAAGCGGATACTTTTCCAACTCGAGTCCGGCTCCCCGATGAACCCTTGATGCTCGTCGACAGGATCTTGTCCATGGAGGGTGAGCCTTTGACTCTGGGTAAAGGAAGAATCGTGACTGCCCATGATGTACTTCCTGGGAATTGGTACTTGGATTCGGGACGTATCCCCACCTCCATCGCAGTAGAAAGTGGCCAGGCAGACCTTTTCCTTTCTGGGTATCTAGGAGCAGATCTTCATACTCGTGGATATTCGGTCTACCGATTACTAGACGCCCAAGTAATTTTTCATTCGGAACTTCCCGAAGCTGGGAAAACCATCATCTATGACATCCATATAGATGAGTTTTTCCATCAAGACAAAACCCTTCTCTTCAGGTTTCATTTTGATGCCACTGTTGACGGAGTCCCCTTTCTGTCGATGAAAGAGGGATGCGCAGGCTTTTTCTCTCCCACGGAATTGGCTTCTGGGCGAGGAATTGTCCAATCGCCGCATAAACCTAAACCTCTACGTAAAGTTCCTGAGAACTGGTCCCCTCATACCTCCGTAACTGAGACAGCACTGGATTCGCATGCATTGGCTTCTCTCAGAGATGGCGATTTACAAAAAGCATTCGGCCCTGAATTTTCTAGGATCCATCTCTCCTCACCTTGGACACTCCCCGGTGGCAAGATGACACTTATTGATAATATTCCTGAATTGCAGACTCATGGCGGAGCACATGGTTTAGGGAGAGTTGTAGGAGAACTAGCAATTCAACCGGATGACTGGTTCCTGACCTGTCATTTCACAGATGATCCAGTCATGCCTGGAACGCTGATGTACGAAAGTTGCATCCATACTCTTCGAGTATTACTGATGTCTTGGGGTTGGGTTGGAGAAGACTCCCAAATCATACCCATGCCGGTTCCCGAAGTACCGGGACGACTCAGATGTCGTGGTCAGGTCACTCCCGATTCCCAGAAAGTTCGGTATGAAGTGGTCGTACATGAGGTCGGATATAGACCGGAACCTTATGTCATCGCCAGTGCATTGATGTTTGCAGATGGAAAAGCCATTGTCGAAATGGAAGGACTCTCATTAAGACTGGTTGGACTCTCAGAAGAGCAACTCCATCGTCTTTGGGGCTCCGTTCAAAAACCTTCCTCCCAGAATTATGATGCCATCGTTTTTGATCCAACAAGTCACCCCCTTGGTCATCAGGGGGCTGCACCGATCGCACCTCTGACCATGACCTCTTCTGGTGGAGGTGGAGACGATCCTGCGATCATGTCAGCAAAACCTACACTTTATGATCACCAGAGTATTCTCGCTTATGCTATGGGAAAGCCCTCCGCAGCATTTGGTGATCGCTATCAAGTTTTCGATGGTGATCGATTTATTGCCCGCCTTCCCGGTCCTCCATACTGTTTCCTGGACAGAATAGTCGAAGTCACAGGAGACCCATGGGTTGTGAACGCCGGAGCATCGTGTACTGCGGAATACAAGGTGCCAGCTGACGCGTGGTATTTCGCAGCAGGCGGAACAGGAGAAATGCCATTTGCGATTCTTCTTGAAATCGCACTTCAACCTTGTGGCTGGCTCGCAGGTTATGTGGGCTCCGCACTCACAGAAGAAGGCCCCCTACATTTCAGGAACCTCGGAGGCGAAGCGACCCTGTTACGCCCGATCACTCCTGAGACTCAGTGCCTCACAACACGGGTAAAATTGACATCCGCCGATCATGGTGCAGGAATGTGGATTCAACACTTCGACCTCGAAGTGGATGACGAAAAAGGCCCTATTTATAGAGGTAACACTTACTTTGGTTTCTTTCCCCCAGAAGCTCTGGCAGCCCAAGTGGGTCTTCCCGGCGCCGTACCCAAGACGATCTCTCCTCGTGACGCATTAAGTGGGCGGGCATTTTCACTCAAAGAGTTGCAACCTGGACCTACTGACGAGTTTCGAATGCTCGACGAGGTGGAGATCTTTCTTCCTGAAGGTGGGGCTTCCGGTTTAGGGTATATCCGAGGATCTATCGACGTGGATGCATCAGCTTGGTTTTTCCAAGCTCATTTTAAAGACGATCCAGTTTGGCCCGGCAGTCTGGGCTTGGAGTCGATGCTTCAACTATTACAGGTTGTGGCAAATGATCGCTGGGGAAGTGGGAAATATGCTCACAGAACCGTCGCTCCTGGAGTCGCCCACAGTTGGACCTACAGAGGACAGATCATCCCGACCCGAAAAAAGGTGGTCGTCGAGGCTCATATCAATGAACTGGATGAAGAGCGTGGAATCATGCGAGCAGACGGAATGCTGATCGTTGATGATCTCCCTATCTACGGTATGCAAAACTTCACAGTAGAACGTAGGACCGAGAAATGAGTAGTCTTCAAAACACCCACCTCGCAGCGTTTGGTGTAGAAATGGCTCCGTGTGTCATCACGAGCCAATCTATCGAGGAAAGAATGGAGTCCACATGGAATTCCTTAGGTATTCCACAAGGACAGATCGAACAATTGACGGGAGTGAGAGAACGCCGTTGGTGGCCAGAAAAAACATCGATTTCTGAAATGTCCGCCCGTGCGGCCTCAAAAGCTCTTCAACATGCAGGAATGAATATTAGCGACGTCGACAGGATTATTTATGCCGGTGTTTGCAGAGAAGGTTTTGAACCTGCCACTGCGTGCGCTGTCGCCGACCATCTCGGAGCAAATTCCACAGTGGAACTCCATGATTTATCCAATGCGTGCCTAGGTGCTATGGACGGTGTGGTTCTCGCTTCGGATGCGATTTCTACCGGACGTCATCAGGTCACCCTCGTCGTCTGTTGCGAGAGTGCTCGCGAAATTGTTGAGATCGCCTGTCAGAAAATGGAAAACAATCCAGGAATGGATCAATTCACTCGATCCTTAGCGACTTGGACCGGTGGATCTGGAGCAGCGGCAATTCTCTTGGTCTCCGGGGCAATCTCCGATAAGGGTCCGCTTTTTCTCGGATCAGGGCATGGGAGCGATGCCAGTATGCACCGACTTTGTCGCTGGGGAGTCGAAGAGGTTCCAGAATCACCACATCGAGCAGATCGCCGCGAGTACATGGAAACAGATGCCATTGGCGTTCTACGATACGGAGTCCAATTAGGACTGAAAACTTGGGATCGGTTTCTCAGCCAGCGGAACTGGACTTCAGGCGACATCGATCGAACGATTTGCCATCAAGTCGGCTCCGCACACCGGGCAGAGATTCTTCCTGCCCTCGGATTGACTGCTGAACAAGATTTCATCACCTATCCGTATCTCGGAAACATCGGTACCGTATCCATACCGATGACAGCAGCTCTTGCCCAAGAGCGTGGATTTTTGACGGAGGGGCAAAAAGTAGCGTTCCTCGGAATTGGTAGTGGTCTCGTTTGTCGAATGTTGGCTTGGGAGTGGCGAGGAAACGTATGATTTTCAATGAGGAATATCCTTTCTCGAGGAACACATGGAACCGTGGTAACGGCATCAAGATGAATTACATCGATGAAGGACGCGGAGATCCTATTGTTTGTGTTCATGGAAACCCAACATGGTCATTTCATTTTAGAAATCTGATTCAGGGTCTCTCGACCATGAATAGAGTCATCGCCGTTGATCATGTTGGCTGTGGATATTCCGACAAACCCTCAGCAGAAAACTACGGGTATCGCCTCCAAGACAGAATCCTAGATCTCGAAGGGCTTCTTGATCACCTAGGAATAGAAAACAACGCTACCCTCGTAGCCCATGACTGGGGTGGAGCCATCGGTTTCGGTGTTGCTGGACGAAAACCAGAACGCTTCAGAAATCTCGTCGCGATCAATACCGCAGCGTTTCCGCTTCAAGAAGGCATGTCTTTCCCCCCCATTCTTAAACCTGCTAAAGGAATGATGGGTGAATTTCTGATACGTAAATGGAACGCCTTCGTACTGGGAACTCTTTCGATAGGTGTTAAAACAAGAAAGTTATCACGGGCAGAAAAAGCCGGTTATAAAGCTCCCTACCACGATTACCAAAGTCGATTAGCAGTCCACCGTTTCGTTGAAGACATTCCGCTCAAAGCCGGAGATCCATCTTGGAAAAGTTTGATTGAAGTCGAAAATGGTCTTCAAAAACTTCGAGATCTTCCCCTTCTTCTGCTTTGGGGAGCAAAAGATCCTGTCTTTAATACCGACTTCCTAAATCACTGGCGCAAACTCTGGCCCTCTGCAGAGGTACATTTGTGGGATAAAGCGGGACATCTCCTTCTGGACGAAGTCCCAGAAGAAATTTTGCCCTTGATTCGAAAGTTCCGTGATTCCACACACCCCCGGGGAGCTCTGGCTTGACCCCCGATCACGAACAAAGAAATCCTGAAGCCGGAGTTTCTCGAAGACTCCGGCAACATGCTTTCGAGCGTCCTCAACAAGTCGCAGTTCGAGAATTGATCTCGGGTCGCTGGCAAGAAAGAACTTTTAAAGAACTCGACGCTCTTGTCGACAGAACCGCACATGCACTCGTCAGAAACGGAATCACTCGCGGGATGAGAACAGTTCTCATGGTTCCACCGGGAAGAGAGTTTCTGGCATGCACCTTTGCCCTGCTAAGAATCGGTGCACCTCCCGTGATGGTGGATCCCGGCATGGGAATTTCGGGCCTAGGTGAATGCCTTAATAATGCCAAACCGGAAGCTTTTATCGGGATTCCAAAGGCTCACCTCGGAAGAATTCTGCTGGGATGGTCTCGCTCGACGATTCGCCATCGTTTCACTGTGGGCCCAGGCCCCCGCCTTCCCTTTACCAAAAATCTAGAACAGCTAAGGACTTCGGTAGAGGATTCCGTTCCATTTTCGGGCCCAGTTCTGGGCTACCACGAATTAGCAGCAGTACTGTTTACCTCGGGCAGCACTGGGCCTGCCAAGGGGGCAATGGCGCACCACGGCCAACTGGAAGCTCAAGTGGATGCCCTTGCTCAATGTCATGGCCTTCAAGCCGGCGAAGTGGATCTCCCCACCTTCCCACTCTTCGGGCTTTTTTCTGTAGCACTAGGGATGACCTCAACTGTTCCTCAAATGGATTTCACACGACCGGCAGATGCGAATCCCGATCATTTACTAGAACTCATCAAGACATTCTCGGTCACCAATCTCTTTGCCTCGCCTGCCCTCTTGGGAAATCTATCGACTCATCTCGAAAAGAAAGATATGAAACTAGAGGGATTAACCAGGATTATTAGTGCTGGTGCGCCTGCAAGACACGGAGCCATCGCTGCGCTCTCGAAGCGAGTTTCCAAGAATACCAAAATAGAAACTCCTTACGGAGCAACTGAGGGTCTCCCTCTTTGTCATATTTCCCATACTGGTATTTTGGAAACTGAACAAGAAACGCAATCCGGAAAAGGTGTCTGCATTGGAAAACCTGTTCCCGGTATTGAACTGCAAATTCATTCACCCAACGATCACCCGAATTGTCATCCTCTTCAGGAAGATACCGCTGGAGAAATTTGGGTCACAGGGCCTGCAGTCAGTCTTGAATACTTGTTTGATGAGTTATCTAACCTTCAACATAAATTCACAGATGAAACAGGTCGTATCTGGCATAAAACGGGAGATATAGGTTTACGCGATTCCAACTCCAAGATTTGGTTCAGAGGCCGAGCATCACAAAGAATTCAAACGGCGACGGGCCTCCTCGATACCGTGGCCATCGAACGAATCTTCGAAGTGCATCCATTGGTATACAGGACTGCGCTCGTAGGCTTGGGCACTAAAGGTCAACAAATCCCAGTTCTATGCGTAGAACCAAACTCGGATTTCAAAGACGACAAGAAGACTTTAATTTCTGATCTTCAGGCGTTGTCTCAAAAAAATCCACTTACCGATTCCATTACTCACTTCATTATCACAGGCCCTTTCCCCGTAGACATTCGGCATAATGCCAAGATTCAACGTGAAAAACTGGCATTGATCGCAGGAAAGGCCCTGTCATGAGATTCATGATCACTGGAGCCGGTGGATTTATTGGTGGAGCCATCGCGAAAGACTTAGTGGCTTCCGGACATGAGATTGTCACATTTCAAAGAGGACAATATCCTCATTTGGATGCTTTAGGTGGAACTCATGTAGTTGGAGATTTGAATAACCTAGATCTATTGGCTGAATCGATGCGAGGGTGTGATGGAGTTTTCCATGTTGCCGCTTTAGCCGCTATCTCAGGCGATCCCGCCGAATTTGAAAAAGCAAACATGCAAGGAACGCAAAATATTATAACGGCATGTCGACGAGAAAACATCGGACGGCTCGTGTTCACCTCTTCACCAAGCGTCGTATTTTCCGGAGAAGACCAGAACGGTATCAATGAGTCAACGCCCTATCCCGATTCATACTTAGCAGACTATCCTCGTACTAAGGCGATTGCTGAAAAATTAGTCCTAGATAACTGCGACGCTTCTCTTTCCACAATCGCAATTCGTCCTCATCTCGTTTGGGGACCGGGAGACCGACATCTTTACCCAAGAATTGTCGATCGTGCAAAAAATGGAAAACTCAAGCTTGTGCGAAGACCAGGCATGAAAATAGATGCTTGCTACATCGAAAACGCCGTATCCGCTCATGTTTTAGCCATGACTCAGATTGCTCATAATGTCGATTGCAGAGGAAAAGCGTATTTCATTTCTAATGACGAGCCCATTGCACCTGAGGAACTTATTAATCAATTCCTTGAATGCGCAAACCTACAGAGGATCACGCCGTCCATCTCTCCCCTTCTTGCAAAAATCGCTGGGTATTTG
>JAACCY010000175.1 GCA_009937185.1 Planctomycetia bacterium
GAGCCCGAGGGGTTTCGTTGGGGTCACAGTTGGGAACAGGAATTCGTTCAAGGCGAATTGACCCAACCTATGCTTCAACGACTCAACTTAAGATTGGGCAAGATCCTTGAAGCTCGTTATGACTCGAGCGATGCCCCCGTACAGGCGATTGCCGAACACTTTTCTCTGGGAGGCGACGAAGGAAAAGGCCGAGAATGGTTACTGAAAGCCGCCGATCTAGCTGAAGCCGCCTGGGCACCCGATCGGGCATTGGAATTATGCGAACGAGCACTGCAATGGACCCGAGAAGATGCGCTGCGACGCATCCTATTAGCACGCATCGGCGATCTTCGTTGTCGAACAGGAAAGCCTGAATCAGGACGACAGGCATACACAGAGGCGATGGGTCTTTGGACCGCTGTCGAAGGTCGCTGGCTCAGCGAAGATCCACAATCAGCGCTGACCGATGACATAGTATCTCATGAACACCTGAATGAGTACGTCGAACTGATTCAAAAGATTGGGGAGGCAGAGATGCATGCCGGCGAATATGAGCATGCCCTCAGCAGTTTTTCTAAATCTAGAGAGTTGGCTCGTCGCGCTCAGATGACCGCATTGACTGCCAGTGCCTGCTGTCGACAAGGAGCGGCTCACACTTTCAATGATCAACTCGACGCTGCACGAGATTGTTATCAGGAAGCGATTCACATATGTGCAGGAGATGAATCACTCGACAGCAACTACGTCCTCGCCTTGATCGGACTCTCTTCCCTCGATCGAAGAAGCGGCCAACTGAAAGAGGCCCTCGAGAGGCTTGACGAAGCGATGCCTATCGCTGAACGCAGTAGCCACCCAATGCAACAAGCGGGTATTTGGGGTCAGCGCGGTACGTTGTTCCAAAACCAGGGTCGATTCCGGGAAGCCGTTCAGGCGTATATCACTTCACGCCAACTTCGCGAGGAATGCGGAGATCGGCGTGGACTTGCGATCACACTGATGAATCTGGGTCGAACCCTGATCAGTAGTGGTGAGACGATTCGGGCCCAAGAGAGCCTTCAACAAGCACTCGATTTGTTTCGTGAAACGGGCGACCTGCAAGGTCGGATTCTTACCCTAGGAAATCTCGGGTCGCTTCACTATCACCGTGGAGAACATCGACGTTCTCACGAATTGCTCACAAACTATCTTGAACTTTCAATGCAACACCGGATCGTCCGTGCTGAAGCGGACGCCCTCGTCAGTTTAGGAATGCTTCAATTGGAGAGTTATCAACTTTCAGAAGCCCATGACTCTTTGACGTCCGGCCTTGCATTGTTTGAGAAGGTGGGCGACGCCCAAGGAATCCTGCGCGCAAAGTTGACTCAGGCTCGGGCGTTTGGTCGCTCAGGAGACAACTCAAAAGCGCTCGAAATAGCATTAACGACAGAAGAACGCTCACGCGAGGCTCGCAGTGCTCCACTGATCATCGATGCACTGAGAATTCAATCGGAGGCTCACCGCCACTTAGGAGCACTCGATGTCGCGTTACAAAAGGTGGAATCGGCTTTGGAAGAGGTGCGAGATCAGCGCCTTCCTTATTCAGAGGGATGCTGTTGGCGAACTTTAGGAAAAGTGCAAAGAGACCGGGGATTCGAGTGGGCTGACCGAGCAGGAAAAGCTTTCGAAAAGGCTCTGAAGATTTTCGAAGAGAACGATTGCCAGCATGCATTGGCAGTGACGTGTCGAGAATTCGCTCACTTCCTCTATCAAGTAGAAGAGCAGCCATTAGCACTTCAGCAGCTCAAGCGTGCGGCAAAACATTTCCGACAACTGGAAAGCACTGAAGAGTTGTCCATGACTGAGTCATTCATCTCCCAGTTAGAAACAGGAGAGTACCGTGGAACCTCTTGATTATCGCGCGCGTGCAGTACTCGCACGCATCCGCCAGATGCTCGATCAATTCAGCATGAAGTTGGAAGTGGATTGGGACTATGATGTCAGGGAAGTACTCGAACGCATCTTGAAATTGGCGATCGGAGAAATCGAGTTTGGCGATGGCGCCCCCGTCGAGCGAGCCTTGCTCATCACTCGTGGAGGTGATGGTGAACTATTGGAAACCGGTGCTGGCTGGAGCGCTGGAGAAGAAGATTTCACCTTCAGTCGAACTATTGTTGAAGAAACTATTCAAACTGGAAAATCGGTTCTGTGTGAGGATGCATTGGACGATCCTCGATTTCGATCCTCAGAAAGTCTGAGGGGTCTTCGAGTTCTCACTCTTCTCTCCGTTCCCCTTCTCACTGACGAAACTACCAGCGGCGCTCTGTACATCGAACGTCGAGATGCTCGACATCTTTTCGGAGAGCGTGATCGTAACTTCGTGGAAGCCCTCGCAGAGACTCTCGCCCCTACCGTACACACAGTTCTGCTGCACCAAAAACATGTGAGAGAATTGCGACAGTTACGAAGCCGGAATGAGGCGGAAGCCCACATGGGGCATATCGTCGGACAATCTCCTGCCATGCAACGAACCCTTGAATTGGCAAAGACCGCAGCTCATCTCGATCGTACCGTTTTAATCACTGGAGAATCAGGGGTTGGTAAAGAGCTACTCGCTCGGGCGATTCATACCCAGTCCCCAAGGGCCGAACAACCCTTCGTCGTCGTCGATTGCTCTGGTCTGTCAGAGACTCTATTGGAGAGCGAATTGTTCGGTCATACCAAAGGATCCTTCACAGGTGCGACCAGCGACAAGATTGGAGCATTTGAAGCGGCAGAAGGTGGTACCGTCTTTTTGGACGAAATCAGTGACGCATCTGTCCCCATGCAACAGGCATTACGAAGAGTTCTTCAAGAAGGAGAAATTCGTCGAGTCGGAGATCGTGACTGGCGACCCGTCAATGTACGAGTCGTCTGCGCGACGAACCGTGATCTCGCACGGGAGGTCGAAGAGGATCGTTTCCTCGTTGACCTTTATCATCGTATTCATGAATTCCCACTCCGATTGCCCTCCTTGAGAGAGCGCCGCGAAGATATTCCAAGACTTGCGGAGCATTTTGTGGCCTTGTTTGGTGAGCGGAAAAATCCTCCTATCCGAGGATTAGATTCAGAAACCCTCGCTCTGCTCTCCAGCCGAGATTGGCATGCCAACAATGTTCGAGAATTACGTAATGTAATTCAACTTTGCGTCGACCTCACCCCTACTGAACTGATCTCCCCAGATGTCTTACAAAGAGTTTTTAACATTCGTGGAGAAGGACATGCAGAAGACACCCTTGGAGTCGAAGAAATACAGTTTTCTCCAGGCCGTTTTGTTCACATCGACCGATCCGCCATCGCAGACTTGATTCGATCCGTTCCTAAGGAGGCACCGAAAGACAGACGCCCTTGGGCCCTCCTGCAACGAGAATTCGGCGGTTCGATCATCACCGAAACCTTGCGACAAACCCGTTGGAAACTGCGCCCAGCGGCACGTACTTTGGGATTATCTCCCGTTAAACTTCGTCAGGAGTTTCGACAGTGGTTAGAGCATCTCCTCGTTCTTTCCGGTGGCCGTAACGATGAGGTCGCAGACCGTCTTGATATGCCCATCGAGATTCTTCTCAGAAAAATAGAAGATCTGGGTATCGCCCAGCCAGAAAAACCAGAAACCGGAGAGGGAGATTCCTGATGAAAGTCGGTGTAATTAAAGTCCATCTACA
>JAACCY010000176.1 GCA_009937185.1 Planctomycetia bacterium
CATATGTAGAATCGTTAGCTACCGGGCCTCTTGGGCGAACAACATCGAGGTTTCCGAGGGAGTCATACTGTCGAAAATAAGAATCGACCTCCTCGTGAGTCCACTCAAGCCCCGTCGAGAGTGGTCCCAGTTCAGAATATCCGAACCAATCATAGGCGACTCCCATCGCTTCTGTTGCGACCCCCTGCTCTCGGAGAACACCATTCGATCGCACCCGATCTTCCGCATCAGTGATATCTTGTCGAGATATAGTCCACCTTGATGAACTTTGGGGACCATGCCATTGCATCATTCTCAAGTAAACGAGATCGCGTTCACCATCGAGATTCCGCTTCAGATCAGATCCAGTGACAAGTCCCTCCCAAGTGCTCCCATAGATGGTCGAATGAGTTCTTGGGACATCATTCTGGCGATGGGACTGGGCGACAAACTGTAAGGTCAGATGATCCTGAAGTTCATGAACAACCGAGAAATTAGCACTGGTCTCACCATAGCCCGTTTCTTCTTGAAGTCCTTCTTCTGCTCCCGCGTAGAAGTCACCATAACTTTTCAAGCTCGCACCAAAGCCAAAGGCGGTCTCTTCAGAAATCGATTCGTATTCAATCCTTGATATTGAAGATTGCTCAGCACTGGACAATCTCTGGAAGAATCGACTCTCCTCCCCGCTTTGATCACCAGGTCTAGGAATACGAGAAGACATCTGAATTACGCCACCCGCGGCATCGCTTCCATGAAGAACCGACCCCGGACCGAATATTATTTTCGTCGAATCAAGAAGCAATGGATCAATCAACGAAACGTATTGATTGGGTCCTGATCGAACAGTGGAGTTGTTTAATCGTATTCCGTCGATCAGTGCGAGTGTTCTGAAGCCCGTTAAGCCTCTCAGGAACGGAGAGACTTGTCCGTAAGAAGTCCTTTGCAGATGAACCCCCGGAACCTGATCCAACTGATCCCCAATTGTCCGAGCAAAGAACTCTCGATTCTCAATTCCATCCTCAAGATCGAGATGAGAACGACTGAGTAAGGACCCTGGAACCCTGCGCTGCCCCACAATCTGAATTTCTTCGATACCGTCTGTCGCTTCTGAATCAGACTTCACCTGACCATCGGGGAGTGCTCCTGCAGAAGTCATTGGCAGTTGTTGGAGAAACGAACAGAGAAGAAGACAAGAAACGAACATGTGATCTCCAGATTTCTGACAAAGTCTCAATTCTCGCACTGGTCAGTAGATTTGAGAGTATCGAAACTTGTCAATATGGCAATATGGCAATATGCGCTGAGGCCTCAACAACTCATTAAGGCTACCAAGGAATCCCTGAGGTCTACGGCCCTCACTAAAGTCGTCAATTTTGAGGGTCAGAATCAATATCAGACTTGGAATCACGCGCAGCCCAAATCTCTCGAGCGATCTCACCGTGATGACGTGAGTGAATCCATGCAAATCGAAGCCAATCGAGTGCCCCCAATTCTCCAAGGGCATGATGAGGAATCATTCCCCATTCCTCCTGATCTTCCTGCAATGCAGGAAGCACTCCTTGCCAAAGATCCATCACCTTGAGTCTCAAGACCTCAAGGTCAGTGGCATCTATCTTCTTTGGTGGTTGAACAAACTCCGGAGCCTTCGACACCCCTCTCGGAATCACTCCCGTTTTCATCACGGGATGCTCCACGGCGATCGACTTGTCGGACCAAGGGGATCCTTTACCCGACAAAATCACCTCTGCCGCTTTGAAGTTCAATCGGTCGGCCTTCAACACGTGATGAATATGTTGACCGAGAGACCAGTGAGAAACTCTAGGAATCAGCAAGTTCACAACTCTGGAAGAACGACAAAACTCTCCGAAAGAATTCAATTCCTCCATGAGTCTCACACCATTATTGTTCTCCATACTGGGTGACTTCTTTCTCATTCATGCACTCACAGGTCTTCGAAGATTGATCTCTATACAGGTCCGAATCATCCCGAGAGCTCGACCAAAAAAAAACGAGGGGTGCTTCCAAAGAAGCACCCCTCGTTTCGATCAGAAGATCTTATTAGAAGGAACCCAGCAAACCATCGTCACCGGTCGAACCTGCAGATCCTGGTAGCTCAGCAGCGCCAGAATTTACGGGTAAGTAAGATCCTGAAGCATTGTTTTCACCCACTTGGAACGTAAATCCACGCAGGATTCTAACGGCATCTCCATTGACGTCGACAGCAACAAGCCATACTCGAACTTCGACTCGATCTCCTGATCCTCCAGCAATTTCATCGACGACACCCAACCATGGTCCCATGTCGTAACTCAAAGTGGTCTGCAGGGAAGGATCTCCGACGGCCTGATCAGTTCCGGCTGGTGCGGGAGCGCCGACGTTGTCCGTAAATTCTCTGACACCGAAGAAATCTTCAAGCTCGGCATCTTGATCGATGGAAAATGCAGAGGGGTCGACTTGGATTTCATTCCAAAGCCAAGGCTTGTCGTCTGCATAGACACCATCATCCGCTGCGATTGCAGTTTGGCCCGTTCCGCCCGAAGGAGGACTGATACGGGGTGAACTCAGAAATGCACCGACAGCATTCAGATCACCACTTGGAGTATTAGGGGGGAGGTCATCCGACGTGACTACCTGATACCAGTTGAAGTGGTGAGCACCGTAAGCAGCTGCTGCTGCGGCCAATGAGCCCGACTCTCCATTTGTATCAAACACCGCTTCTATCGGTGAGACGCTGTTCCCGGTTTCTGAAACTGTGATCGAACCCAACAAAGTGCTACCTGCTTCGACAGAGATGACCAAATCAGATTCATCCAGAATATCTACCTTGGGGATATTCCCCAAAGCTCCGGCGGGAATATTCACTCTGAAACTGTCTGAACCTAAAGCGGTCAAACGGGCGAAAGCAGCGGAAATTGATGCTTGCATCGAAAAACCAGGATCGGAAAGGGGATCCGCAAAGACTCCATGATCACCTGTTGTGTAAACCAATCCTCCTTGTGGAGTATATCCTTTTGGAAAATTGTTATTCCCCAACTTCATCCTTGGTATAGATGCCATTCTCATCATCGGGAAACCACCGCCGAGGTAACTGGGCTCAACGATTCCAGTGTAAAGCCGCGTATCATCCGATCCGGATGTGGGAATCCCGGAAATGGGATATCCCAGATAATCCGCGTAAAATCCTGATCCGAGCGAATCCGTCGGAACGACGAGGTCAGGCGGGAAATATCCGAGAGGTGTTGTATTTCCGGCAGTATCTTCCAAGAAATTTTCAGCGGGATTACCACCCGCGACAAATGACATTCTCAGGTTGGTATTCCCTGATGCCCTTCGAACATGATTGATAGGATCGATGCCGTCAGCAACGGACGAAATCACATTCAAAGCCTGTTCCGCAGTAGTACTTCCCTGAACGAGCCCTTCTCCCTCAAAGAATGCGATCAATCGGGGATTGTAGTTGGGAGAGTTTTCGAGGAGCTTTGCAACATGTCCACCTCCAACATTGAGTTCAGCACCTTTGATCAATCCCTTTTCGGCGGAACTCAAGAAGGTGGTACCAATGAGAGCACCCAATGATTGTCCAACATAGTAAACATCGTTTGTGAAATCAGGGACTCCATCAGGGGTGCCAGAAGAATCGCCTATGTCCCAGGTCGGAATGGCTGTTGCGAGTGCATTCAGATCACAAACCGCTTGTGTCCACACGGCACGAGAACTGATGAGACTTGGGAAGTTGAGGAAATATGTTCCAGAATCCTCGGGAATTCCATCTGATCCCGGTTCCCCTGTTTCGTTATTAATCAAATCCATACCAAAGGAGCGTTCAGAACCCGGTAAACCGAATCCACTCGCAGCGACACCCAACTGCGTGCAATAAGGATTCGCTGCAGAAGTTCCATGCAGGGGAGCATCCATTGCGATAGTTGCGAATCCAAAAGCGGCGAAGAGCGGTGCCACTGCTGAAGCATCGAATCTGGAACGAGTGATACCATGCTGAAAAATGATGGTCGGCCAAGGTCCAGGAGAGTTCACAGAGTTGGGAGTAAAAATGGTCACAGGGACCTCTGCCGTCCCCAAGAATTTAGTACCGGTGTTGTACCGTGTTGGAAACGCAGGATTGGGAGCGTCGCTTGTACTCTGATAGACGACGGAATCATTATCAGTAGTGAGATAACCCTGGGCGGCAGAAAGCCAAGTACTGGGATCCGCACTTCCAGGGTAGATAGTGGGCAGCGTGATTGTTCCTTGAGACATATTCGGATTCGTCGGCAATCCAGCGGCTTGCTCTGGAGTCAACACTCCTGTAGCTACGAGAAAACCGGCCACCGTATCAACAGAAGGAAGGCCAATACTGGTCGTGGTGGCAAACGGACCCGAATCCAATGTATCGGAGACGGCCTCGTCGATCACATCGGTCACACTTTGACAGGTAAAACTGTTGGAAACGACAATGTCAGCAGGATTCATTCCTTGAGTCGCCAAGAGTTGAAGGCTATTACCCACCATTGCACCGACGCTGTTCGCAAATGAATCGATGGAAACGTTCCCAGTCTGAGAGCTAATCTGATTGGCCATTCGATCGTATTGATCCGATCGAATAATCGGATTCCCACGGAAATCTCTCACGCCATTGGTGACAGCGACGAGAATACCCCGACTCTGTCCTCCTAAAGAAACATTGTCGGAGGCTGGCCATGGGATTCGAGGTCTCACGACTATTTGGTAACCCACACTCTTAGACATGGAGACGCTGTAATCAGAGTCTGCCTGAAACTCTCTAATGATGCTGGTCGGCATTGCTATGGGAGCACCACTGGCAGCGAATGTCGCACTCGGAGGCGAGATCGAGATCTCAAACACCCGAACCGTTTGACCTCCCACAACCGTGGAAGGATCCAGATTGTGAGTGAAGTCCAATTGCATCGGCATTGTCACTGAGAAGCCATCCAAGAATCCCTGAGCGATCAGAACATCTCCTGTATCGCTCGCATCTTCAGCGCTGGGAATAATGGGAGTATTGGTGAACGATGCTCCGGGTGCCCCAGCTTGCAGCAACGCGGCCTCATTGAGAGCGGCGTATGTGATAAACACATCAGACGGATAGGGAACTGAAAAAGCTCCCACGGAGAACTCGGCTTCGGTCGGCGGCGGGGTAAATTTTTCGTTATCACAGCCCACCACACCCAAAACAAGAATTGCAGCGACAAAGAAGTTAGCTGAACGGAATCTAATCACAGGATTTGCTCGATTCGATTGCTGATTGAATGGCATTGGTCTTCCTCCCAGAACATCCACTACGGGGTAAAAAGTCCTCGGAAAATTCCGTGAACACGGATCAAGGCTCGATTGAATAATCGCCCTGATTCCCCCTTTGGATGCATACAATGGTCTAAGTCACTGAGGGGGCTTTGTCAATCGGTGAAGGGGCCGTTCAGGGCTATCCAGGAAGATAAATAGCCCTCCTGAATACGAGACATCTCCTCGGCCTCTGCTTCACTTAAATCGTCATATCCTGCGAGATGAAGCACCCCATGAATCACATAGAGGTGTAATTCTTGCAAAGGAGTCGATTGGTGCTCTCCTGCTTGCCGAATTGCGGCTTCTGAGGAGACCACGATTTCCCCCTCCAAAGTCCGGGAATCATCATCTCCTAGAGGAAAAGTGATCACATCCGTCGGTGTGGGATCGTTCAAAAACTCTCCATGAAGTTCCGTTATTCTGTCATCGTCGACAAAACAAATACTGATTTCGCCGGCTTCCCCCTCCCCCTTCAACACGAACCTCACGAGAGCCTCGACTCGATCCGCCTCCACGGGCAAATGGTTTTGCAAATTCTCGACTGTGACCATCGATGGATTTTGGGAGGGGTCTGAATTCATAGAGTCGGAGTTCATCGACGGCGCGCTGTCACCGGAGAATCTGAAGAGTTGCCCTCTTCCTTTTCACCCTTGTCTGACTTTGAACCGGCTGTCTTTGAATCTGAGGACTTTTCCCCCACAGATTTCCCGTCATCGTCTGTCGGATACTTGACCCGTCCATGATGAATCGCCGAGAGCACTCTGACGAAAGCATCTTCTATTCTATGGAGGTCACTCATCGTCAGTTCACAATTGTCTAATTGTTCATCATTGATGCGAGCCTGAATGATGTTTTTGACATGCTGCTTCACTCTCGCTGGAGTCGGATCGGAGAGCGTTCGGGATGAAGCCTCCACACCGTCTGCAAGCATGAGAATCCCTGCTTCTCTAAAGGTTGGGCGTGGACCGGGGTACCGGAAATCGTCACGGGTTCGGTCTGCTTCACTCTCATCGACCTGGCGTGCTTTTTTGTGAAAAAAGAATTCCACGACCGAGGTTCCATGGTGCATAGGAATCATGTCTACGATGGGGCCCGGAAGTCGCTCTTCCAGAGCGATTTTCTTACCGTCTTTCACATGGGCGATGACCACTAGCCTGGACATTTCTGGCGTCAGGCGATCATGAACATTCTCTCCACCTTGCATATTCTCCACGCAATAGCCGGGTTTGTTCATCTTGCCAATATCGTGATAGAGAGCACCCACACGACACAGCAATCCATTTGCGCCAATACTGTTTGCGGCCTCTTCTGCGAGTTGACCCACCATCAAGGAGTGTTGAAAGGAGCCCGGTGCGAGAAGAGAAACCTCATTCAAGAGAGGTCTATGGGTATCGCCCAATTCCACGAGGCGAATCTCTGTCAAAACATCAAACCAGCGCTCCAAGAATGGCAATGCACTGGTAATCAGTACCCCCGCTATGACTCCTCCAATAAGACTCCAAGTCGCATCTTGTAAAGGAACCGTGAGTGTTAAGTTGGCGAGGTCTATGTTTTTGAATGCGAGTGGATCCAAAAGCAATACGGCCAATGCCTGAGTCAATCCTGCAAGAAATCCAACTGTCAAAATGCGGGTCCGCGACCTGACGCGCTGAACACCTTGAACAGCCACGAGGATTCCTAGGAAATGTGCCAGACCCATCGCTGCAACGTTGGCCTCTGGAGACCGCTCGAGAACCATGAGAGATGTGAGAACAACTGCCAGTCCTGAAATCAATACGGCTTGCGAAGAACGCAGAAGGAAACCCAAAACCATTCCCAGTAAAGGAACAGGCAAGAGCATGACGGAAATCTCAGAATCCTGAAGCATGACCCAACTGGAAACGAGAAACCCATTCAGAAAAAGAAAGGTACGCCCCAGAAGCCAGCGCCCGGAAGGTCGAATAATTCGACCGAGCAGGAGCGCTCCAGCGTGAATCAGGATAATCGTAGCAAGAAGTTCGATCCAACGGCCGGGAGTAGGACCCTGTTGAAGATCTTGTGTGGTGGATTTCCAACCGATAAGGAAAGTGACCAACAAGATCTGCAGGACCAGCAGGACCGTATGATAGACCTGCTTCGCCTGAGCCTCTCCGGCGGAGATATGCCCCGAAGGGGTCGTTCTCTTGCCAAATGAGAGTCGCTGCCAGCTTTTTCCGCCAGCGCGTCCCCGTGAGGTACTCATTTCTCGTCCTCAGCCTTCCAACTCCGGAGACCCCTCCGGCGACCGACAACTCTCAAGCTGTCGGCTGGCTATTGTCTGAGGAAACGGTCTTCCTGTCCAAGGGATACGAAGCCAATCCCTCGGGGAAAGCACGTCATTCCAACCTAAGTCTATATTTTAAAAAGACTTAAATAATCAGGATGAACTGCCTTCATGACGCTCATATGCCTTCACAATTCGGGTCACAAGGGGATTTCGGACAATATCTGAGGCTTCCAGCTCTGCCCAAGCGATCCCTTTTACAGACGTCAAGACTCGACGAGCATGGAGTAGCCCAGAGGTCTGCCCTTTGGGAAGGTCCATCTGAGTAGGGTCTCCCGTCACGACAATTCGAGACCTGGCTCCCATTCGCGTGAGGAACATCTTCATTTGAGCCGTCGTTGTATTTTGAGCTTCATCCAAAATGATGAATGAATGGCTGAGAGTTCGCCCTCTCATGTATGCGAGCGGAACCACCTCGATAATTTCGCGATCGCTATATCTTCTGACCTGGTCGTAATCGAGCATCTCGTGAAGAGCATCATAGAGGGGTCGCAGATAAGGATTCACTTTTTGTTGGAAGTCACCGGGCAAGAATCCCAACTTCTCTCCCGCCTCCACCGCCGGACGCGTCAGAATCAACTTTCGAACTTCGCCAGATTTGAGCGATTCGACCGCAGCTCTTACAGCGAGGTACGTCTTTCCAGTTCCGGCGGGTCCAAGTGCCATCACGATGTCATTTTTCTCCATCGCTTCGAGATACCGAGCTTGTCCCGGTGTTCGAGCAATCTTTTGTAATCCGGTTCTGGGTACTCCTGGATCTCCTACTTCTGATTCCCCACCGGAAGACTCCTCAAAGAGTTCCTGCTCCGATTCGCCAAATGGATCATGCTCAGGAGGATCCCCCGCCCTAAATCTCTGCAGGGCAGTATCCAATGCGTCTTCCGGGGAATGATTCCCCGAACTCCTATGGGCTGCCAGCATTTCTTCGACAGCCTGACGAGCCGCTTCTACCCGTATGTCGTCGCCTTCAAGGTCGAGACAACGTCCACGGGCGACAGCCTGAACAGAAAATCCATCACGGATCATCCGTAGTTGAATATCACGGATCCCAAGGATCTCTTGAGTTTCCTCATCATCACGAAATTCAAATTGCGCAGACATGAGATTCTCCTCGATCGTTAATACCAGAGTGTCCGAAGCCAACAGACCAACGGAATCGTCAGTATCAGGCTGTCCATCATATCGAGCACGCCTCCCAATCCGGGAATGGTGCGCCCTGAATCTTTGACCCCAGCAGCACGTTTCAAAGCGGACTCTTGAAGATCCGTCAACTGCCCCGCAAGAGCCACCAAGACCCCAATGAAGCACGCCTGCGATACTGGGAATCCAGGATCTGCAAGGACGGAAGAATAAATGGCTCCCGCCAATACGGAAGCCCCGATGGCCCCCAGCAATCCTTCGACTGTTTTTCTGGGACTGATGGGGTGAAGCGGGATTCGACCCATACTCCGACCCACAATGTACCCACCCGTATCTGATCCCTTCACCATGACTAACGCACAGAGAAGGATATGTGCTCCCAATGGATCACTATCGACAGCAACACAGGCCAATACCGGGAGCACCAGCCAGACTGCGACCAAAATAGCATGAAGAATCCTTCGAGCAGGACGCCCCGAAATCCCCGGGACAAGTTCTGTGATCAATGGGGCCAAAAACAGAGGGATCCCCATCAACAAATAGGAGGGTATAGAGTCCCACCCCAGAAGGGACTGACCCTCATCTGAAACGAACGCCACAAAGAGTCCGACAAACAAACCGACTCCAATGACGGCATCTCGACGTTTGTCACTGGCGAGGGCTACGCCTTCTAGGCAAGCGCAAACGCCAAAAAGAAAAGTCAGTATGCGAACACCCCAACCGGAACCGACTCCTGAAATATCGAGGGACAGCAAAACAATGACGCCAATGGAAATAGGAATTCCCCATGAGAGTCGAGCTTTTAATCCACTCATTCAGCCTCCGCTTCCCGATTCGGCAAACGACCAAATCTTCGACTCCTCGAGGAGTACTCTCCCAAGGCAAGATCAAATTCCTTTTCGGAGAAATCCGGCCAGAGAACAGGAGTGAAGTACAGTTCTGAATAGGTTAATTGCCAAGGCAAGAAATTTGAAAACCGTTTTTCGCCACCCGACCGAATCAATAGATCCACATCGGACATTTCAGGTTCGTAGAGACACTGAGCAAGTGAGGTGAATTCTGAAGAACTCCTCAGTAGCCTTGCTGCATCTTCCAGTTCTGCTCTTCCGCCATAATTGACGGCAAGCCGAAGAACGAGATTGTCATTTTTACGGGTCAGATCGACAGTTTCCTGCAAAAGGACTTGGGTCTCTTCTGGTAACTCGGCAGTTCTCCCGATGACTCGAAAGCAAACCTGGAGTCGGTCTAACTCTTCTCTCTCAGACTTGAGATAGGTCCCCAACAGATTGAGGAGAGAATCCACCTCATCGGAGGGTCGCTGCTGGAAGTTCTCGGTAGAGAGCGCATAGCAGGTCAATTCAGCAAGGCCACGCTCTTGAGACCATCTGACGAGGTCACGCAGCACTTCCGCCCCGCGACTGTGGCCTTCCACCCTCGACTTCTCCCGCATTGTCGCCCAGCGACCGTTTCCATCCATGATGACCGCAACATGCCGAGGCAGATCCCGACCATCGTCATTCAGATCAACAGATTCAAAGCCGTCTGAAGAATCTCTCTTACTCCCGAATTCCTGATGAGGAATCAAGCGAGCTCTCCTTCAGCCGTGAACGGGTTGAACAGGCAAACTTCGTCTCTTCGTTTTCCTGTCGAAAGAATCGAAACAGGAATCCCCGTCTCTTTTTCGAGAAGATCCATGAATGGTTTCATCGTGACTTCATCGACGCTATCCCAACCCGGCCATTCTTCAACTATCGGTTCGATTCCAGATAAGTCGTCGGTACCGCCTGGGTAGACGTTGAGGATTTCATCGCCACGACGATAAGCAGTCACTACTGGCACAGTACTTCTACCATTGAGTACGTCAGCCTTTGTCAGTGCGTAAGAATCAAGATCATTCAATTCTGCTGCAAATCTAAGCGCAGGCAAATCCAACCAACCTACTCTTCTCGGCCGGCCTGTTGTCGTCCCAAACTCTCCACCTGCCTGACGCAACTCTTCAGCCTCAGTGCCGTGGATTTCAGAAGGGAATGGTCCTTCTCCGACTCGGGTGCAATAAGCCTTCGTCACCCCTACGACGTGATCCACCTTTCGAGGTGAAAATCCACTTCCGGTTCCCACTCCAAGGAAAGAAGGGCTCGATGACGTCACAAAGGGATATGTACCGAAGTCAATATCCAGCATGCAACCTTGAGCCCCCTCAAAGAGGAGTCGCTTTCCTGAAGAATCATGCATTCGATTGAGCAATTCACGTGTATCCACGATCTGATTTCTCAAACGATCTCGAAGACGTGTACATATCTTTACCGCTTCAAGAACGCCTTCTTCTGTTCCGCCAAGAACTTGACGTCTTTCCTCGAGGAAATCATGAAGTTGGTTTTCTACGAAACCTTCTTTGACAAGGTCTCCCATACGAAGCCCAGTCCTTGCAAACTTGTCCTGATAAGCGGGTCCGATCCCTCTCAGGGTCGTACCAATTGGACTGCTTGCACTCTCTTCATTCACTTTCTCGATCGCCCCATGATGCGGTAACACCACATGGGCACTATCTGAGATTCGAATTTGTGCGATCGCTTCTTCTGGAAGAGACTCGACTTCTTCAAGAAGTTTCCGAGGCTCGATCACCATCCCGTTTCCGAGAATTGCCAGAATACCGCCGTGCAGCACTCCCATAGGTAAGTGATGAAGAACGTGTTTCACATCCCCGATGTAAACAGTATGACCGGCATTGGCTCCACCCTGGTAACGAACAACAGCATCGACATCCCTTGCAAGAACATCGACAATTTTGCCTTTACCTTCGTCGCCCCAATTTAGTCCAACCACGCAGACGTGCCGCATGTGGTACTCCCGTCTCTCTATCTCGCTCCGCTGGCATTGGTTTGGGTGATCTCTGTACGTCCACCCATATATGGCACAAGAACCTCTGGGATTCGGATCGAGCCGTCTTCCCGTTGATGATTCTCTAGAATGGCAATCAACACCCGAGGTGTCGCGATAGCCGTATTGTTTAGTGTGTGACAGTAATGAACCTTGCCGTCTTTTCCACGGTATCGAAGATTCATTCGCCTCGACTGATAATCGTAAAACCTCGAAGCAGAATGAGTTTCACCCCAACCTCGAGATGGCATCCAAGCCTCGATGTCAAACTTTCGAACCTGTCCCATTCCAAGATCCCCAGTGCAGACGTCGACAACCCTGTAGGGGATTTCCATCGCCTGAAGAATCTCTTCCGCATTATTCCGGATAAACTCGTGATGCTCGACCGATTGCTCCACATCAGATTTGTCAATAATCACCTGCTCAACCTTGTTGAACTGGTGAATCCGGTAGAGGCCACGCGTATCTCTACCCGCAGCACCCGCCTCTCTCCTGTAGCAGGTCGACCAGCCACAGTATTTGATCGGCAAGTCATCCTCTTCCAGGATTTCATCAGAATGAAATGCGGTCACAGGAACTTCACTCGTTCCCGTGAGGTAAAGGTTATCCCGAGGAATCTCGTAAGTTTGTTCTTCGCCCCCCGGAAAGTAAGCCGTTCCATAAAGAGGTTCATACTTCACCATGGTAGGAACCATCATTGGTATAAACCCTCGATCAACGACATGGTCGAGTGCGAATCTAAGCACTGCAAGTTCAAGAAGCGCACCCGCTCCTTTTAGAATGTATGTCTGAGATCCTGCAAGCTTCGACGCTCTGGGGAAGTCGACAATATCGAGGTCTTGAGCCAACTCGACATGGTCCTTTGGTTCAAAACCAAATTCGGGAATAGTACCCACTACCCGCAACTCAACATTGCCACTGTCGTCAGGCCCTAGGGGAACTTCTGGTGCCGCTGGCATCGGAATACCTGATTGAATTTTTTCAAGTTCATCGACCACCTCTCGCAGTTCATCACCGAGAGTCTTGATGCGATCAGAAACTTGAGCCATTCGTTGAATAGCTTGCTGTTTGTCATCGCCTTGAAGAGTGGCGATTTCTTTACCTGCATTTTTCTGATCATGACGAAGTTGTTCCTGCTCAGTGAGCAAGACCTTCCGTTGATCATCAAGGGCGATCAATCTATCGAGATCGACAGAAAATCCTTTGTCCTCGGCTCCCTTTCGAACCGCGTCCAACTCTGCCCTTATGTACTTAATGTCGAGCATGTCACCTCTTTGGAATGCGTGGGAGCGGACCTGAATTAGTCTCTCCCGACGAGCGAGGATAGACTCGATCCGCCATCGCTTCAATGAAGGCAGGTCAGGGAGTTTCAGATCTTCCCAAAGCAGCCCTGATCGCTCGCTCTCCCAACCCGCTCCAACGGGCCAGATCAGCGGCTGCGATGTCTCTGAGGTCAGAATCAGAGTCTTCTGCGCCTATCAGGGCAGGGAGCAGTAATTCCATAGCAGCCCCCCTATTCCCCTGCTGAGCCAGGATTCTGGCCTTGCTGATGGTTTCATCGAGCCTTCCCCGAGCCCAACGATCCGCCAATTTTTCTATTTCGAGCCCTATTCGCGCTCTCAATTGTTGCTCCAATTTCTCACAATCCGAGATTCTGACCGGCAGAGTGACCCTCTTATATTGGCTTGGCTGAAGAAATTCGGTGCATTCGATCGCAGTCCACACCTCCCGACCCACATCATCGATGAGAGCGACAGGACAGTAAATCTTCACGCGAACCACATCCCCATGAACTTCTCGGCTCTGCAATTCCCAAATCGATCTTGATCTTCGAGCAGGATTCGCAGCAAGTCTTCGTGCCAATCTCTGTGCAGACTGCACATGAAAATTCAATCTCTCAATAATCGCCTGAGACTCGCTAACAGGTGTATCCAACCACCTATTCTTTAAGAGCAATATTTCCTCGAGAGAATCCAACCAAATCTTGCTATCCGCCAGATGATCAGGAGACCGAATCCATTTCCGCCCAACCGGTTCAAAACGACGGGTAACTTTCTGATTTTGATCCATGACAGCGCGCTCAATCTCGATCGCACCGGGAATCAACACATGGATCTCGTTCGGTATCTCATCCAAATCTGTTTCCGAAGCTACGATTCGCGGTCGGAGCGTCAACGATAACTTTTCTCGTAGACTCCCTACCACATCATTAATATTTCCGTCCTCTTCAATAAGCTTTGCCAATTGAAGCAAAGCCTGCCCTTCTCGATTTGAACTCATATTCTCACTGGCAAGTCGGCGTAACTCATCTCTCGCCCAATGGGCCATGTCATGAGACATCTTTGAGCTTTTCCCCAACCATTCTAAACGCTTACAAATCTCCAATACCGATCCGGGATTCACTCTTTGCCGTGCTCCAAGTAACTCGGATTGAAGACGCTCCTGAGATTCCTCAAGCAAGACCTCGGTCTCACATTGAACCCTCACATCGAGTAATCGAATCTGACGAAGCGATGCCAATTCTTCAGCAGCCCACTTTTCATCATGCTGAAGCAAAGCTTCCTTCAAATTATGAAAGCAGGCATCGCTCTTAAAACGAGAGTGACTTCTTTGTCTCCATTTTTCAATAATCTGAAAGGAGTTTGGAGGCGGTTTCATTCCCGTTACGGTGCATACAAGTTGAATCCGATGGAGGCGAGGCAATAAGTCAGCCATCTCTTGTGCTCCACCTTGTTTATCCACTGCTCCTAGAAGATCTCGAATATGTCGCCACGATCGATTACGAACGACTTCGAAAACATCACTACTTTTTGAAATGCCAGCAAGATCAAAGTAATGGGCAGAAGCCGTTTGCATTTCGGTCGACAGCTCCAGGAAGCGAAGCAGTGATTCCTCCCACTTCCCTTGATTCCAGGCTACTGCAAAGGGCTCGATGACAACGAGTGGATTTTCTTGCTCGTCTTCACCCAATGCGGTCAACCCTGTCGTGTAACAGAGGACAACCAAGCATGAAAAAAGTAGTAGGTATTTCGAAAACCACTGAGCCAAGAAACGACCGTCTCTCCCTGATGCCTAAAGAGGGACCGAGAGCTGTGGAAGTCCACTTCTCATTCATCGGATCCCGGGGCACGGACAGTTCGGTACCCCGGTAAGAATATCATCCTCTGAGAAAAGGGACTTATTAGCGGGATAGACGTCCACGGCCAATAAGAGTCAATGATGCCTCAAGAACACGATCAGGGCCAAATTCACTCCACTTGGGATCCAGTGCTTCAATCGCGAAGGTCATCAAATCGAGTCCCCTTCCCGCAATCGGCCCGGGTGCCAAGGCACCACCAATCACTTTGGGAGCGATCAAGACCTGACACCGATCGACGCAACTGGTATCGAAAAAGTGACCAATCGTGACGGCTCCTCCTTCAACAAGGAGGCTCTGAATATTTCTCTCGCCCAGTTTCAATAACAGATGCTTGAGATCTATCACCGACTTGCCATTTTCAACAGGATTCCCAGGTATCGATAAGACTTCCACTGATTCAGGCAAACCAGAAGGAACGGATTGCCCCTCAAGAATCACCAACATGACGGGTGCCCCATCATTGAGTAATCTTCGATCTGCAGAAATTCTGCCGCCTGGATCAAGAACGATTCTGAGGGGGTCACTCACTCCAGGAGTTCGGGCTGTCAATTGAGGATCGTCAGATTCCACAGTTCCAATCCCCACGAGAATAGCATTGTGATCGCCTCTTCGCTCCCGGGTCCATTTACGAGTGCTGTCTGAAGTAATCCATTTCGAATCACCGGTCGCAGAAGCGATTCTGCCATCCAAAGTCATCGCCCATTTGGCTGTCACGAGCGGTCTTCTCTCTCGAATATGACACAAATATGGAGCCAATAACTTTGCACACTCAGATTCTAAAATGCCGGATTTGACTTCGATCCCCGCTGCCAGCAATCGATCTGGACCTTTCCCCGAGTGACCGGATGAGGATCGTTATGCCCATAAATCACTCGAGTGATGCCGGCCTCGATGATGGCTTCTGCGCAAGGAGGAGTTTTTCCATGATGACCACACGGTTCCAGAGTGACAAAAATGGTGGCTCCCTGAGTGTCTATCCCCTGACTTTTCGCATCATTGATACAAGCCACTTCAGCATGAGGACCTCCAAATTCAGAGTGCCAACCTTTAGCGATTTGTAACTCTTTTGAAATCAGTACAGCCCCTACGGGCGGATTGGGAGAAACTTTTCCCAATCCGTCTCGGGCCAACTCAAGAGCCAGCGCCATACAGATCTCGTAAGAATCGGGGTCGTATTCTTTCATCGAACTTCAGGCGGGAGAATTGGCTTCTCCGACGGGCCGTCCACCCGTTCCCCAAACAGGGTAGCTGCGGAAGTTCTGTTCACTTTGACCACGGCAAAGGATCCTGCTTTGTCATCAGGGCATGCAGGCCAGATCGCAATACGATGATCTCTAGCACGACCTGCCCAACGAGTCGGATCAGTTCTTGAGGGTCCTTCTGCGATCACCTCAACAGTACGGCCGAGGAATCTATCATTCCTAGCTTTGCCACTGGTATGAAGTGCATCTAGCAATAAGTGATTACGTTCCTTCTTCACTTCTAAAGGAATGTCATCTACCAAATGGTCTGCACTGACAGTCCCTGGACGAGGAGAATACTGGAATACGTATCCACTATCGAATCCCACCTCTTTTACGAGAGAGAGACTTTCTTCAAATTCCTCATCTGTTTCACCGGGGAAGCCGACGATGAAATCCGTAGCGAGAGTGATATCTGGCATCTTCTCTCTGAGACGTTCAATGCACTTTAAGTAGAAGTCGCGGTCGTAGGTTCTTTTCATTCTTGCCAGCATGGAGTCACTTCCTGATTGAACAGGAAGGTGCAAATAGTTCATCACTTTTGAGCAATCTGCCATCGCCTGGATCAGTTTGGGTCTCATGAAGCGAGGATGCGAGGTGATAAAGTGACATCTATGAATCCCATCGATTTCTTCCACACCCCGCAAAAGGGTATCGAGACCACCTCCTGCTCCCAATCGCTTTCCGTATGAGTTTACAGTTTGCCCGAGAAACGTGATCTCTTGAACTCCCTCAGCCGCCAATCGGCGAACTTCTTCCAGAATCACCTCTGGAGAGCGAGACACTTCTTTTCCTCGAGTCGTCGGAACGATGCAATAGGTACAAACCATATCGCAACCTCGCATCACCGAGACAAATGCATGCCAAGGCTGTGGACCCAAATTTCGTTGGCGGACAAACTCAAGGGGTGAGTCCATTTCCGTCGCCAATATACTTTGGCTTTCACCGCGAACTTCATCAATCAGGTCGGGTAAGCGATCGAATTCTCGAGTACCAATGATGAGATCGATCCATGGCGCACGCTCTGCGAGTTCTTCCTGCTTGTGTTGAGCAACACAGCCCGTCAAACCGAGAATCAATTCCGGCTCTTCTTTTTTCCTTCGCTTGAAACTGGTCATCCGCATGACGGCACGTTCTTCCGCACGTTCACGGACAGAACAGGTGTTATATAGAATCACACCCGCTTCCTCAGGATCATGGACCAGTTGGTAGCCTCTTTGCATGAGACCTTCCAGCATCAGTTCAGCATCTAACTTGTTCATCTGGCAGCCGAAGACTTCGAAATAGACTCTTCTCGATTTCGGTACTGCTTCGTCGACTTCAACTGTTTGCATGGAGTAAGTAGGCTTCAAGGGTCCTCGTTTCAGACTGTGATGTTAGAAACTGGGCAGGTTCGGGTCAACAGGACCGAGAAAGAACTGCGACTCTTGCATGCGTGGGATTTAGGATTGCCAGGGCGAGATATAGCCAAACAGTATTCGAAACAGGATAAACCCTGCCAGTAAAGCAGATCCTCCCGCATACCAAGGAAGATCAGATACAGCAAATAGGGCAGAAGAAACGATCAGAGCAGAGGCCACGCCCCCCTCGACCAATCGTCGGCTCGCATTTTCAATACGCTTGGAGAGCCTATCGAGCCCTGTAATCTCAGATTCTACACGTAATCGTCCTCGAGTCGCTCGCCTCAACGCTTCAGAAAGAAGCGCAGGGACCTCCCCCATCGCCTCCAGATTTTCTAGAGTTTGATCGGCGGCGCGCTTGATCCGTTCGGAGGGGGCCGCTTTTTCCTCCAGTAGCTCCTTCAGCAAGGGTTCCAATTCGGTAGCTGTATCAAATTCAGGATCTAGTTTCTCGACCAGCCCTTCCAAGAGAACCAATGCCCGGGTCATTCTTACAAACCCCGGTGCGATTTCAATTCGGTGATCAGTTGCGATCTCAATGATGCTCTTCAGCATCGCGGGAAGATCGATTTCGGCGAGCTGTAATCCCAAATATGGGTCCAAGTGCTGCGCTATCGATTGCGTGAGAGCAAAGGTATTCGCCTCTCCATGGCAGTGCCCCACGTGGATCACTTGTCGCGCGAGCTCTTCGTAATCTTTTTCGACCAAAGCCGCGAGCATTCGAGAGAGTCGCCATCTTAACTCTGAAGTCAGCAACCCCGTCAATCCAAAATCTATCCAGCCAATTCTTCCATCTTCCAACCACAAAATATTGGAAGGATGTGGATCTCCATGAAAGTGGCCATGCCTAAACATCATTTTAAACAGGGAACGGGCACAAATTCGAACCACACGCTGCCTGCGAGGATCCTCTTTCGTCAACTTCCCGACGGGGACTCCCTCAAACCACTCCATGACAAGAATCTCTCGACCACAGAGCTTGGAGAAAGTCTTGGGAATCGCGATTTCATCGTCACCCTCAAAATATGTTCTGATGCGATCAATGGAGTTTTTCTCGAGTCTAAAATTGAGCTCGCCATCGAGAGCGTTTTTTAACTCCCGAACCAATGCCACAGGATCGAAGCCTCCAGATTCAGGCTGCCGCGAAAGAGCTTCAGCGAACTGATCCAATACCCCTATATCTCGTTCGATCACTTTTTCGATACCCGGTTTACGAACCTTTATCGCCACCACGTCACCATCGAGAGTGACAGCCTTGTAAACCTGTGCAATGGAAGCACTGGCAATCGGCTCTTCACCAAACTGACGAAAGAAGTCGTGGATACTTCCACCTAGGCTATTTTCGATGACCGGTCGAACTTGATCAAAGGGAACGGGTTCGACATCGTCTCGTAATCTTTCCATTTCTTGAACAATGTATTCTGGAAAAATATCCGGACGACTGGCCATCAACTGACCCAGCTTGATGTAAATCGGGCCCAGCTCTTGGAAAGCAATACGCAATCGACTCGCATAAGAAAGGCGCGAATTTGAAACACGTCCAAGAATGCGGGTACGAAAACCTGCCCCTAACCTCGCCGCAAGATCGACGAGACCATGCCGAGCCAACACAAAGGATATATCCTTCAGGCGAGGTAGATTCCGAAGAGTTTGAAGAGGCTTGACCAAGTATTCCCCGTTATCGTCTGTCTAAGTTGTGGAGTTCGCTCTCCAGTTGATCG
>JAACCY010000177.1 GCA_009937185.1 Planctomycetia bacterium
CGCGACGATCGACAAGACATGATCCAATGGTAATTGTGCGACGTCCTCGAAGCAGGAAAGATCAATTTTATCTTCGAGAGCCAACCAGGTCAGGGTTCGATAAATTCGACCACTCGAAAACATTCGCCCTCCAAGTCGGGCGGCGATTTTCCGGGATACAGTACTTTTGCCACATCCTGCGGGGCCATCGATAGTGACGATCTTGGCGATCAAGAAACCTCCGGTTCAGAAGAAGGCCCGAACTTCATGCCGGGTTTGTTTAACCTACGAAATGAGGTCGGTTCCAGCAAGAGGAAGACCTCTCTCCCCCGATGTTGAGGCTGAGATCTTCGATTTAAAGCTCAAAAAACTCCAGAGCAAACCCACCATAGTCATCCCCAAAAGAGGCAGTACGGAGATGAATCCTTCTTGGAGGGCACTCAGAAACAACCCTGTTATCACGAGGAAATAAAGATACTCCCAACCCGTTGGAGATCTACCGCCTGAAGAAACCGCAGATTTGGGGGTTCTTTCAAAGGTAGAAACTCGTCCAAGTAATCCCTCCAGAAGTGACCCACACGTATAGAAAGCCATCCCTGTTCCCAGTATCAGGATGAAAAACGATTCAACGACACGTTGCTGCCAACGCCCCCCCGTAGATCCGTAATAGAACACTACAAAAAGCACTGCAAAAAACAGAAACGGAATCTCAACTATTGGAGTAGAAACCAAGGGCCACCAGCGAGGATCGGATCCCAAGAGTTCGGGATAGATCCTCCTCAGCGGTGCGCACATCGTCAGTAAGACCAATGCAAAACAAGCCATTGGAGTGAGGAACCTCGATTGGATATCCAAATCCGCCCACAACGAAGAATGGCGAGCTCTGGACTTCTCTTTTTGAAAAAGTTGCATTGCTCCTGCAGTCCATCTTCTCTGCTGGGTTCTGAAGGCGCGGAAATTCGTGGGTAAATGCCCCTCACAAATCACGTCATCTCGATATATAAATTTCCAACCACACCTCCATGCCCGAAGAGATAAATCGGTATCCTCAACGACAGTATCGTCGCTCCATCCACCAGCCTCTGTTATTGCGGCGCGTCTCCAAACCCCAGCAGTACCATTAAAATTAAAGAAGCGCCCAGCACGACTTCTGGCCCGGTGTTCGATATGAAAGTGGGCATCGAGTAATCGAGCCTGAACCCGGGTTAACATATTTTCTTCCCGATTGGAAAAGCCCCAACGACACTGCACCAACCCCGTCGATGAGTCCTCGAAAGCAGGAATCGTTCGTCGAAGAAAATCGGCTGGAATTTGAAAATCGGCATCAAAAATCGCTACGAATGGAGCATGACTTTGGCGAAGCCCTGAAGCAAGGGCGCCCGCTTTGAACCCTTTTCTGTGAGTTCTTTGCAAACAAGTCACAGGAACCCCCTCGGATCGCAACTCAGAAACCCAGCCCTGAATCAAACCTCCAGATCCATCATTCGAATCATCCAGAATCTGAATCTCGAGAGATTCCCTGGGCCAATCGATTTGAGTGAGATTTGAAAGCTGACTCCGCAGAGCTTCAGCATCGTTATAGACAGGGATTTGTATCAGTACGGTGGGAACAGAATCTTGAAGGAGTCCCTGTGAGGCTGGATCTTCTGAAGGTCGTAGGTCTCTTTCTCCAAGCCTATGGGATTCGATCCAAAGAATGAATCGTGGAAGACCCGCCAGACAGAGAAGAAGCATCAATACAAATTGAAACAGTTCCGCCAAAAGTTCATCCCCTGACCAACGCCTCGAGGATGGGCTCTCCTGCGCCTCCGTAACCTCGAAGGTCGAGCCATCTTTCCGAGAACCCGAGTCGACGTGCGACAGCATCCAGTCGTGTACGCCAATCTTCGTTCTTTCGCTCATTCAGTTCCGTAGCAGCAATCTCCACCACTAGACGATCTTCTTCACAGCGAGCCCTATAAACAGAAAAGCCTTCTCCTGAGAGCACCGCCTCCAAAGTTTCGATCCGCCGAAGCAGCTTTTCATTCACTCGAGTTCCGACAGGAATGCGACTCGCGAGACAGGGACGAGCCGGACGATCATGACTCGAAAGTCCCCTCTGTTTGGCGAGACTCCTGATGTGCGTCTTTTGAAAACCAAACATTCTCAAGGGGCTGAGAACTCCACGTTCGAGAGCCGCCGCAGCACCCGGTCGATCGGTGACGTCATCGGAAGCCTGTGTTCCATCGATGACGGTGAACTCTTTCAGTTCAGGACTATCAAGAATCACCCCATAGAGTTCTGACTTACAAAAATAACACCGGTTACCAGCATTCTCCTGATACCCAGGAAGAGACAGTTCTAGAGTTTCGACTTCGAGATGACGGATCCCGACACTGGCGGATAACTCTCTTGCGGCATCCAGTTCCTGGGAAGAAAGACTGGGAGAAATACCAGTGACAGAAACAGCGTCCTGTCCCAAAACTTCAAATGCAAGAGATGCCAATAGAGCAGAATCAACCCCACCGGAGAGGGCAACAGCCACGGGGGAGTGCTCCCGTAACCAATGCTTGAGGGATTCCAATTGCTCTGGAGCAGGAAGGCCATGACCGGCGGACAGGCGAGCATGCCTGTCCGCCGGCTGACCCGGTGGGCTAGAGGTCGTAGTAGAGTGCAAACTCATAGGGGTGCGGACGCAGACGTAACTGATCCACTTCCCGTTCCCGCTTGTATCTGATCCACGAGGACACGGTATCTGCAGAGAAGACGTCTCCTGCCAACAGGAACTCATGATCCTTCTCTAGACAATCGAGGGCCTCTTCGAGAGAAGCCGGAGTGCTTGGAACATCGGCGAGTTGTTCTGCCGGAAGGTCGTACAGATCTTTATCGAAAGGTAGACCTGGATCGATCTTGTTCTTGATTCCATCCATCGCAGCCAGCAACAGTGCTGAGAAGTCCAAATACGGATTACAAGAAGGATCCGGACAACGAAACTCGAATCGGCGAGCCTTCGGATTCGAAGTCCCCACCGGAATTCTTACCGCTGCAGAACGATTCCTTGAAGAGTATGCCAACCTTGTTGGAGCTTCAAAACCCGGAACAAGTCGCTTGTATGAGTTGGTTGTGGGATTCGTCAATGCCACCAATGCGGGAGCATGTTGAAGGATTCCACCGATGGCATGAAGAGCCATCTCGCTCATACCGGCATAGCCGTCACCGGCAAACTGATTCGCACCATTCTTCCAAATAGATAGGTGCATGTGCATACCACTACCATTGTCATTCCAAACAGGCTTAGGCATAAATGTGACAGTTTTGCCATTTTGGTGTGCAGTGTTTTTGACAATGTACTTGTAGGCCATCAAATCATCCGCAGCCTTCAGCAACGTGTCGTACTTGATGTCGATCTCTGCTTGTCCAGCGGTGGCCACTTCGTGATGCTGACATTCGATTTCGAGCCCGCAATCCATGAGATTTTTCATCATTTCATTGCGTAAGTCGTTGTGCTTATCAGTCGGCGGAACAGGGAAATAACCTTCTTTGTAGCGAGGCTTGTAACCCAAGTTGGGTCCTTCATCTCGACCACTGTTCCAACGTCCCTCAACACTGTCGAGATAGTAGAAACCACAATGTTCATTTTGATCAAAACGGATGTCATCAAAAATGAAGAACTCCGCCTCAGGTCCAAAGAATGCCTGATCACCAAGCCCTGAGTTTTGCAGGTAGGCTTCCGCCTTGCGCGCAATGTTTCGGGGATCTCGGACGTATGATTCGTGGGTAATCGGATCCTTGATGTCACAGACAAGCACAAGGGTCTTCATCTTCGGAAATGGATCAATCCATGCCGTAGTGGGATCAGGAACGACCAGCATGTCGCTTTCCTCAATCCCCTTCCAACCCCGCATACTTGAGCCGTCGAAGCCCAAACCGTTGGTGAATGTCTCCTCATCCAGCCCGTTAGCTGGAATCGTGAAATGTTGCCATAATCCAGGGAAATCCATGAAGCGGAAATCCACCGCTTCAATCCCCTTGTTCCGGACGAGTTCCAGAATTTCATTAACCGTCACTGCCACTCCCTTCGCCTTGGCCCCCCCAGAGCCGAGATACTTATGTCCTTTTTGATATGGGTAACAAACCCCAAAGGAACAAAATCAAATTTCAAATTCAAAAATCACACGACCGTCGAGCGGGGTCCATCTATCAAAGACCTAAATCGCTTCCGGCCCGGATTCTCCTGTTCTTATTCTTCTCGCATCAGCGATAGATCCCACATGGACTGAAACATCGTGCCCTTCGGATCCCAGTTTCTCTAAAACCTTTAATGTCGGTTCAAGAAACTCTTCATTCACTGCTACCTCAATACGCATCGCATGCTTCCCAGTTGCTGCATCGGAATCCGGTTCAAAAACCTCAACCTCTGCAGCGGTAAACCGCACGATGCCTTCTCTCGCAAAACGCTCTCGAAGAACATCCAGTGTCCTGACAGATATGACGGCTACGACCCAGTACATTGCGGTCCCCTTCATTCTTGGTCAGGTACTCTCAAAAGTAATTCGTTAATACATTCTTCCACTGAATAATCGCCACTTAAAACTTTGGCGACGGCTTCAGTGATCGGCATTTCCACATCCAGCGATTGACTCAACTCGTAGGCGGCCCCACATGTGTGTACGCCTTCTGCCACTTGCTGCATCTTCGCCAGAACATCCTTCACATTATTGCCCGCACCCATCGCTTCTCCGACGGCTCGATTGCGAGAATGGGCACTGAAACATGTCACGACGAGATCACCGATTCCGGAAAGCCCCGAGAAGGTTTCACGCTGCCCGCCAAGCCGGCAACCCATTCGTGAAATCTCGGCACTCCCTCGAGTGACCATCGCAGCTATTGTGTTGTCACCGAATCCGTGTCCGGCCGCAATACCACACCCCAAAGCAATCACATTTTTCAGGACTCCGGCCCACTCAACTCCGACCCGATCCTGGCTCCAGTAAACCCTGAACTCCGGAGTTCTGAGGGACTTCTGAACCCTCAAGAGAAACTCTTCGTCCGGATGCGCCAGCACCACAGCGGTAGGGAGATTTCTCAAAACTTCCTCGGCATGGCTCGGTCCAGAAAGAACTGCTGGCGGGAAGGAGACACCGCATTCTTGAAGAATCTGGGTCGGAACGGCTTTAGTTCCCCGTTCCAGCCCCTTCGAGGCGGAGACCCAGGGAACGTCTCTCGGTAGATCCGCACCGGGTCCTTCGAGGTACTCTCTGATCTTTTGAGTCGGAATCGCGCTGATCACCAAATCCACTAAAGGAGGAGCATCCTCACCAGCAAGACAGACTTGATAGCCTTCTTCCTGGGGTAGATCAGGAAGAAATGAATGCACTCCAGAGCGCAATTCATCTGCCCTTTCGGCCCGTCGGCACTGGATCGTGACATCGAGACCCGCTCTTCGAAAGACATGCGCCAGTGCGGTCCCCCATGTTCCCGAACCTGCTATGAGAACTCTCACTGAAGGGCTCCTTTGCGCGACTCGCGGAATTCACGAATGTTTGATCGGTGTCTCAGCACGATGAGGGAACAAATGAAAATAAGGATAAGACCCAAGATTCGCTGTTGTTCAGGTTCACCACTATTGATCAATATGGGCTGAAACACACTCGGTTCGAGATAGAGGGTTAATCCTAACCCCACTCCCACAATTGCCGCGAAAACAGAGGCGATACCAACACTTCGAATGAGGCTCAGCCCCACACCCCAGATCGCCAACAGCAAGAGAGCGAGCCATGGTTCAAAGGCCAGAATGACACCGACAGTCGTCGCCACTCCTTTTCCACCTTTCCAGGATAGAAATGGAGAAAAGCAATGACCTACGACAGCTGAAGCCCCCACCAGCATCGCTCCCATGACGGGAAGCTCAGCGCCCATCAAATACTGCCTTGTCACAAGAAGAGGAATCACCCCTTTGGCAACATCGAGTACAAGTCCGACAAATCCGATTTTTTTGCCTAGATTTCTCGAAAGATTCGTCGCTCCGGGATTCCCACTCCCTACCTCCAGAAGATTGACGCCTTTACTGCGAGCGAGGAGATAGGTGAA
>JAACCY010000030.1 GCA_009937185.1 Planctomycetia bacterium
GATGACACGGAAGTCTGCTCGGCATGTATCACCGTCGAGCACCCGGCTCCCATGGCTCGATTTAACCCATCGGTAACATCGGGAACTTATGACTTGGCTGTTCAATTCGCGAATACTTCGATAGGCCCGATCGATACTTACCTTTGGGACTTCGGAGACGGTTCGACTTCGACAGAAGAAAGCCCTGTTCACGTCTACACAGGAGAAGGGCTATTCACCATTACACTGACTGTGACAGGCCCCGGTGGATCCAGTACTGAAACCTGTTCTTCATGCATCAGTGTGGATCACCCAGCACCCGTTGCGGCATTTACACTGTCTGCAACGAGCGGTACGTATGATCTTCTCATCGATTTCACCAGTTCTTCAACAGGTCCCATCGATAGTTTGCTCTGGAACTTTGGCGACGGTAATACTTCGACTTCTCAAAATCCAAGTCATACCTACCTGAGTGCAGGGACTTTCGATGTGAGTCTGACAGTGTCAGGCCCCGGAGGAAGCGACCAAGAGATCTGCTCGAGTTGTGTTGTCGTTCTCGACCCCGCTCCTGTGGCAAGCTTCGACGCTTCCACTACCAGTGGAGTTTATGATCTCCCTGTTTCATTCAGCAATACTTCCAGTGGGCCCGTCTCTTCATACCAGTGGAGTTTTGGAGATGGAGCCACTTCGTCCGAATCCAGCCCGACGCATGTTTACAGTGAAGCAGGAATCTTCACCGTATCACTGACGGCGACAGGGCCTGGCGGAACTGATACATATACCTGTGCTTCTTGTATCGTCGTAGGATCTCCGGCGCCCATCGCTGGATTCTCAACGTCGTCCACTTCGGGCGACTGGGATCTTGAAGTCCAGTTCACCAATTCTTCGAGTGGTCCTATCACAGATTACTCATGGAACTTTGGAGACGGAAATACCTCAGCCGAGGAAAATCCGATACACATCTACACTGCAGCTGGAAGTTATCTGGTTTCTCTGACGGTCAGCGGACCGGGGGGAAGTGATACCGAAATCTGCTCTGCATGTATCACCGTAACAGATCCTGCACCTGTGGCAGATTTCTCGATTGCGCCAGCAACGGGAGTGCTTGACCTTTTGGTGACATTTAACGATCTCTCCACGGGACCGATTACCTCATATGCATGGAATTTCGGTGACGGTGGAACCTCTACAGAATCTAGTCCTAATCATGTCTACACCATCGCGGGTGCATACACCGTTTCGTTGACGGTCACCGGTCCTGGCGGATCTGATACGAGAACTTGCATCGAATGTGTCAATATTCAGGAGCCGGCTCCAGTGGCAGATTTCTTCGCCACGCCAGTGGGTGGAATATACGACCTATCGATAGGGTTCACAGATTTGTCGACAGGAGTCATCACTGATTGGCTTTGGGAATTTGGCGACGGAGCGACTTCGACAGAACAGAATCCCACCCATGCTTACGCGCTTTCTGGAAGTTACGATGTCACTTTGACGGTGACAGGGCCAGGAGGATCTGATTCTAAAATTTGTCTCGGTTGTGCAGAGGTTCAGTCTCCGCCTCCGATTGCGAGCTTTGAAATTAGCGCGACTTCGGGAGAGTTCCCACTGACGGTGGAATTCACTGATACAACAGCAGGTGAAGCGACGTTCTGGTTTTGGAACTTTGGTGACGGAGGAAATTCCATTCTTCAGAATCCGACCCACACCTTTATGACGGCAGGAATCTACACCGTGTCACTCGTCGTGAATGGACCAGGCGGAACTGATAACTTCATATGCCCTGCATGCGTCACGATTTCTACGCCTCCGCCATATCGATTGCGCGCTCAGAGTAAAAGTGTGGCAGTACAGGAGACCACCCAAATCAGTATCGCGTTAGATCATAATAGTTCTGGTGAAACTGTGCAGGCTTGGAGTTATGGCTTATGCCACGACGAATCGAGCCTTGAGTGTCTCAGCGCAGAAGATGGCCTAGGTTTGTCTAATATCAACAACGGCGCTGCGCCTGATTTCAGTTTGACCCGATTGGAAACCAACGGATTTACTGCAGGAGTCGTGATCAGTTTCTCATCTTCCGCAAGTTTGCCCATGGTGAATGATTTAGAGATAAATGTTGCGACATACACTGGCATACAGGAGGGGGCCACGAGTCTCCAGTTCTGTAATTCCTTGGGAACACCCAATATTGCGGTGGTCATCGTCGCAGATACGATCTCGCACACCCCGGTCACTGTACCGGGTGAGGTGACGGTGATTTCTGCTCCATAAAGAGTTTAATTATTGGGACTTCCATTCAGTCCCTTTATGAACGGCCATAATCCTCTCCCCGAGAAGTTGAATTTTCGGGGAGATTTTTTTAGGTATTCTGAAGTGGGCTGGACTGAGGATACGAATAGGTATTTATCGTCTAGGAGATGAATTATTTAGGAGATGAATTATTCAGGAGATTCGTCATCTAGAAGTCGAAGGCAGCACTTCTTGTATTTGAGCCCACTTCCGCAAGGGCATGGATCATTTCTTCCAATTTTCGACGCCACTCGTTCGATAGATGCGGTTTCTCCAGATCGTGATCTTGAAAATTCGGGCCCTAGGGCAGTGACCCATGATCGTAATCCGACGCCACCAGAAATCCTTCCCCTCTCTCCAAGGTCATAGAGGAAGTTACCGATGAGAACGGGCACTTCATGGACAAGAGAATCAGGGATCGCTACAGATTCGAAGCCGGTCATGAGTCCATGTTGAACATCGACCTCTTCTAATTGATCAATGGGCAATTGGCGATGGTCGCAGGAGGCTTGCAGGAATTTTTTCAACCAGGCTGGAGCGTGGGGAGCCAATTCCGATGAAACAGAACTCCCGGCATCATCGATTAAGAAATCGGTGATCCAATTATTGACCTGTTCAGCTTGCCAACGTGAATCCACCAGTAAGACCTTTTCAATCCAGCCACCACCGAGGACGAGATCTTCATCGTAGAGGGCGGCCACTTGACCAGAAGCGATGGCGAAAATGGGACTTTCCAATTCCACCTCTAACCAACCCTTTTCAGCGGCTTCTCCTTCTGCAACTTTGATGGTGCAAGCCTGAGGAGTGCCTCCGTGACGTATTTGAACGGTTCATTGAAGGGGGAGCGTGGGCGGTTCAGCAAGGAGCCAATTCATCTCTGAAACACAAAAGCGTGTTTCCAAAAGGGAGTCCCTCGTGCCCAAAATCACCTGATTCGTTTCCCGATCGGTGTTGACCACATACTTAGGTTCAGTAGAAGCGATTCCCAATCCTCTGCGTTGACCGACGGTGTATGCGGCGTAGCCTTCATGGGTGCCCAGCTTCTCCCCTGATTCGTCGACGATGTCTCCCTCGACAAGACTTTCCGGAGCTTGTTGGCGTATCACCCGACGATAGTCATTGGCAGGAACAAAACAGATTTCCTGACTCTCTGCCTTGTCGACTACCGGTAGATGTCCGACTCCAGCGAGCTCCCTGACTTCGTGCTTGTGAAGGTGTCCTACTGGAAATAAACATTCCTTCAACACCGGATAGGGGACTGTCGCTAGAAAGTAGGATTGATCCTTGTCGCCGTCGACTCCTCTTGCGAGACGTGGACCGGAATCTTCTTCGACGATACGAGCGTAGTGTCCGGTCGCTACATACTCAGCGCCAAGGTCACGTGCGAGGTCGTGAAACACATCGAATTTAATCCATTGATTACAGCGAGCACAAGGGTTGGGGGTACGACCATCTCGATACTCATCGACAAAGTAATTAATGATCTTCTTGAACTGATCCGCGTAATTAAAGGAGTAAAAAGGGATCTCCAAACGGTCAGCGACGCGACGAGCATCGATCGCATCTTCGACCGTACAGCAGGCTTTACTTTTTTCGGCAGCCTGCCCACCCTCACCTAAACGTAGAAAAGCTCCGATGACTTCGTGACCTTGCTCACGAAGCATCTGTGCTGCGACGCTAGAATCCACGCCGCCACTCATCGCCATCAACACCTTGGCCACTTGGGCGCTCCTTTATTCTGGCTACTGGCCTATCTGTTGGGCCTCGTAGCGAGGTACGGGTCCTTTGGGACCTCTTCTTCAGTCTCCGAATAGATGTAGGTTGTCGGCTTTCCTTGCTTTTCTCTCGGTCAACCGACAAACTACACCTACCAAGGTACACGGGATCGACGGGGCTGTCTGCCTTTCCGGGTCCCCCTGTCAGAAAGGGCCTCCATGGTCTCCTTTGCTCTCTCAGAAGAACAACAGATGCTGGCGGATATGACCCGCGATTTTGTCTCCAAAGAGGTGATTCCTGCTGCTGAACACCATGATCGTGACGGGAAATATCCCACAGAGATTGCTGCAAAGGCATTCGAGTTGGGATTGATGAATATCACCATCCCTGATTGCTACGGGGGTGGAGAACTCGGTCATATGGAAGAAGCCATCATTACAGAAGAACTGGCCTATGGTTGTGCCGGAATGGCCATCAGCATGACGGTCAACAATTTGTCTTCAGTACCGATTCAAATCGGTGGGAATGAAGAGCAAAAGAAGAAGTGGTTAGGCATGTTGACGGAAGAGCACTGCTCTGCTTCTTATTGTTTGTCAGAACCTGATGCCGGTAGCGATGCGGCTGGCCTTCGAACCAGTGCGGTGCTGAAGGGTGATCACTACATTCTAAATGGCACCAAAGCTTGGGTTTCGGGTGGAGCGCACTCCAAATTCTTTACTTTGTTTGCGACGACCGATCCCGGAAGTGGGTACGAAGGCATCACATGTTTTGTTATTCCAGCAGATGCTGCTGGAGTTCAGATTGGAAAGAAAGAAGACATGATGGGGCACAGAGCCTCGAATACTGTCTTCATCAACTTCCAAGATGTGAAAGTACCTGTCGGAAATCGTATTGGTGACGAAGGTAAAGGTTTTCAGATCGCTATGAAGACTTTCGATCGAACACGTCCAGGTGTGGCTGCAGCCGCCGTCGGTATTGGTCGCCGAGCCCTCGAAGAGTCAGTGCGTTACGCTCAGGAGAGAAAAGCATTCGGTAAGCCCATTTCTCGCCAACAAGCGATCCAATTCATGCTCGCTGATATGGCCCGCGATGTCGAAGCAGCACGTCTACTCACGTATCAGTCCGCCTGGATGATTGATCAGGGGCAACGAAACACCAAGCAGTGCTCAATGGCCAAGTGTTTCGCCGGTGATATGGCGATGCGGGTCTCTACGGATGCGGTGCAGGTCTTTGGCGGTTATGGCTACTCAAAGGAATACCCTGTCGAAAAGCTGATGAGAGATGCCAAAGTGATGCAGATCTACGAAGGCACCAACCAGATCCAGCGTATCATCATTGCCCGTCACCTGTTGGAGGCGTAATAGTCCTCACGTTGAATCAACTATTTTTTGCGCCACGGCCGCTCGGCCGTGGCGTTTTTTTTAGGTGAGTTGAAAGTTCGAAGTTAGCTTTGAAAACTCCAAAGCGGCAAGACGTAATCGGCTGCGCTCTTGCCGGTTTGGGCTTGCTCGAAATGGTGGCGGATCTTCTTTGCGACCAGATCGTTGTTGAGGAAAGGCATGCCGAGGCAATCCCAAAATTGATGATGCGAGCCACCTGGGAAAGTTCGACAGAAAGTGGTGAAGTCGTCGGCATGTCCTTGGAAGTAATCGTCGAGATCGTTGGCCCAATATTCTTCGTCTGGTGTTCCGTCTCCTGAAACTTCACGGAATTCGAGATGCGCGAAATCGATAGCATAATCGCGGGTGGTCCATTCTGAAGAATCGCCATAGCGTATTCGTACTCTTGATTCTCCGAGGCCGGCAGAGAGGCGGTGTTCGACCGCCGGTTGACGCTGGCCAATCAGATACGGGAGGTATCGTTTCTGGAGCTGAGAGAGAATTGCCTCGTGTTGTTTTTCTCCATCTCGTCTTCCTTCTCGGAGAGGGGCGATAGGGAAATCGGCAATAAGGTCAATGTTTTCATCAAAAGTGCGCGATGCTTCAGAGTCGAGAACTTCGAGACCATCTACCGATGAACGATCAGCGATTTTTCCGTCTGAAATGGTAATCGACTCTCCCGGTTGAACCGCTGAGACTTGAACGGGCAATCCTTCACGGGTGGCCACTTCTTGTTCCAAACGGGCACGGTCTGCTAAGGAAATCGGGAAAAGTACCTTGTTCCAAGGGTCTGGGATCTCGTGTGGGAGCCCTATTCCCTGGCCAATGATCAGTCGAACAGTTCCCGGATTCGCCCAAGCACAATATTCGCTGCCGTTGGCGGCTATCTGTGATTCCGCATGTTCTGCCAATTGAGCCCTCTGTTCGAGAGTCGATTCACGGCGTTCGTCGAGGTCTTCTGCATCGATGCTCGCCATCGTTGCTTCCAGTTCATTACGAGTTGTGAGGAAGACCCGTTGTTCGGGTCCTGCTTCACCCAGCAACATTCCGACCAGATTTCTGACTTCAGGATCTTCATTGGGAAGCAGAGCATCTGCTTCAGAAAGCAGAGCTTCACGACCATTACTCAACAACAAGATCATACAATCGTCTTCGTTGCTCGCCTGCGGTGCCAGATTGAAGAAAGCCTGGGCCTCAATCCCGCCCAAATCGATAGGTTCTTCTTGTGCGATGAAAGTCATCGGCCAACTCGGCAAGTACTCTTCAAAGACGTCTTTCAGATAAGCGAGGCTGATGGGGAGTAGCAGTTGAGGCGCGGGAGTGAGTTCTTCGTGAAGTTTGATGAGTGAATAGGGACACAGATGATCCGTATGAGCATGGGAAACCCAAACAGCATCGATGGGGCCTAACTCAGACCAATCGGTCCTTACCCGTGGAAAGCGTCCCCCCACATCGCCAATGACATGGTCGTCGAGCCACGGATCGGCGAGAATTCGAAAACTTTGTCCCGAATGACGATCCATCTCAGCGATAAAGCAGGAATGTCCAAGTGCCTGAATTTTCAAGAAAGTTCCTCCTTATTAATGGCTGCCCTGAGAGTGTAGCCGCTGATCAGTCTTCGTGGAGAATTTCCTTGTCGATGGCGACGACGACAGCACTGCGGTAGTCCTCAATAAAGTTGATCAGGTTCTGGAGCCGGGATTGGGCGTTCTTTCCATCGCTGGCGACGAAGGAGACACCGAGGACACAACTCTGATGAAGATCCTGATCATCGACTTCAGCGACGGATACTTTAAAGCGGGACTGTAGGCGATCTTTTAGACTACGAATGGCGTGGCGTTTTTCCTTAAGGGAGCGGGA
>JAACCY010000178.1 GCA_009937185.1 Planctomycetia bacterium
ATTGATAGGGGGAGAAGAATCGGAAGAAAGAGGACCAGCGGAACTCCAAGTCTTGCGATGCGGTTTGTTAGGAATTTGCCTGAACCTCTTTTTTCGACTAATAGTGCACCGAAGAATCCACCTATGAACATGAAGATCGGCATTCGCCATGCATGAATAAAACTGACCATGAATGAAAATATAGGTGCCGTTTGCTGGTCTCTAAAAGGCCACGCCGAAAGTCCTGCTTCTGTGTGTTGGTAACTGGCTGCACAATGCAGGACCAAACCCAGAAACATCATCGTCGCCCTTAAGCCATCCATTGAATGTAGCCGGGTTTGATTGAGGTCAGCAGTTTTTTCTTCGGAGTTCATCATGGCTCTTTCTCAGAATTTAATTATTTAGAAAAATGGCTCTCAGCAACATTTCAAAGTTGCCGTGTGGCCATGAACGGTAATGAGGTCTGAACCCAAAGAGATGAAGGCGACCAGAGCCTATCGACTGGGTCACCCATGTACTTGCACCAGCTATCGTCTCTGTATTTTTTGCATATCCAGAGAGAAGGATTTCTTTACGCGGATATTCCAGCAGAGAGACGAGGTCGCTTTCTGGAGTAGCCTTTTTCCAAGCACGGGATCCGGAGTGAAAGATAGGAATCATATCGGGTAGGTTTCTGGTCCATGGAAGAGCTTCCGACTCTGCTCCAGGGATGGTTCTCAGAATAGAACCAGGACAACTGAGTGCGGGAAGATCTTCAGTGCCCTGTGTCACTTCCATGAGCGGTAGGTCAAATTGATCGATGGCAAAGTCTGTTGAGCGTCCACAGCAAATTAAGCGTCCCCCTCTTTGAACAAAACTCTCGAGGTGAATGACGCCCTCTGGGGAGAGCCCTCCTGACAACTCTGGAAAGACACTGCCTTTTTTTCGTCCGTCCCTGATCGTGCGAGAGCTGACATCCGGGATGATCAAGACGTCTATGAACTCTTCCAAACGACCCGCTCTAATTTGCTCATTCCGAATTCTTTTGAACGGAATATCAAAATGATCGAGAACCCAACGAAGCCAACCCTCATCCTTGCTGGCGACATAAGGAGCATAGACTCCCACTCGGGGAGCTGTTGTCAGCTCTGCCTGATCGACAACCCTTTGGGGAGCACCACTTTCAGATGCCTGAGAATCTTCCTCAGAATTTCCAAGTATCCACCAGTTCCCTTCCTGATCGGACAGCACTCGTTTCTTCTTCTCCCAAGCAGAGAGTAGTTTTCTTATCCAACCGGTTCCCTGGAGATCAAGAAGTGTTCCGCTCTCTGTTTTGACTGAGTTTTCGGCACCCAGTTTGATCATGTACTTTTTATCCGTCACGGCTCGGGAGAGGGCTCCGTTGATTTCAGCGGGATCTCTAACCTGATCCATATCCACACTCAGCGTCTCGAGGATTTCGATACGCTCAATGCCGAAGAGCAAGGGAAGGGTCCAGCCGGCGACGTCGTAGGGGGCAGGGCCGTCAGGGTACCGTTGTATTTCAAAAAGGTCTTTCAGGAATGATCCATAGGGTTGTTCCCGGGGAAGGATCAATGTCCCTTTCGAATACGGACGGCCATCTCCTTCAAAATCTTCTTTGGCCAAGAACATATCGACACCCTGTGCATCGAGGATCGTGAGTATTCTGGATACGGCGTCTTCGTCCCTTTGTCCTGGTGGAATCAGCCAGTATCTGGGGGCTTCATCTCGCCCTTTCTGAATCACATCTCGGGCGACACGGAGGGCGTTCCTGACCCAAGTGCCGGGTTCTCGCGCCACGCTGCCGAGGAGAGATTCCCCCAAGGCGAGTTCATATTTGTGAATATCTCCCACGCGCCACCAACCTCCAGGCCAGGGAGCTGGGAATTTGTTGGAGGGTGCGTATCCCGTTTCTATTCCTCTGGGGGGTAATAGATCAGACGGGTCAATCCAGATGGGACTGGCAAGATTGGCAGAGGCGGCTTCAGAGAGGAGTCCTATGATATTGTGTCGAACAGGAACATTACGGTTCCCGCCATTCCACCACATGTCATA
>JAACCY010000179.1 GCA_009937185.1 Planctomycetia bacterium
CCGCCAAGGAAGACTCCATCGAGATTCCATCGGAATCAAATATGGAGTCCATCTCTGCAGAAGCGGCTCCCCAAGAAGAAGTCAAAGAGCCTGAATCCGAAGCTCCCGCAGAGACCTCTACAACACCCGAAGAGAGTTCAGCGGAACCTGCCCAAGCCGCGATCAAGTCTCCTCCACGCAGGAAGCCCACCAAGATCGTGATGGCACCCGGATACGGAGGACCAGCCTCCAAACCCGTGGCACCGGTAGCACCTGTGGCTCGCCCCTTGGACCCCAAGTCCAAGCCGCCCAAAAAAGCCAAGGGTCGCCCGCTGATCATACGTTCGAAAGTTCCAGTGCGTCCTGCAGGTCGTACAGGAGGACCTCCATCTGGTGGAGGTCATTCACGCCAAGGTGGCGGTGCCCCCGGCGGCAGAGGCCCCGGTGGACCCGGCAGAGGTCCTGGTGGACCCGGCAGAGGTCCCGGCGGACCCGGCAGAGGTCCTGGCGGAGGTGGCAGAGGTCCCGGTGGAGGAACCAGTCGTCCCGCAGCCCCTGCTTCAGCTCACGGTGCCAAAAAAGTCATGGTCTTCCCGGGTGCAGAACCTGGAGCTCCCGTCACAGGGAAAAGGACCAGCGGACCTGGCAGAGCCGGTCCGGGTGGAAAAGGAAAAGGGCGTCAACAGAACAGCCCCCGTAATCAAGAATCCGATTTCACTCGTCGTCGCTTGCAGCAGGACCTCATACCCGAGGATCTCCCAGACACCATTAATTTGGAAAAGCCAGCCACTATCAAAGATTTGAGTTTGGCTCTCGGAGTAAAGCAGACGGCCCTCCTCAAAAAGTTGATGAATCAAGGAATGCTTGCGAACGTGAACTCGCCTCTTTCTGAAGAGATCGTAGACACGCTATCGGTCGAGATTAACTGTGAAATCATCCTCGAAGAGCCCAAGGCCTTTGAGACGAGTCTGGACGACATCGAAAACTTCGAGGACTCTGAAGGCGATCTTATCCTTCGGGCCCCTGTGGTGACGATGATGGGCCACGTCGACCATGGTAAGACGACGCTTCTCGACAAGATTCGTGAAAGTTCCATCACCAAATCGGAATCGGGTGGAATCACTCAGCACCTCAGTGCATATCGTGTTGACAAAGGAGATGCTCACGTCGTCTTCGTCGACACCCCTGGTCACCGTGCGTTCACAAACATGCGTGCCAGAGGTGCGAATGTGACGGACGTCGTGGTTCTCGTCGTCGCAGCGGACGATGGTCCGATGCCACAGACTGAAGAAGCGATCGAACATGCTAAAGCAGCCGGTGTCCCCGTTGTCGTGGCGATCAACAAAATCGATCGCCCGGGTGCCACTATCGATATGGTCAAATCGAAGCTTGCAGAACTGGAACTCTCGCCTAGCGATTGGGGTGGCGAAACGGAAATGATTCCTGTTTCGGCTATCACCGGTGAAGGTGTCGACAAACTGTTGGAACACCTCTCTCTAGAATCAGAACTTCTTGAACTCAAAGCGAACCCCGAGAAACGGGCGATCGGTACTGTGCTGGATTCCAGAGCCTCAACAGGTCAGGGAAATGTCATCACAGCCCTCGTTCAAGACGGAACTCTCCGTCGTGGAGATTCTGTTGTTTGTGGCCCTGCTCACGGAAAGATCCGTACTCTGAGATCGACCAGTGGAGTCGACCTTGAGACGGCTCCACCTGCGACTCCTGTCGAGATCACAGGCTTAAACGACTTGCCTGAGGCAGGTGACAAGCTCTATGCACTCGACTCCGCTTCGAAGGCGAAGCAAATTGCAGAAGAACGTCAAGAAGCCAAGGCTAAGGCGGATCGCGCCGAACGTCAGACGGTCACCTTGGAGGGCCTCTTCGACACGATCGACAAAGCGAAAACAAAGGAGATCAATCTGGTCGTCAAGACCGACGTCAAGGGAACCCTCGACGTGCTGAAAAGCGAACTCTCCAGTATGCGAACTGACGAAGTCGCTCTAAGAGTCATTCGCGGAGGAGTCGGTGAAATATCCGAATCAGACGTGCTCTTGGCAGACGCTTCAAATGCAATCGTCGTGGGATTCCATGTTTCCGCTTCTGATAAAGCTCGTACTGAAGCCGAATCGCAAGGTGTGGAGATCAGAACCTACACCGTGATCTACGAAATCCTCGAAGATATGCGTCAGGCTCTCGAAGGCATGCTCAGCCCAGAGGTCTCTGAGGAACTACAGGGTAATGTAGAAATCTTGAACCTCTTTAAATCATCGAAGCTGGGTAATATCGCAGGTTGCATGGTTCGCAAAGGAATCATCACCCGTGACGATAAAGTGCGCTTGATCAGAGATGGAGTCCTCGTTCACGAGGGCAAGCTCGCTTCTCTCAAGCGTGTCAAAGACGATGCCAAAGAGGTTCGCGAAGGATTCGAATGTGGACTCGTCATCAAAGGTTACAACGACATCAAGGTGGGTGACTTCTTGGAGAGTTACAAGGTCATCAAAACGACCCGAAAACTCGGAGAGACCAACAAAAGTTCGGGGTGATCGATGAAACCGATTCGAAAAGCCCGAATCACCAGACTTATTAAGGAAGAGATCTCCATGATTCTTCAGGGAGAGCTCAAAGACCCCCGGATCGGCTTCGTTTCGGTCTTGGGGGCCGAACCCACGATCGACCTCAAGGAGTGTAAAATCTTCGTGTCGATTTTGGGATCAGAGAGTGAGCAACGAACTTCTCTCAGAGGGCTCGAGGCTGCCCGCGGTAGAATCCAGGCGCTGCTTCGTTCTCGTGTCCGCTTGCGAGAGACTCCCATCCTCAAATTCATTCTCGATGAGAGTTACAAAAAAACTCTCGATATTGAGGATAAGATTCGCAAGGCACGGGAAGAAGATGAGGCGGCGGCAGAAGAGAGAGATTCAAGAGCCGATCAAGATTCGGCAAACTGACTCTATTCTGAAGTTTCGTTCCCCTCAACGATGACGCATCTATCTTTTCCACTTCTCTTGGCTTCATAAAGGGCCGAGTCTGCCTCGTCTAAAAGAGATTCGGCATTGAGCCCGTCACGCAGCTGTGTCACCCCGAGAGACAGAGATAGACGACTCGCTTCCGCAGCCCGCCCATCTAAGAAGGGATGCGCCCTGAAAGCCTGCAGGAGCTCCTCCGCTTTATTTTTGACGTCTTCGATAGAGGAACCGGGCATGATCACGACAAACTCATCACCCCCATAGCGGCAAAGGTGGTCACTCTCTCTGAAATGATCCTTCAGAAATTGGCCCACTTCTACGAGAAGCTGATCTCCCACTAAATGTCCCAAGACATCATTGATCTGCTTAAATCCATCCAGATCAGTGAAAAGCAAACCCAAAGGTTTTCCCTCACGACGCGATCGTAGAACTTCTTTTTCTAATTGAGAAGTGAGATGAAGCCTGTTGGAAATTCCAGTCAAAGGATCCATCAGCGCCTGTTTCTCCAACTGTTCATGGAGTTGCAGGTTTTGAAGAGTCAGGGACAGAACCTCAGCGATAGTACCGAGAACCTCTTCATGCCATTCCATCAAGAGTGGAGCTTCTTGAAGAAGTTGAAGCTCCCGCGGATCGACTCTGAGCTC
>JAACCY010000180.1 GCA_009937185.1 Planctomycetia bacterium
CCTTCTTCTTGGCAGTCTTCTTCTTGGCTACCTTCTTCTTGGCAGTCTTCTTCTTGGCTACCTTCTTCTTGGCAGTCTTTTTCTTAGCTACCTTTTTCTTGGCAACTTTCTTCTTGGCTACCTTCTTCTTGGCAGTCTTTTTCTTAGCTACCTTTTTCTTAGCAACCTTTTTCTTGGCTGCTTTCTTTCTCGCTACCTTTTTCTTGGCCATGAGCCAACTCCTATCGGGGGACATGCCCCTCAATCCTGATGCTCCCGCCCCCCTCCGAGGGGACGACCGGTGAACGGAGTGGGGCAACCACTGCCCTGCCGCTCGCCGATAGAAATCTCCAAGAGTATGCGGGAAAAAAGACTATAGATGCAAGACACAACTTGAAAGTTCCATGACAGTTAGATCATCCGAGGTGAACGGATGGACAACTGTTGCATCGAAAACTGGAATGGAATTTATATGAAATCATCTGCCTGCCACCAGGATGGCACTAAAATTCCAGCGTGGATGATAACGATTCACCGCCCGGTAAGGCGAAAGCGTCCTCTTACCATTCCAAAATTGGAATAGCCAAAAGGATGAGGACAATAAGAGAGGGAGTCGAGACAACCCTTCCCCTGGGCTGGTCGATGAAGAAATGACCAAAAGAGATCTCGCTTAATCAAATCGGAGGACATTCACAGTCTCACCCAAAGAAAGATGAGCTAAAGAATTTTCCCCACGACTTCATTTTTGCGTTCAAGGCACCTCCGGATTTCCCCTTCCGAAATGGTTCCTCTCTCGTTCTGTAAGTATGTTAACGAAACAATTTAATGAAGTTCAACATTTTTTTTCTCTCCAGCCAAAAAAAAATCGCAGGCGGCCATGACCACCTGCGACGAAAACTACATTTTTTTGTCTCAATTATCTCTGCGCGGAGACCTGAATCGGAACCAACGACGACAACACAGTCGTCAACAATCCCTCGCTGATTTCTTCTGATCCATTCTCTCTGTAGACAGAAATAAGCAACTGAGAATTATCGGAATCGGGCCGGATTAAGGCATGAACACAGTCATGCGAACCATTTTGCGTTGTAGTCTCTCTCGACCACATACTTTCCAAATGGTCGACGAGCGAAACAAAACCATTTCGCTTTTCCTTAAAACCATGCTCCTCAAGTGTCCCCAATAAACCAGCAGCGGCCCGATCAACCGCGAGCTCTCCTCCAGAATATCGATCAAGAGAAATCAGAACTCCCCCATTGGGAGATTGTACTTTTATCGAGTTCTCGGAATCACGGACTGACCAATTCTCTGGAACTTCCATGGAAAAACTGAGGTGCGTAAAAACTCGTTGTTCAAAATTTGGGAACTTTTTCACGGACGAAACAATACTCGAGTCGTCCAATACGGGCTCGACTGCGAGTTCAGTTGAAACTAAATCGCTGGGTTCCTGGTCGACCTCAACTAAATCGGTAACGGGTTCTCCATGTAACTCTTCGAAATCCGGAAGTTGTATTTCTTCAGTCAGTGCATTTGAAGCCTGAATGTTTTTAGGACTTCTGTACTGAAGAATGTACTGCTCTTCATCTTTACTGAGCACGACAGACTCAATAAAACGATGGTATATCGTCGTCCGTCCATTACCCCAAGTCATGATGACTTTCTCTTCGTCACTGGCAATGATCTTGCCATTGATAACATGCCCGTTCTTAAGAACGATGGTTCCTGCGAATAGGAATCTAGGGGTCAATAAAAACAGGAACGCTAGCAGGCAAAGAAATAACTTATTCATCATTCCCCTCCGATCTCAGTGAGATGATCAGAAATCACCCCACCTACCCAATGGTCAAATGATTCAGACGAAGATACGACACTATTAGGATTCACCAATGCCGAATCTGAAGAAGCCTCACCTGGCATCCAAAGCGCTACGGCTGCAATAACAAATACCGCGGCAACACTTGCGAAGATTTTTTGGTTTTCAAGGACCACCGTCTTGCACCGGTCAAACAATGCTTCTCTATCAGAGAATATGTCTGTCCAGTTTCCTTCAACCTCTTCGGTCACCAGATCTGTGATCTCTTCGACATCGAAGACTTCAGGAAGACCATCCACCAATTGAACTTGAACTTCTGGCAATCTTTCGAACTCAGTGAGAACGTCTTCTTCACCAGGTCGGTGCGAAAGTAGATCGGAATCGCTCACCTCAGAAGAAATCTCAGCGACGTCATCGAGATAAACGATGACGTCGTCATCATTGAACTCCTCGCCCAGACCGGACACTGCGGCCTCGTCGTCAATGGGCAATGCTTTAACTTCTGGCAAATCTCTCTCTGGGGTAGAGCTCTTGGCTCCGAGATCCCCAGAGGATTCATTTTGATTGGACTGCAAATCGTCGTCCTTCATCTTTTTCCCCTACCTGTGACTTTGACTCCAGACCTAAGGGTGGCCATGAAGCGTCATAGAAGACTAGGATGGGAACACGAAAGCTGGCAAATGGCTTCTCTCAGGAATAAGTCTGAGCGGTCAGATAACGGTCTGTAACGACCGGTCCTAGGGTAGGACCCGGAAATAGAGGTTTTCCGCATTCACAGGTTTGGGCCGAGAATTTCTCCACTCTTCGGCAACTCTTACAGGTTTTGATCAAAGCCCCCTGCTCTTCTAGAAGCGTCTCGACCTGTCGTTTCGTCAAATGCTCAAGGCGAACAAAAACTTCTCCCAAACGAAACCTCAATCCCATACGACGAAGTCTTGCTTGTTCTAAAAGTGCAGACTCCAGCATGAGAGAGGTTATCCAGCCCTTACCGAGAGCGAGCCGTCCGAGTCTACCGTCGTCGATTCTGGAATCCGGGCCATGAGAAAGTAAGCTTCTCATTTGGTTTCGAACCCTATCCACTAGAAGAGTGCTTCTCTCAGCACTTAAAGGTAATGGCGATCCGACCTGAAGTAGATCGAGAAATCCGCCCAAACCCGCTTGAGGGTCCATTTCTTTGAGAACGTCTGCCAGAATCTCAATAGAAACCCAGCCCCGATGCCTGAGGAGCCGAATTGCTAAGCTCACTTCCAACTGTGGAATATCACGTTCCCTCATTGAGCCTCTCCTCAGCGTCTTCTACAAATTTGACGATCACGGAATCGAGGACCTCGAATCCTTCGGAGGAAGCCCGAATGGTATTCTCCCCCTGTATGAGCAAACCCCGTTTTTCAAAACTGTGCAAACTCTCACCACAAATCTCATGGAAATCCAACCCTGTCTCGGTTTTGAACCGATTCAGATTCATACCCCGAGTCAATCTCAGTTCGAGCATGATCAGTTCAGTGACCACTTCCAAGAGTTCTGGAGTTTCAATGGCGACCTTTTCAGGAAAACCACCCGCCGAGATATATTTTTGAACGTCAGGCTTATTTTTCCATCTCAACCCCTCCATAAACGAAGCAGCACCGCTGCCAACTCCGAGATATTCACCCCGCTCCCAATAGTTGAGATTGTGAAGAGAGGCTCCACCTCTTGCATACAAATTTGAAACTTCATATCGCTCAAAACCTTGCTCTTGAAGCCCCTGGAGAAATGCTCTTGAGAGTTCGATACAGGTATCGTCCATTAATGGTTTGAGTCCGCCACGCTCTCGCATCGAATGAAGCCAAGTTCCTTGTTCATAACTCAAGTGATAGAGACTGATATGGTCAGGATCGATCTCTTTGACCGCCGCAAGATCAGTATTTACGGATTCGATGACTTGCCCAGGCCATCCCACAATGAGATCTAAGCTTGTTCGAGGTACACCTAATTTCTGAAACAGGTCATGAACCTCGTGCACCCTTTGAGCGTCGTGCCTCCTGCCCAATAAAGCGAGCCCTGTCTCGACAAACGTTTGC
>JAACCY010000181.1 GCA_009937185.1 Planctomycetia bacterium
AAAGCAGACCGACGCTCACCGATATCAATAAACGCCGCCTGAATCGCAGGCTCGACATTCAGCACCCGTCCGAGATAGATATTCCCCAACAAGACCGGTTTATTGTGCTGTCCCTCACTATGGTATTCCCATAGCTTTCCAGAGCCATCCGTCAAAGCGACTGCTTTCCCCGAATCTTCTCGGGTTTGTATGATAAGTCGCATCTCTGACCGCCAGAATCTTGCTAGGTGACACCTTCACTCTGACAACCAGAGCGTATCGAAGAGTTAACAAGATACCCTCATGAAAGTCCCCGTCCAGTGGAGCGAAGGATGTCCTATCACTTCCTCGCTTCCGGAATTGAAAACAGGCCCCCGCAGCATTGCTACGGGGACCTGTGAAATCTCGTCATCAGTTATTTGATTGCGATTAGCGACCCTCTTCGGAGGTCTCAGTGGAATCAGCCTCTGCTGCACCAACTGTATCGCCTTCATCAGCACTATCGGTGGTCGGTTCGCCGTATTTCTCCTTGAAGTAATCCCAACGCTCCGCCTCTTTAAGGGCATTACGGTAGATCTCCTCACTGACGTCACTGCTTTTGATGATCCTCGGAGTCACAAGAATGAGCAGGTGATTAACATCTGCCTGGCGACGACGCCACTTGAACAGTTCTCCGAGATAAGGAATATCGGAGAGCAGAGGAATACCGGACTCGATCTCAACCTTACGCTCAGTATGAAGGCCACCAATGACAGCGGTCTGTCCGTCGCGAACGCGAAGGTAGGTCACGACTGTCTGGCTGCTTTCACGAGGCAGGTCGATGAAAGCACTGGTGCCACTTCCCGGGTCACTAAAACGGAATCTGTCAAAACCAGGAATATCAGAAGTGTTACCCACCAATGTCGAAACTTTCGGAATCACATTCATGTAGATCATGTCAGTTCCAGGAATCACATGAGGTGAAACGTAGAGCGTAAATCCGACATTGACCGGTGAACGATCATTCTCGTCGATAGAGACGGTGACGTTACCATTCTGATCCTGCTGAACATTCTGCACAGCAAACGGAACTTCTTCTCCGACAAAGATTGTCGAAGGATAGTTATCCAATGTCGTCAAGAACGGCTGCTGAACGATCTTTGAGTTCTCGTCATCCTTGATCATAGAGATCAATAGTTGAGTCTGCGTAAAGTCGAGCACACCGAGGGCCTGATAAGGAACACCAATGCTTTGCATGTTACCGATATCAAAAGGCCAAGTACCACCATTAGAGACAACAGATCCGTTGTAGATAGGAACCTGTGTACCCGCATCCTGAATCACTCCGAGACCAGAAAGGTCCGAAAAGTTAGATTGTGGGGAAGCTCCTCTTGCACTCAATCGGAATCCGTCACGACCGGGTGTGTTGGGATTGTCCAACTTCAGTCCTGTTTCAAGGATATCGTCATTGGAAGTCGAGATAAACTTGACCTCGACCTGAACCAAAGCAGGCTCCACGTCGATCTTGGCGATGATCTCACCGATCTCATCAAGCCTAGGAGCGATATCTTTTACAATGAGGGAGTTCGTCTTGATGTCGAAATCCATATCTCCACCAGGAGACAACGCTCTTCGTAATGCCTTGAGAAGTGTGAACTCAACTTCAGAATCAGAAGCGGAGTTGGTCCCCAGACTTCCTGCCTGCTTCTCGATGTCAGAAATGATGGCGACGTACTGCTCTGGTGGTCTGATGTATCTCAACTGGAAGATTCTGGTTTCCTGCTGTTGCACCAACTGATCAGGAGAAACAATACGCAAGATTTCACTCACACCTTCACGCTCGCTAACAACCACGTATCCAGCGGTTTTAACGACCGTATTGAGAGCTTCTCTCCAAGGTACATCTCTCAGGGTCAAACTAACCTTGCCCTTAACTTCTTCCGCAATCACGATGTTTGCACCTGATTGTTTTGCCAGCAGTTCGAGAACTACTGCAAGTTCCGCGTCCTGAAACTCTATATTGATGGACGGAGGTTGTGTAAATCTGATCAATCGATCACTGACTTCCAAAACTACACAATTTGTCTCTCGGGCAAGAATGTCCAGCCCCTGACGCCAATCGATGGCATCCAGAGTCAGAGTGACCGTTTCTTCGATCTCGGGATCCGGAACAATATTGACACCCACCTGGGTTCCAATCTGCGCCAAAACCTCTTTGAGATCCTTGTCACGGACATCAATTGTTACGAGGTCGACGACTGTACTTCCAGACTGATAAGCCTGGATTCCGTCGGTCATTAAAAGAGCGACACAAAGGGTCGCGATCATTGTCAGTATTCTCATTATCGATTTTCCTCCCGAATGGGACAGGATTCCTGTTCCCTGACGCAGTGTCAGGTTTTCCTGTTACTTCTATCGGCCTCCGAAAGTTCAATCTTGAGTAGATCCCGGAGTTCTTTTGATTTACATGGGCATTTATCGGCCCAAGTGTTAAAAACGTCCGAATCTTCGCACGATGAGCTCCCCCTCGAAGTTAAACACGAGGCGATCCCGGTGAACTTCTTCGAGGACTGCTCCTTCGATATCTCCACCTTTAGAGATCCATTCACCATCAACGATGGCGTAGGACCCTTCACCAGAGATAACGATTCCATCAATCTGGACTGTTCTCGACAAAAACTGCTGTACCACTTCACTTCTCTGGCGCATTTGGCTCGCGGCCATTCCGACCAAAGTAGAAGTTGTTCTGTATTTGTCTCCGACATCCTGGATTTCAGATGCGAGTTTCTGAACTTCGCTGTAGAGCTGATTTACAGTGGCGAAGTCCTGTTCCTCAAAGGCTCTCTTCATAGAATCCAAACGAATCCGGGATTCTTCGTAGAGATGTCTCCCTCTTACTTCTTCAACGCCCTGTTCCAATTCTTCAATTCTGTCAACGATAGCCTCCAATTCCGCAGCCAACTCAGGCTGGTCAAAGCGCTTGGCCTCGTCACTGATATTCATCAGAGCCCTGTAAGCTTCGGTCGCAGCTTCAAAGTCGCCGTTTCGTTGAGCGAACTCTATTTTCGCAATTGCCGCACGAGCTTTGAACAAAGAGTCTCTCTGCTCGGAAACGGACAAATAAGTGAACTCTGTGGTTTCGTCCATACGATTGCTGGACTTCCATGGCGCGGTGAACGGATCTCTTCTCAGATCGTCCTCGAGTGTGTATCGCTCAAGTTTGAGCGCAGATCTCACAAAGCGAGTGTCATCAATGTAATTTCGCAATGCTGGAAATTGCTTAACAGCACGAGCGATATTCATTCCCTGAAGAGCGGCTTCTTCCAGAAATTCATATGTGGAATCCATATCATTAGAACTGGCACTCGCTTCAGCAAGAAGCAAAGAAGCGATCGCTTCCTCACCACCATACTCCACGTACTCAGAGAACTTTTTCTGCGCTTCGTCGAGGTGTCCCTGGTTGTCTTGGCTTTCTTGAAGGCGCCTATGGACAAGTCCCAAGGTCAAATGGTAATCGGCGTTGTAGGGTCTCAAATTGACCAATTCGACGAGACTCTCGTGCGCTCTCTTCCAGTTGGCACGACGAAGATCATTACTGCATTTAGAACGCAATTCTTCGATTCTTTGGTCCTGCGCCAGCTCTGCCTGTTTCTGACTCTCGTCTTCCTCAGGCCCAGTAGCGGGAATCACTGTCGAGACGACTGCTTCGAACGACTCGGTCGTAGTCTCTTCAAATTCAGAATCGACTTCGACCTCGAACTCTTCGACTGAAACCGTTTCAGTTTCATGACTCAACATTGAGTTCTCTTCGGGTTCTTCCATAACTTCAGAATCGTCAGTGACTTTAAAGTCAACGTCTTCCCATTGGTCAATGACTTCTGGGTTATCCCCGCCTACAGTTGCAGAAGCAGTCTCTACTGCTCCAGAACTAAAACTGTAGAGCAGAAGAAAAACAAAAAAGAATCCAGCAATGCTGGTGGGAATCACCCACTTGTTCTCTTGAAGATATTTTTTCATTACTGGATCTCCTTAACCGAGACCTTTACCTCGTCATAAACATAGGTAGAGATTTCGATGGCCAATCTTTTCTTGGGATCTGAGGCTGAAGACAATCCTTCACCCTGATCTAACGGATAGAGTTCAACTCCATCCACTCGCAGGAATCGAGGATGACTCTCGACGCTATTAATGAATCGGTGAAACTGAGAAAACTCACCCTGCATTTCGAACCGATACTTGTGTCTCTGGAATGGTTGGTGGGCGGCAACCTGTCCTGGGACCGGACGGGCCCCCCTAGAAGACTTACGAACCTCTGTACTCACAGGAACAGCCTCTAATATTGTCAGCCCACTGTCCTTGCAAAGCGTTGTGATCGTGTCCACAAATGCATCTCGGCGAACTTCGTCGATTTCAGGAAGAATCGCGGTGTAGTCGCTGACAATCTCTGAAAGATCTGCTGCTTTTTTACGCATCTCAGGAATCGTATTCAGTTTCGTCTGAGCAGAAACTTTCCTGTTTTCAAGTTCCTCGAGTTTGGTTCGGGTTATTGAGTTTTCAGTGCTCAAATTCCAGCCAACGACGAGTTCAACACAGAAAAACACTCCACAAACAACGGCAAGGGTGATGAGTTGTTGCTTTTCGTCCATATTCATCGCTTATCCCCCTTCTTTTTCGTGATGGGTTGAGGGGGGTCTTGCAAAGGTTTGAGTTCAATCCCGATAGTGGAACGGAAATGCTCCGGAGTCTCTTCGTCACTCTCGACTTTTTCCCATGAAAGTGGAGTAAATCGAAGAAAGTCACCAAAGAAGGAATCCGGGAGCGCACTCACATCGACAAGGTCTCCGTAAAAACGATGATCCTCACTCAATGCTTTACGAAATCTTGTCAGAGCACCTGGGTCAGAGCCGACAGCGACACAATCCATTGTCAGGGTGCCACCGGTCTGAATCTTTCCCGCTTCCCAGCGATAGTCGTCCTCTTCCAGAACATCGACAGCGAGAGAAGTAATCCAAAGATCGTCCGGGACCTTTGAGACCAATTGATCAAGCTTGGGAGCCCATAGGATTCGACTCGTCTTGATTTTTACGATCGAAGCTTCACGTTGGCGGTAGTAATCGATATCGGATTGAATCCGATCTACCTCCAAAGCTCTCTCCTCGAGCGACTTAACCTCTGCGATCTGAGTTTCTGCATGAGCCTCCATTGTGCCCTGAGCAATCCACATCCAAATAAGACCTATGGCGCCTAATGCGACGGCCGATACGCTACCGAGCACGGAGTAAAAGACGGAACGCGGCGTGTTTGCCGCTTTCTGTAACTCCTGAGGTAGCAGGTTGATCTTGATCAACTTGAAATTCCTTTCCCGTGCGCCTAAACGCAGTCCTGAATACGAGATCCGAGGCCGAGAGCCACGGGCAATTGAACGAGGTGCTCAGAGAGCGCCTCGACATCAACCAGGTCCTCTCGAACCTTGATCGATACCAGTGGATCCCACGTTTTGACGTCACGCTCGAAGACCCTTTCGAAGGTCTCCTGCAGCCCAACCGTCTGGCTTGCACCACCACTGAGAAAGACTTCCTCAACGGCGAAATCGAATTGGTTTTCGAAATAATCAAATGACAACTGTATTTCTCCAGCGATCTCGTCGAGAACCGGCTGAACGGCATTCGCAACCATCTGCTCATTCCCTTGGGGATCACACTTGAGATCTTCTGCTTCGGCTTCGTCCAGATGCTCACGTCTGGAAATCGATTCTGTCAGATCCCTTCCTCCGAGATAAATCTCACGGGAGAAACAGGAAGTACTTCCTCTGACGATGTGAATGTTGGTTTTAGTCGCACCGATGTCAACAAGAGCGACCGCTCGAGGGCTATCCTCTTCCTGAACGCCTGCTTCTGTGCGCAATTCAAAAGAGTTACCCAGAGCAAATGAATCCACATCGACCACTGTTGGAATCAATCCCAGTTCTTGAACTTGATCAATGTGGTCCTGAAGCAAATCTTTTTTCACAGCAACGAGAATACTTTTCATCTCTTCAGAGGAATCGTCCTCAGAATTTGGTGAAGACAGCTGCTGTCCGTCAATGCAAACTTCATCTCGATCAAATGGGATGTACTTATCAGCCTCAAGTCGCAATGTTTCAGGAAGTTCTTCAGCATCCAGTTGTGGCAAGGTGATGTATCTGACAACAACAGACCGTCCAGATACGGAGGTCGCCACCTTACGACAACGGATACCAGATTCTCTGAGAACAGATCTGACAGTATCCAAGGTCTCTTCAGGAGAGGGGATTTTACCCCAACCAAAACCTGTGAGTTCGAGTCCATCTTGCGTACGGGTTAACTCGACAACTTTGACTTCGTCGGTTCCGATATCGAGTCCTACGAGCGACTTTTGGCGTGAAAACATGCCCTGTTCCTCTCAGCCACCCCCCATGGGTGTGCTTCGGGTTTCGCTTCGATGACGGGCGAAGCAAAACCGGATCGAGTTCCCGAATTCCAGACACTGGAACGGGAGGGCCTTTCTTTAAAGGTCCCGAGAAGACTACGACGGTGGGAAAAATGGGGCAAATCACCCCGATGGCAAGAATCGGCTGAATAGCCTAGATCAAGCGGGAGGCGACCCCAGGGAGGTTTTCAAGGGCCCAGAAGCGGAGCTCTCTAGCGATACTCTCCCCGTCTGACATATCCATACAACGGGCGGCAAGATCTCGGACCTCATAGTCGACCAAATGCCGAATAACTTGCTTCACTTCCGGAATCAGCTGAGGCGTGATGGAGAATTCCCTCAACCCTAATCCAACTAACAACGGTAGGTGAACCGACTCAGATGCCATTTCACCGCAAAGGCAGACACGGATGTCATGATCTTCCCCCACCTTGATCAAAGTGGAGATCAATTGAAGCACTGCAGGGTGAAGAGGGTCGTACAAATCAGCAACTTGTTCATTTCCACGGTCTACAGCGAGAGTGTATTGAACCAAGTCATTACTTCCAACACTCAGAAACGAAACACGATGTGCGACATGACTGGCGATAAGTGCCAGTGAAGGAACCTCAACCATCACTCCCACAGGAATGTTTTCGTCGAAGTCGATATCTTCTTTTCGAAGATCTTCACTGACTTCGTCAATGATCTGAAGACTTCTATCCAATTCCGGAATAGTGGTGATCATAGGAAGCATCATCCGTACCGGCCCATGTAAACCAGACCGAAGAATCGCCCGAATCTGTGCACGGAAAGGTTTAGGATTCGCAAGGCACCAACGGATGGAGCGGCACCCTAGAAAGGGATTCTCTTCTTCGAGAGAGCCTTCGGGTAACTTGTCGCCACCTAAATCTAATGTTCTTATCGTCAGCGGTAATCCATTGAGTGACTTGATAACAGTCTTGTAATGTTCGAGGTGTACTTCTTCGCCACTCTCAGGTGCTTGAAGATGAATAAACTCTGTTCTATAGAGTCCAATTCCAGCAGCCCCCCATTCGACAGCAGAATCGACTTCACCCGGCAGTTCTATATTGGCGTGAACTTCTATTCCATGTCCATCAATCGTCTCCGCTGGTAATGCGGCCTGACTTCTGAGGTGCAACGAGATTCGCTTCATCTCTTCTGCACGATCTTGATATTCCTCGATTTGAGAATCGTCAGGATCGATGATCACCAATCCACGATAACCGTCGATGATCAGCCGGTCACCACCGATGACCGTCGTTGAGATATCATCGATACCCACCACTGCAGGGATCCCCAAAGCTCGAGCCATAATGGCTGTATGAGAAGTTTTACCTCCCAGATCGGTGGCAAATCCCATGACTTTTCTAGGATCCAACTTTGCAGTCTGGGCAGGCGTCAAGTTGTGAGCAATCACAGCGACTTCTGAACCCAGGTTTGAAAGTGTTTCAATACGCTTTCCAAGCAGAGTACTGAGCAACATCTTTTCAACATCCTGCAAGTCGTGAATACGCTCCATAAGAAGTGGGGAACCGGATTCCTGTAACTTCCTGACATAGCGATTCATTACACGACTGACAGCATGTGCTGCTGTATATGATTTGTCTCGAATCGATTGTTGGATTTCGGAGTGAAGTGCAGGGTCGGCGGCAAGATCCTTATGGACAGATAAAATTCTTGCGTGGATTTCTACTTCACCCTCAAGCCGCTTAATCTCCTCTTCGAGAATTTTATTGGAGTCTTCCACAGCCTGCTCAAAGCGAAGTATTTCCGATTCGACGTCTCCCTTGGAAACATATCGCTGAGGAATTCGGATTTCCTCAGAATCAAGAATAAGAGCATCGGCGATAGCGATACCTGGGCTGACGGCTATGCCGCTTTTTATCTCCATCATTCCTCCGGCTCAGACTCCGTGGAAATTCTTGCGCACCAGATCCGACAAAGCCTCTAAGGCTTCCGACTCGTCCGCACCTGAAGTAATAATCTCTATCTCATCTCCGAGTTGAGCACCCAGCGTCATGACTGAGATAATACTTTTTCCGTCCACTTCGCCTCCCCCGACCTTGCGTACCCTGATCGAGGCTTCAAACCTTTGAGCCAATCTTACGAACTCCGTCGACGCCCGAGCGTGCAATCCGGAAGTATGTGTGATTTTTAGCATTGCAGTAGAATCACTCACAGAATGAATCCAGTTCTTGTAAGAGCCAATTCGCCAATAAGACGTCCCGTCAAATCAGCGCGGTGATGGGCACTCGTTGCTTCATGATCAACGAAATCACTCGTCGTCACTCGCACTCCACGACCCACGAGGTCCCCCTTGTAAATCACAGGTTGAGATCCAATGCGGGAGTACCTCTCCAACATTTCCTCAGAAAATGTACCGTCATGAGCCAAGACATGCTGAATAAAGCATTTCCCAGCGTGCTTCTCTAATGAGTCCAAGTGCTCGGCCAGACCCATGTCGTCGGTTTCCCCTGCCTGAGTCATGACATTTGCCACATAAATCTTCAGAGCATTACTTTCCACTACACGCTTTCGGATGCCTTCAATCAAGAGAGGCGGAATCACGCTGGTGAAAAGACTACCCGGACCAAATACCAAGACGTCCGCTTGCTCGATCGCCGAAGCCACATCATCAGCAGGCTCTTCCACCCGGGGTCGAGATTCAACTCTGTCGATGGGCTTGCCGCTACGAACGATTTGCTCTTCACCCGTCGACTTGGTTCCATCAGGGTGATAAGCGATCAAAGTTAATTTTTCACCGTTTGCCGGCAGTACTCGACCTTTGACCCGAAGCAGTCGGTTCATCTCGCGAATGGCACTATCAAAGTCTCCATTTAATCGAGTCAGCGCAGTGATGAGGAGATTCCCCACCGAATGGCCTTCCAATTCAGATTCTTCGAATCGGTAGTCGAGTAATCGAGCCCAAATCGGTTCCTGACTGGAGAGGGCCAAAAGGCAATTTCGTATGTCTCCTGGAGGAGCGATGTCGAAATCTTTTCTTAATCGACCAGAAGATCCCCCGTCATCGCTGACTGAGACAACGGCTGTGACTTCTACCGGCTGCTCTCTTAAACCAGAGAGCAAGCAGGACATACCAGTCCCTCCCCCAAAGGCCACAACCCTCGGAGTCGGATTTTTCTCGGGTGTCGATCGCTCAGACTTCAATGCAGAATCCTTCCGTGGTCATTCCCTGAACATGTCGGGGAAAGGCAGATTCTTGTCACTATTTCATAACATGAAGGCAGATATTGTTCCACGAAAGGGAGCGTTGAGAGGCAAGATACGGCCTCAATCGCTGATTTAATGGCTTCTGAAGTCAGGATATGAAGGAAGAAGTATATAAATCTTCACTTTCCTAATACTGGCAAAACAGAACTCAGTGTTTGAATAACGAATCTTCATCCCGGCATCTGGGAATATTATCAGGATCATATGAAACCTCGGCCAGAAATAATCCCTCAGGAGGAGCAGCCATACCCGCAGCTGTGCGATCTTGAGCAGCAAGGATCTTTGGGACTTCCGAGGCCTCCTTCATTCCCCGCCCCACTTCGACCAGCGTCCCCGTCAAATTTCTCACCATCCTGTAGAGAAATCCATTACCAACCACCTGAATCAAGACATGATCTCCATTTCGCTGCACACGAAATTCATGAATGGTTCGGACAGAATCTTCGGGCTCATCTTTCGATCGAGTTCTAAATGAAGCGAAATCATGTTTGCCCACAAAGCATTGAGCGACTTCATTCATCGAGTCCACGTCTAACTGAGAACGAATCCACCAACTCGTATCCGACCCAAAGAGAGATCTACGGGGACCATTCCAAATCCTGTATAAATATCTTTTGGCAACAGCATGAAACCTGGGATGCCAATCTTTAGTGGTCCGTTCGCAAGAGATGATTTCAATATCATATGGAGTGATTCCTTGAAGAGAGTTCAAGAAATACTCAGGATCAAGATCCTTATCGATTTCGATCCTGATCATATGTTGGAGAGCATGAACCCCTTTGTCGGTGCGACTGGATCCCTCGACACGAACAACTTGATCAGCGAGAATTTGAGCAGATTCTTTAATAACGCCCTGCACAGTTTGAACTTCATAATTGTCTAACCAACCATGATAATTCGACCCGTCATAAGCCACTTCGAATCGATAGAAGTACCTTTCGCTGTTCACTGGAGACGACTCCACTGTTCAGCAATCTGAACAGTATTGAGAGCAGCACCTTTGAGGACTTGGTCCCCCACAACCCACATCTGAAGACCATCGCTGAAGGGAGCACGAATCCTGCCGACGGAAACCGCATGTTGTCCCGAAAGAGGATCCGGAGTGGGAGGCTTTTCATGGTCGCTATGGTGAATAACTCCAGGAGCATTATCCATAGCAAATCTGGCTTGTTGTAATCGATCGGGATCTTTATCAGCAAAAAGCATCGTGACAGCAAGGCTGTGACAACGGGCCACAGGAACACGAACACAAGTACCTTGTATTATTATCTGAGGATCTCCGAGTATTTTACGACTCTCGTCGAGCATTTTTCGCTCTTCGACTGTCACCCCATCTTCATTCACGTCTCCAATGGCCGGGAATAGATTTCCATGAATAGGGAAAGGAAATGGATTCCCTTCTCGGAATTCTCCGCCGGCAGCTTCCCGCTCCAAAGCTTCTAATCCTGCGACACCTGCTCCGCTGACGGCTTGATAAGTATCCACAATCAAACGTTCAGGTTTTAAATGCCAAAGAGGCTTCAATGCCAGAAGAAGAATTATCGTTGAGCAATTGGGATTGGCAATCACAGCGGGCCCACTCGGAATCGCCTCGGGGTTTACTTCCGGGACAACAAGGGCCACATCTTCTGACAAACGAAAAGCGGACGAATTGTCTACGACTGTGATTCCAGCTTCTACGAATCGAGGTGCCCACTCTTTAGAGATCGATCCTCCGGCAGCAAAAAGTGCGACGTCGATCCCTGACAAATCCAAGGAATCTTCGAGAGCTTCCACCGTGACTGTACCGTCGCGCCACGGAAATTTTTTCCCGGCGCTACGGGAAGAAGCCAACAACCGTGGCGTGTCTGTACCTAAGCAGGAATCTTTCAGGAGCGAGAGCATCTCTTGTCCTACAACACCGGTCGCACCTACGATCGCTGTTCTCATCTTTTCTTCTCTTCCCGGCTACCCAGCCAACTGAGTACTGTGGGCAAAAAAACCACGAATAGCAGTATGAGAACTGTGGTGAAAAACTCCCATAAACTCACAGAAAAGAGCATTACTCACTCTTCTCTGCACTTGCGGGCAATCGTTTATTCTGAATCTCATCCGTGATTTGCTGGAGAAATTGATCGAGATCAATCGCCCCGATATCTCCGATACCGCGCTGTCGTACAGAAACGGTTCTCGCTTCCGCATCTTTACCACCGACAACGAGTAGGTAGGGAACTTTTTCATCTGCGGCGACTTTAATTTTGGCGTTCAGGCGTTCATTAGAATCGTCTAATTTCGCTCGAACCCCCAACCCTTTAAGAAGACCGAGAACTTCTTCTCCATACTCCACATGCTTTTCACTGATGGGAAGAACTCTGGCCTGCTCTGGGGAGAGCCATGTCGGAAAGGATCCTTCGAAGTGCTCAATCAAGATTCCAATAAAGCGTTCGAAGCTACCAAAAGGTGCACGATGAACCATGACAGGCCTATGGGAAGCGTTGTCAGCTCCTGTGTAACTGAGATCAAATCTTTCCGGAAGATTGTAATCCACCTGAACAGTACCTAATTGCCATTCACGGCCGATCGCGTCCGAAACAACGAAATCAATCTTTGGACCATAGAAAGCGGCTTCTCCCTCTTCTTCAGAGAAAGGAACACCCAAGGTAGTCGCGGCATCTCTGCATGCTTGCTCTGCTCGATCCCAACGCTCAGGGTCGCCCGTGTATTTCGTGGAATCCTTATCGCGCAGTCCGACTCGTACTCTGTAGTCTTGTAGGCCCAGAGTGGTCAAAACTAATTTCACAAGATCGAGGCAACCTCGAATCTCGTCGGCAACTTGATCTTCGGTGCAGAACAGGTGTGCGTCATCCTGAGTAAATCCTCGGACACGAGTCAGACCATTCAATTCTCCGGACTGCTCCCAACGGTAGACTGTTCCAAATTCGGCAAGGCGGACCGGGAGATCTCGATACGATCGGGGTTCAGCATCAAATACTTTGATGTGATGCGGACAGTTCATCGGCTTGAGCATGAAACCGTCCACTTCCCCTTCACCAATTCTGCTGGAAAGTTCTGCACAACTGCAGCCCTCGTCAGCAACAGCCTCAAGGAAATCGCCATTGATCAGAGGAGGGAACTGACTCTCCCGATAGTAGGGAAAGTGCCCGCTCGTACGGTATAAGCCCAGTTTTCCAACATGAGGGGTGTAGACCATGTCATACCCTGCAGCGATCAAATGTTCCCGAATAAACTCTTCGAGTTCACGACGAATCACGGAACCATTGGGCTGCCAAAGCACGAGCCCCTGGCCCACCGAATCGTCGATCTTGAAGAGGTTTTGACGACGACCAATCACTCGGTGATCTCGACGCTTGGCCTCTTCTAATCTTTCGAGATGACGATTCAGTTGTGCGGGAAAGGCAAAGGCAGTTCCGTAGACCCGGGTCAAACCATCGCTATCCGCATCTCCGTGCCAATAGGCACTGGCAACACTCATCAATTTGAACGCGCCAATTTTCCCTGTGCTCGGAACATGAGGACCTCGACATAAATCTTCCCAGTTCTCTCCTTTTTGTCCTGAAACATACCAAGAGAGTTCTGCAGATCCGGCCTCGATGGCTCGTTCAGCATTATCGATCTTGTACTTACTGCCTTCACCTCGAACTTTTTCAAGACCCTCTTCGATATTGAGTTCATATCGAGTGAAAGGGCGATTCTCAGAGATGATGGCACTCATCTCTTTTTCGATGGCAGGAAAATCGTCGCTACTCATCGGATGATCTTCAGGGAAGCGAATATCGTAATAGAATCCTTGATCAGTCGGTGGTCCATATACCAATTGAGATCCAGGGATCACTCTTTCGATCGCCTCTGCCATCACGTGGGCACAGGAATGACGAATCAAGGAGAGTGCCTCCAGAGCAGGTTCTTCTTTTTTTGACCCACTTGTAATGATGGAGACGGAAGCGTCTTCAGAGATCGTTGAAGACAAGTCTCGACCCGCTCCATCGACGACAATCCCGATAGAAGCCTTTAGTAATCTCTCTCCGATATCTCCGGCCAATTGTTCACCGGTGACGGGGGAATCATATTCTCTTTGACTGCCATCGGGCAGGGTGATCGTGGGCATGGTTATTCCTCTCGGTTGGCATTCTAGCCATGAGGCTGACTTTTCGCCATCGGACCGGGATCTTGACCTCCGCCTGCTATCGAGGACTATTTCAAATGAAAAGGACGTCCCGTTGACCCAGAGCCAAAATCGCCAGCCCGACCAGAACCCTCAGGAAGCCGAAAATCGGCAGGATCCCCGCTGGAAGGTCATCCATGCCGACATGGATGCCTTCTTCGCCTCAGTAGAGGTGCTCGACGATCCTTCCCTGAAAGGTTTACCGCTGATCATCGGTCACCCTGGCCCGCGGGGTGTCGTTTCCACGGCGTCTTATGAAGCTCGGAAATTTGGAGTCCACTCTGCTCTGCCCTCCACGGAAGCTCTGCGCCGTTGCCCAGAGGGTGTCTGGCGATCACCACGAGGCGGGAGATATGGAGAGATTTCTCGCCAGGTGATGCAAGTTTTCAGAGAGTTCACCCCTCTTGTAGAACCTTTATCCGTAGACGAAGCATTTCTAGATATCGAAGGATCCTTGAAGCTCTATGGAGGGGCTATCGCCATCGCTCACCAAATCAGAGAAAGGGTTTTTGAGCAAACGGGTGGCTTAACCGTCAGTATCGGAGTTGCCCCGAATAAGTTCCTCGCAAAATTAGCGAGTGATCTCGACAAACCAGATGGATTGACCGTCGTCGATCCTGACGGAATTCAAGAACTTCTCGATCCATTGCCTGTCCAAAAAATATGGGGAGTGGGTCCAAAAACCACTCGTCAATTAAATGACTTGGGCTTGCACCGGATTGAAGATTTACGAAATGCAGGACTTGAATTTCTGATGCGAAGATGGGGAGAAAGAAGCGCCCAGCATCTTTGGGCATTAGCCCACGGTCGAGACTCTAGGGAAGTTCATGAACCGGAATCTTCAAAATCGATCTCGACCGAAAATACATTTACCGTTGATATTATGAAGGGCTCCGACTCCGACAAATTCTTGCGCAATGCCGCTGAAGAAGTATGCCAATCGATGCGACAGCAAGGATTCAGAGCTCGCACAGTTCGGCTCAAGGTTCGAGCTTCTTCCTTCAGGACTCTGACAAGAAGCAAGACCTTGGATACGCCCTTTATAGACGCCGCCACTCTCTATAATACCGGGCGAGAACTACTCACCCATGTCGATCTGGAAGCCGAAGGCATAAGACTCCTGGGGTTGGGGGTATCTGGATTGGTCCATGCGTCGCAGCCGATTCAAGGACAAATGTTTATTTCAGAACTGGAGCCCGCTAGAGATGCAACGGTCACAGGTTTAATCGATCAATCACGATCTGATTCTAGGGTTCCTCCGTTGAAAAGAGGATCTCTACTGTCTCCCCCTCCGGAAAAATCGGGAGGAGGAAAAGGAGCAGCTATCGAGAAATCTGATCAAGAAGAAACGCTATAGCTTTTTCTTTCGGGCAGATCGAACCTTTAGATTGATACCTTCGACGACCGCAGAAAAACCCATAGCAAAATAAATGTAGCCCTTTGGAATCTCAAAGTGCCACCCCTCAGCGACCAATGCTAAGCCGATGAGCATCAAGAATGACAAGGCCAACACTTTCACTGTGGGATGTCGATCCACGAATCGCGAGACCACTCCACTGAATGCCAACATCACCATGACCGAAAGAACGACCGCTAAGACCATCACCGTGATGTGCTCTGCCATTCCCACTGCGGTGATCACGGAGTCGATGCTAAAGACGATATCCAACAACCCTATCTGAATAATAATAGACGTGAAGCTGACAGCCTTGACCTCATCTTGTTCTTGTGCGACTTCACCCTCCATCTTTTCATGGATCTCGTGAGTGGCTTTACCAAGCAAAAACAATCCCCCGGTGATCAGGATGAGATCTTTGCCGGAAAAACTGTGATCCATGATCGAAAAGAGGCCATCTTGGAGAGTCAGTAACCACGAAATCGAGAAAAGTAATCCGATCCTAGACACCATGGCGAGGATCAATCCCAGACGTCGGGCGTTGTCTCTTTTTTCTTCGGGAAGTCGTCCGGCAAGGATGGCAATGAAGATGATGTTATCAATCCCCAAGACAATCTCCATGACGGTCAGAGTCGCGAGAGCCACCCAGGCATTGGGATCATGGATCCAACTCATATCAAACATGCAATCTCCTCCCGAGGATCATCATGGCGAACAAACTCTCAACGCTTAAACGCTCCCGCGAACCTTTGCGAGAATTTCGTCAAAAATATTCTCTGCTGTCAGTCTCTTCTGATCTTGCGCCCATGATCGCACAAGAACAGGTCCATTTGCCTCTTTTTCGACACGACGACCATGACTTCCTCTGACTTGACGAGGATCGGTAGAGATCACATCCATTAGATTTCGAAACCCTAACTTCTTGCCTAAGAGTTTGAGTCCCACTTTGAGAGTAGGCCAACTTATATCCGGATCCAAAAACAACTCGGCAGGGTCAAATCCAGGTTTCCGGTGAATATCCACAGTACGAGCAAAGTCCGGGGCTCTCGACTCATCCAGCCACCATGGGTACGCGAACCAACAGCCCGGCTCAGCGATCAAAACCAAATCGCCGCTGCGGGGATGATCTAAACCCTCGACTTTAAGTGCTTCATGGTCGAGCACTCTATCAACACCCTCGACTCCTGAGAGTTGCTGACGAACTCTCGAGATATCCGCCGGGTCAGAGACATAGACATGAGCCAATTGGTGATCGCAAACAGCGAACGCTCGACTCCTGTGAACGTCGAGAATATCTCCATGGGAGGTGATCTGAACTTGGAGGTCGCCGCTCTCAGCCAGTTGACGATTCACAAACACGGGTTGCTGAACATTTTCAATTCCATATTCAGAGAGGACCATCGCCTCTGCGCCTTTTCCCCGGCAACCTTCAAGAAGTCGTGACAGTTCGACATCGAGTCCTTTTCTGGATCGCTGTCCTTCAGAAGAATCGGGGCCGAATCGCTGATCGTCGTAGTCGAGATGGGGCAAATAGACCACAAGAACGTCGGGGTCACTGTCTTGGGCCACTTTCAATGCGGCATCGACAATCCAGCGTGTCGAGGTAATACCGGCACGCGGTCCCCAAAAATCAAACAGCGGGAAGGTTCCGAGTTGATCCTGGAGATTCACCGGAAGCTCAGGGGGTTCTCCATAAACGGAAGGAATTTTTCGTCCATCAGCCGGGTACTCCGGCCGAGGAGTCAAACTCCAACGAGCCCCACTTCCCATATTGAACCACCAGAAAAGATTGGCGACCGTGTAGCCTTCTGCCTGTAAGACATCAATGAATGTCGGTGCTTCTATCAAGGTTCTAGCCTGGAGCCAAAATCTGATTTCTTTTGTATTTCTGTGATACCAGCCATTACCAACGATGCCATGCCGTGCTGGAGTCTCTCCCGTCAGCATCGATGCTTGAGCAGTCGTGGTGACAGCAGGCAATGGAGACGTGATGGAAGAAACCGACCCCTGATTCAAGAAATCGTTGAGGCAAGACATTTGGGGAACGTCTTTATGACGCATGCCAACAGCGATGGCGACGACCAGTTTCATCGTGGACGATTTTTCAAGAGCAACTTTCCTCCTGTAAACCCTCATCTTCTTCGAGGGCAACCACCTCTGCATGAGTGGGAAAAAGTTCGGCAACGATTCGACGGAAATCTTCCGCGTCCTTCGCTACTGTGATTTCTGAACGAAATGCTCTGGCTCCAGGTATCCCACCCAGATACCGGGCTGCGAATTTCCGCATCAATACGGTTCCGAATGGATCTCCATGGAGTTCCACCAGTTGTCCATGATGCCGCAGAAGTTGTTCTTTCTGTTCCTCCAGTTCAGGAGGGGCAGGAATCGGTTCTCCACGCAGGGCTGCCGTAATCTCACGGAACACCCACGGGGCACTGAGGCATCTTCGTGCCACCATCACGCCAGCCGCACCGGTATTTTTCAGAGCCTCTAACGCACTCTCCGCAGATGAGACATCTCCATTGGCGATGACTGGTATCGAAACCGTTTCAACAACTTCTCGTATCCTAGAATGATTGACGGGTATTCCGTACCCATCTTTCGCCGTTCTTCCATGAACGGTAAGACCGACGGCGCCCGCACTCTCCACTGCTCTCGCCACGTCACAAGCAGTGATCGATTCTTGTTGAGGACCCAATCGTATTTTTGCTGTTACGGGAACCTCTCCGGCCCCTCGCACGGTCGCTTCTACCATTCTTGCAATCGTCGCGGGATCTCTCAGGAGCGTTGCACCGGCACCCTGCTTGCCCATGATTCGTTTTTTGGGGCAGCCAAAGTTGAGATCGATAATAGAGATCCCCAGATCAACCAGACGTCGTGCGGCTTCTTCGACCATCTCCGGCTCACGATCCCAAAGTTGCACTCCCAATGGGCGAGGCTCATCTTCGACTCCAAAGAGACGCTCCGGAGAAATAGTCCCTTTGACCCAACCCCCCGCAGAGACCATCTCTGTGTACATCAAACCACACCCACCCAGTTCGCGAACCAGTCGGCGAAAAACGAGATCGGTAAATCCAGCAATCGGCGCTTGAAGAACCGGTGTCTCCAATTCCAAAGATCCCAGTTTCAATTTCTGGGGCCATGTCTGGACTGTCCCCTCTTCAGTTGAAGAGGACGACGTACCCAGCGGTCGTGAAGGAGGAGTTACGAGATCTGTCACCGATTCAACTTTCATTCCTTGGTTGGTCGACCTGCGTCCATGAAATTTGGCTGCTCATGAAGTTAGGGGTTCTCCCTAGAGGGTATCGATTTCTGAGCCCCAGTGCCAATCCATGTTGAGGAAGCTTCGGGTAGAATTCTGCGACATTCTCGACCGCCACTCTCGAAGTCTCCACGGTTTCGTCCTCGCTGATCCTCGCATGGATTCGAGGGAGCACCTCGCTCCCTGTTCAGCCCTCATTCATGAGCGGACTCGACCTATCCGGTGACTTGTTCCGACCTGAGAGAAAGCGCCTCCAAGAGTTCAGCCTCACCGATATCTTCTTTTTCTGCCAAATCTGCAATTGTCCGGGAGACTCTGAGAAATCGAGTCCAAGAGCGGATTGAAAAGACA
>JAACCY010000031.1 GCA_009937185.1 Planctomycetia bacterium
GCACTCGTCCCCTCCTCTAAAATAGGACTTCACCCAGAAGAACTCACCATTGCAGAAGTCGTCAAACCTTTGGGCTACGCCACAGCGTGTTACGGGAAATGGCATCTGGGCCACCACCCAGAATTCCTTCCAACAGCGCAAGGATTCGATGAATATTGCGGAATCCCCTACAGCAATGATATGTGGCCTGGACACCCAGAGTCTCCCAAGGCTTGGCCTCCACTCCCATGGTATGAACAGGAAAAATCCGCGAGAATAATTGAAGATCTCGACGATCAGGAAACCATTACGTCGGAGTTAACTCGAAGAGCAGTAGACTTTATCGATCGAAATGCTGACGGCCCATTCCTGCTCTACGTTCCCCATTCCATGCCACATGTCCCACTTGCTACCCATCCACGATTCCGACAGACCACACAATTTGGACCTTATGGTGACGTCATCCGAGAGATAGACGATTCGGTGGGTCAGATCGTTGCCGCTTTGGAAAAAAATAACATCCTCGATAACACACTGGTGATTTTCACGAGTGATAACGGGCCATGGCTGTCCTATGGAGATCATGCCGGAACAACCGGAGGACTAAGGGAAGGGAAAGGAACCACTTTTGAAGGTGGTGTCCGAGTTCCTTTTGTAGCAAGGTTCCCCGGGGTCATCCCCGCCGGAAAAGAATGCAGTACACCCTGCATGACTATTGATATTCTTCCAACTTTAGTCGAACTCACAGGAGGAACCTCTCCCGATAAAGAGATCGATGGTGTCAGTATTCTTCCGCAACTTCGAGGCGACGTGGCAGCGGCGCCCCCTCACAAGGCTCTCTATTTTTGGTATCACCGGGGAGACCTTGAGGCGATGCGAATGGGTCAGTGGAAACTTCATTTCCCGCACAACTACAGATCGCTAGAAGGTAGACCTCCAGGGAATAATGGTATTCCTGCGAAGTATAACTACAAGATGAGAACAGAGTTGGCACTCTTCGATCTAGAATCAGATCCTCATGAAACAATAGATCTCAGTGAAACAAATGCGGGAGTCGCTGTCGAAATGATGGGACTCGCTATTGGCATACGTCAAAAACTCGGAGATCGCCTTGGAAAGATAGAAGGAACAGATGTTCGAAAACCTGGGAAATTAGTCTCGGACAAATAAGCATATAAAAAATGATCCGCGGTGAAGAGAACTTCACCGCGGATCATTATTAGCATCCAGCTCTCTGATCAGAACGAAGCGGGTCTTGGAGCAGCTTCGGTGCCGACAGGAACTCTCTTGAGCACAAACTTTTGCTCAAAGTCAACGACGCTATCCTGGCTGGTGATATCTTCACCTTCCCACCAAGCCCATTCAAAATCGACCTTGATCGTCTTTGAATCAATCAACAGCATCTTGTTGATGGTGCTCACCACAGCACCGTTTCCATACTCGGAATCCAAAACTCTCAATTGACAGGGAGTCCCGTTTCTTTCGGTATATGGCGAAATGAAACCATTACAGACCAATCCATTGGATCCAATTTCCGTGTATGAGATACGACACTTGTCGACATCATAATAGAAAGTCTGAATCGAACTGTCTTTGAGGATTTCATCTTTGAACTTTTTGGTTTCGACGACAAGACATGTTTCATTAGCAGCCCAGAATCCACTTTGCTCAACACGGAGACGATCTCCAGCAGAGGTAAAGTTCTCTGACTGCCAATCACTGGCAAGAGCGACGAATGGCCCCAAAGCTTCTTTTAGTGGATTCGCTTTGATACCTGTCACGTTCCACAACTGATTCAATGGGTTTCCGCTAGCACTGATCTCGCTAACAACCACATTAAAGTTTCCGTTATTAATCGTTCTTTCAATCAAAACATTGGAACCGTTCACACCCTGTTCCTTATTTTGACCAATCCAACGACATGTATTACCAACGACAGCCTCTAGATACTCGTCGAAGATGGAGACTGTTTCACCAGCAACAAAGTAACCATGCGACTCGAGACGATTCTTAATGGCATTCCATTGGATAAAGTATGTACCACTACTGATGATTTCATCAGTGAGAGTTACTGTCTCCGCAGTACCAAACAAGCCACCAGTACTAAAGTCTCGCCTGTAATTCACTGTCGCCTTGACAGGAGTTCCTGCAGAAAAACCTGAAAGGTCTTCGCTCAAAGCGTATTCGAAGTTCCACTTACCCACCAAGTTGTTCATGACTTGATTGGCAGCAGCTTGATCAAGAACCTGCTCAGCCTTCTCATCGGCGACGACATCTTCTACAAAAGAAGTACGCGTCTGAGTCACAATACTTCCTGGTTGTGCCATCACTGTCGCGCCCATCAGGACTACAACAATCACAACGATAAACTGGTATCGCAATTCTCCCATGGTTCCCCCTTTTCATTCTCGACCGAAGGCCTGAAGAAACTCCTTCAGGCCCAATCCCTTATTCCCTATGGATGAAAATACACAATTCTCGACTTAGATAGCAACTACAGAATCTGGGGAAGGACGTCTTGGGGGGGAGAAACCTTAAGTTTTGAGGCAAGCCTTAACACAGGATTCGCCGAATAGCGTTCTTGCAGAGGGGTATTGAAGAAGAAACAGACTGGGCTCTATCAGTTCCAATTCAGCAACCAATGGTCGGCCTGTTTCATCTCTGACGGTATCCACTCTTCCGTAAAGGATCTCACCCGGAGCACATGCCATGGCAAGATTTCCAATTTGTCGGTCTTCTGGCAATACTGTTCCGCCGATTTCAACACTTTCTTCTTGGCCGACAAATCGTGGTGATTTCACAACACAATGACTCCAAACTCCCCCAATAAATACATTGGCTCGTTCTCCGCCATCATCTACAGATTTCATATAGGGCTGAAGAAGCCAATCTCTCTGTGCCCCTTCTTTTTCAATAAAATTGTGTGCGTCATCCGAATCTGCTTTGTCAAAGAAATAGGTCAACCAAGAGCCCGCGGAAACGGCGGGCTTCAATACAAATCTTGACTCAGAAAGCTCTCCAAAATTTGATTCAAGAAGTGTGTCTAATTGAGCATGCGGTTGATCTCCCGATACAACACGTGTGGGCACAATTGGGACCCCTGCCTTTTCCAACTCAAGAAGATATCCCTTGTGGATATTCCAACGCACGACCTCAGGGGCATTAAAGATACGAGTTGTTGATTCCGTCTTATTCAACCACTCTCGAAACTCTTGTTCTTTCCACGGGTAATTCCAGCACGACCTCAAAACAACTATGTCATATTTTGAAAGATCTTGATCAGGGTCATCCCAAGCCACTAACTCGGTCTTCGCTCCAGCCGCCTTTATAGCTTCCAGCTGAATATCTTCATCGGCATCTGGCTCTGGTAGATTTTGACATGTAACAAGACCTATTTCAGGCATGACTGCCCTCCAATGCTTGGTCAATGTCATCCACCAAATCCTCCAGATCTTCAACTCCGCAGGCGACTCGTATCAGCCCCTCGGTCACGCCATATCTTTCTCTCACTTCTGGCGACACACTTGCGTGAGAAGAAGCCGCGGGGCGAACGATTAATGTCTCGACCCCTCCCAAACTTGGCGCATTCGCCATAAAGCGTGTCGAAGCACAAACCCGCTGTGCTGTTTCCGCGTCACCTTCGATCTCCATAGAGAGACCCCCTCCTCCTCTACCATCCATGTATTCAAGGCAATGCGCATGATCCGGATGACTTTCTAAGGAAGGGTAATTCACTGCTTTCACCCTCGGATGCGTAGAGAGATACCGGGCTAGACCCAGAGCATTTTCACACTGCCGTTCAACTCGTAATCCAAGAGTTCGTAGTCCCCGGTATAGAAGGAATCCGGCATGAGCATCGAGATGGCCGCCGAGATAGTTGAGGCACAGTCGAACTTTTTCAATATTCTTTCGGTTTCCCGCCACTAAACCTGCAGCGATATCTCCATGCCCATTCAATCCCTTCGTCGCGGAATGAACCTCAAGGTCAAATCCGACTGAAGCCGGTCTCAACAAAATTGGAGTCGCAAAGGTCGCGTCAATGATGGTAAAGAGACCATGCTTACGGGCCCATTCGATGAGTTTCGAAAAATCTGCAACGCGACAAATGGGATTGGTGATGGCTTCGCAATAAAGAACTTTTGCTCCCTCTGGTGGAGTTCCCCATGAAGCCGGGTCCATTCCATCAAATCGCTCAATGCGAACTCCTCTTCGAGGAAGATCCTCCGAGATGAAAGCTTCTGTCCCGCCATAAAGTCGATTCTCTGCAAGAAGTACATCGCCTTGTTCTAGGTTCGCTAATAAGGCACTGGTAATCGCAGCCATTCCACTAGAAGTCACCAGCGCAGACTCGGTCTCACAAATCAGGGATAACTTGTCATGCAAAAGGTCGTGGCCTGGAGTATTCGACATACGGATGTATTTGCCGTCGTGGTATCCACCCTCTTCATTTTGCTCATAGGTGGCACTCTGAAAAATAGGGGGAACAACCGATCCCAATATTCTTGGGTTGGGATCTCCACCATGAACTAATTTCGTCTGATCACCCTTCATCAAACCTCCTCATCTGTACCGAATGGTGCCTGTCAAAAGCTTCACTATCTACCCTCAGCCGATCCTGTCTCGGAATTATTTCCATGCGGATAAGTCTCAATCGTCGGAGTGTTTGAAAGTGAATCCGCCTGGTACTCGGGCGAATGCCTTCGTGTACGAAACGCGTGTGGTTTCCAGGCCTGCTCAGCACTGATCACTGGGAACACATCCGTCGCAAGATCTTCCCTGACAAAGAATGCGTTTGTTCCTGTGGCCTCGACATGAATCAGGCGATAACCCTTACTCATGCCCAGAATTGCCACCGCTTGCAGGCTCGCTCCGTGATGCCAACCTCTAGAGTGGCTGCGATAGGGATCGTGAAGCTGATCAGAAGAATCCCATGGGATCGTGAGAGACACCTCGGGGCCAAAGGAAGCATTCACCTCCATCACCACCACTCGAGGCGAAATTCTACCGATCGACTTCCACAACCAATAATCCCAGCCATCCACATCGATCGATAATACATCGGGCTCGACGCCACCGAGTAGGCTTCCTAACAATTGATCTACAGTGTCCGGTCGTACAGATTCGTGCATGACTCGCACTCGCTCAGCAGCCCCTTTTGTCGAATAAAAGTCTTGGGCTGCCCGCACTTCTGATTTCGACGCATCCAGCAACAACCCACTCCACCCAAACTCGGTCAGCAGCAGAGCGGAATTACTTTCGATTCCACTCCCACACCCGATTTCCAGAAGGAATCGACTCCTGACTCCAACTTCTGAAAGGATCTTGAGGAGGCAGCCATCTTCACCATTTTGTGAATATCTACCCGCCTCATACTCGCGGAGGTCTCCTCGGACTCCTTTTTCATGCTCAGAGGCATGGAGTTCAGCATGCTCTCGCTGGAGAGCACGGGAGAGATCATGCTCCAGACCTTCCACCCGAGATCTCAAGGATCTCAGATCCGGGTGACCCAACCCCCTGCGGAGGGCTCGTCCCACGGTAGATATTTGGTCCCGGACCCATCTCCAACCCCGCATTTGACTCTCTCTCTTATCATTAACCCGAGGAACTTCGTCTGAGAGCCCCGTCTTGCTTGACTTGATGCTGGCCTGAAACGATCCTCACTCATAGATCTTGGAGGTTCTTGAACCATGGTCAAGGAACTGGCAACAAAGTACGAACCACAAAATGTCGAAACAGCCATCACTGATCGCTGGAGGCAACGAGATGCCTTCAAAGCGGTCCCAGATGAACGTGACGACCGATATGTCATCATGATGCCCCTGCCCAATGTGACAGGTGCACTTCATATGGGTCATGCCATGGATAATGTCATGCAAGACCTGCTGACACGATGGCACCGAATGCAAGGTGACAACACCCTCTGGATGGCTGGAACCGACCATGCCGGAATCGCAACCCAGGCGGTCGTCGAAAAAAGGCTTCTCGAACTCGAGGGAAAGACTCGTCACGATCTCGGACGGGAAGGCCTCGTCGACAGAATCTGGCAATGGAAAAATCAGTACCAAAAACGCATCGTTTCACAACAGGTGGCGATGGGCTGTTCCTGCGATTAGGACCGCCAACGTTTTACTATGGATCCCGTTTGCGCTAGGGCTGTCACATGGACCTTCTTTCGAATGTTCAAGGATGGTTTGATCTTCCAAGGTGATCGTATGGTGAATTGGGATTGTCACCTTCAGACTGCGGTTGCCGATGATGAGATCGAGCACAAATCCGTGGATGGTCACTTTTGGCATCTGAGATACCCGGTGATCGACCCCAGCTCCGATGAACCGACACATGTAATCGTCGCCACCACTCGCCCTGAGACGATGCTGGGTGATACTGCAGTTGCTGTCCATCCTTCCCCGAGACAAGTACTCGAAGAAAGACTGGAGCAGGCTCAGGAAAGACTTTCTGAAGCCAACGATAAAACGAGAGAAGATTGCCAATCCGAGGTCCAGCGCCTCGAGAAGAGAATCATCGAAGTTCTCCCCCACCTGGAGAAACTCGCTGAGATGGCAAAGACTGGCCGAAATTTGCTTCTTCCCATTCAAGACAGGGAAATCCCGCTGATTGCAGATACATGGGCCAAACCAGAATTAGGCTCCGGCTGTGTAAAAATCACTCCTGCCCACGACCCTAACGATTATGAAGTCTGGCAACGTCATAAGGATCGGGTTGCCGCCATCAATCTCCTGAATCCTGACGGTACTTTTAATGCCAATGCTGGCCCCTGTCAGGGCCTTGACCGTTTCGATGCTCGCAAGCAAGTCGTCGCCACTTTTGAAAAGTTGGGGCTTCTCGATCACATCGAGGATCGAAAAATAGAAGTAGGTCATTCGGACAGATCGAAAACTCCCGTAGAGCCATTCCTTTCTCTCCAATGGTTTGTCCATATGGCAGATGTCGAAGGCGGCGTCGTTTGCGGCCGAGGCTTGGACCATGAATTCAAAACACCCGGCTTAGCACAGGCGGCCATCGATGCTGCTACGGGTTGGGAATCTCCCACCGGAAAAGGCGTTAGTTTCCATCCAGATCCCGAGCGATACAAAAACACCTATGTAAACTGGCTTGCAGAAAAAAGAGACTGGTGTATCTCCCGCCAACTTTGGTGGGGACACCGAATTCCGATTTGGTCCATTGAACTCGATTCTGCTCCCAAACTGGGAGAAGCCATCTCGCAATTACTGGCTGCCCATCCCGATGTCCTTTGTGCCCGAATCCAATTCCAAGATGGCTCCAGTAAAATTGTCTCACTCGAATCGGAAATGCCTGAAACAGGAGGCCGCCTTCTGGTCTGTCTTCAGGATCCTGCCGAGCATGAAAAGATTGCCAAAGGATTAGAGGCTATCGGCTTCGAGCAAGACCCGGATGTTCTGGATACTTGGTTCTCTAGTGCGCTATGGCCTCACTCCACATTAGGTTGGCCCGAGCCTTCAAGTGCCGTTGTTGACGAAGGACAAAGATCACTCGCAGCTCAAGGCACAGAGCAAGCCCCCCTCGACTACTACTTCCCAGGATCATGCCTCGTTACAGGTAGAGATATCATCACGCTTTGGGTGGCAAGAATGGTCATCATGGGTCTCTACAACCTAGGGGATATGCCCTTTACGGATGTATTCCTTCACGCCAACATCCTTGACGGCAAGGGTGAAAGAATGAGTAAATCCAAAGGGAATGGAATAGACCCTGTGGATATCATCGAGCGCTATGGCACGGATGCTATGCGTTACGTCCTGTGTGAAATGCAAACGGGCACCCAAGACATCCGCCTTCCTGTACAAGCCATCAGTCCCTTCACTGGAGATACTATTGACTTGGCTACAGCGAAGCATGGACAGAACATATTTACTTACCTGTGTCCGGAAAGCGGCAAAGAGTTTGACGTCCTCGGAACCATTGAAGGTGTACCTGCCGCCAAACTGGTCAGTGACCGTTTCGATGTAGGCCGTAATTTCTGCAACAAGTTGTGGAATGCTGCAAGATTTGCACTGCTCAATCTTGAAGGCTACGAATTTGATCCCTCTCGAGCGGACAGACTTCAAACTGAAGATCGGTGGATTCTGAGTCGCATGACATCCGCTTGTGAAGATGTTCACGCGCAACTATCGACCTACAATCCAGCTGCTGCTATTGGTATAGCCCGTGAATTTTTCTGGGGTGATTTGTGCGATTGGTACTTAGAGGCCATCAAACCTCGCTTGAAAGAAGGCGGAGATGATGCGGGCACTGCACAACAGGTATTAGCGACCTGTCTAGATCAGGTGCTCAGACTTCTTCACCCCTTCGTCCCCTTCATCACTGAAGAGTTATGGGGCAGTCTTCGGGAAATCGCGCCGCAAAGAGGGATTGATTCACCGATAGAGGATTCGGAGCTCTTATGCCTCGCAAAGTGGCCAAATCCAGACTCCAAATGGCAAGACAGTCAACTTGAGAACTCCTTCCACCTCAGCCAGGAGTTGATCCGTACCTTGAGGGACATTCGAGCACGGCATAATGTTCCACCTCGACAACCACTGGAAGTTCGCATCAAAACAAGTGGGGAAACCGCTCGATCCTATCTTGATCTCGAAAATCTCATTCTTCACCTAGGTGCTCTTTCCAGTCTCTCAGTAGGGCCTGATCAAGAGCGCACTATCGATAGCGCCGCTTCAGTGACCGTCGATTCCGAAATCTTTGTTCCTGGCGTCATCGACCTTGAGAAAGAAAAAGAACGCCTTTCAGGGCAAATGGGGAAAACAGAAAAGCGACTAGAAGGCTCGAAGAAAAAGCTGTTAAACGAAAACTTCGTCAATCGGGCCGCTCCCGAAGTCGTGGAGAGAGAACGAAGTCTTGTGAATGATTTAGAAAAAGAATTGGTTTCGATTCAGACCAATTTGGATGCTCTCAACTCATCGTCCTCATAAAAAATAGCCCGCGGAAATAACTCTCCGCGGGCTATTTTTTTCTGCACAGTTCTATTCCAAATTAATTTCCAGTTCATTACTGAGGTGCATGGGCTCTACCAAATTCACTCTACTTACTATATCGATTCGATATTCCAGCTATAAACGACATACTGAACTCCCACTGATAATTCCATGTCTCTTTAATACGCTCTTCCTTGATTTTTTTTGAGTCACAATAAGTTCGAGCGAGATCTTTCTCTCGTCTTTGGTTTCCAGATCAACTTCAACCAGGATCTGACCGATTTTCGTCATCTCCTTACTCTTCAACGTTCGAGCGCACTACTTCAAGAGTTTGCGTACGGGTAATGGAATGTCATCAAGACTATTCGAGCGGGAAGTATCAAACTGATAGGAGTACGTAAAAGCGATATGCTCGACACCATCGGAAAACGCCGCATTTCCTTTGGCAGTTTTCCCATGCTCATTACGCCTTCCTATCAATACCGTCAATACGAGGGTAGTAGGAAGATCGGTCTCCTTATTGAATACGAGTTCTAAACTGCTTTGGGCCTGAGTCTTGTCCACACTGGACATGAATTTACTTATCGTTCAGCCTAATCCACCAATACAGCCTGAATTTTTTACAGCAGTGAATGCTTCCACAGCGACCTTTGATCCCATGTCGATACGGATTCTGTCGTAGTCCAACTTCACCGGCTCGTCTTCCACCACCACTGAAGTTCCTTTTTCACCACCAATTGGATCAGAAAAGTCCGGATGATCGAGTTCTATCTCCTCCGTTTTCGGGGGGGAAACCCAGCGAACTGACCTCGCTCTTGTGGATTCAAGAAGAAGCTCTAATGGATCTTTAACCAAAAATGAAAACTTTTTCCCAATGGGGTTAGAATTCATTGGAATCCAAGTGGCATTAACTCTCACCGCCCCTTTTCCATTTCGAGAGTGACGATAAAGTTCTAATTCAGATACATGAGTAAAATCACCCCGAACTTTACAGTCATATTCCTCATATACCTGGTGTAACCAAACTTCATGATTGCCCTTGTTTGACAATCCACCTTTTGCAAATACGTTCATGGCAAAACCTGCCTGACCTGCAATCTCACGCATTTCTTTCTCAATACGTTTTAGGGATTCTTTAACATTTGGAATCTTGAATCTGGGAGATTTGGGCTTTGAGTCCTTGGCATCGTCACGATCTTCAATGAGCACATTCTTGCTGGAATTAACGGCCTTCTTTTCAAAAGAATGAGCCGCCCTCAACACATCGTCGCCAACAAGAATTGCGACGATTCCGACAAGGGCGATGGTTTTCATTGAAATACTCGAAATTCCGATCATCACCGATCCTCCTTACTCCACATTTTACCCGCTGATAAATTCTCGCTTCAAATCAATACTCTGGAGCATCGCCATGTATCGATATGTAGCATTTCACCAGATATTGAGACGAGGACCAAATGAGTTTATATGCTTGAACTTCCGACAAAAAGACTTAATCAGCGATTACGCAACACATGCGATGGAAGAAGCAGGCGAATGCGCAATATAGTTATTATCTTCATCATGAGTTCTGTCATCCTCAACTATAATGAGGTCATGGCTCAGGGCACTGGATCGATAACACTGACCCCTTTATCCACCTATAATTCAGGGGTATTCGAGGGAAGCGCATCAGAAATTGTCGCTCACGATCCCCTGAGTAGTCGCGTCTTTGTCACGAATGCAGCGGCTGGAGGGTTTGATATTCTTCAAATGTCCCAGACAGGGCAATTGGGATTTGTAACGACCATCGCGACTTCACGTCCTCCGACACATCTCAGAATCTGGAATGACGGCACCAATAGCCATGTCGTCGCTGCCATTCCCTCCCTTCCCATAACAAATCCAGGCACGGTTCAGGTGTTTTCGACCTCAGGTGTCCTACAGGCCGTATACAGCGTTGGACCACTTCCGGACATGCTGTATATCACTTCGGACGGTAAAGCCCTAACAGCAAACGAGGGACAACCTATAGGAAATACAAACCCAAGAGGGTCCGTCTCGATCGTGCACCTCGCAACCGGAGTTGTCGAACATGTCAGTTTTACAGGCTTCGACGGTCAAGAAACGACTTTACGCGAAGCTGGAATTAGAATCTTTCCTGGATTTTCTGCAAGCGTAGACCTCGAACCTGAATACGTGGCTGTCTCAGAAGACCTGACGACTGCGTATGCGATTTGCCAAGAACAAAATTGTGTCGTGACTATCGACATTGCTACCGCGACGGCCACAGCAATAAACACTCTCGGAACAAAAGACCATTCACTTCCGGGTAATCGCCTCGATGCCAGCGACTCTGACGGTGGAGTCAACATCGCCAACTGGCCAGTTCATGGACTGTTTCAGCCAGATAGCGCTGTTTGCTTCAATGTTGCTGGCCAAGACTTCCTTCTTACGGCGAATGAAGGAGGGGCAAGAACCGAAGATGCTCGCGCGAGAACGCTACAACTGGATCCCGGTGCATTTCCTAATGCAGGGTTCATTCAAGGCAATGCACGTATGGGAAGACTTTTTGTTTCAACCATCGATGGAGATGTAGACGGTGATGGAGACTTTGACAGTCTTTATTCATACGGCACGCGTTCATTTTCAATCTTTAATATGTCGGCGGGTACACAGCTCGTCTATGACAGTGGAGATCAATTCGCAACAGTGACTGCCCAAGCTCAGCCTTTCAACTTCAACAGTAATAGCACCTCAAACAACAGTGACGACACTCGATCGGATAACAAAGGCTGTGAACCGGAAGCCGCCACAATCGCCAAGATAGGTGACAGAATCATCGCATTCATCGGTTTAGAGAGGCAAGGCGGCATCATGCTTTACGATGTCACCGACCCCCCTAATTCATTCTTCCTCAGTTACTTCAGTAACAGAAATTTCAATGCCAACATTGAATCCCCTGCAGCGGGTGACCTTGCAGTCGAATCGATCGTATATGTAGAACCGACTGACAATGCTTTGGGGTTACCCTTGATTGTTACCGGCAATGAAATCAGCGGAACAACATCCGTTTACATCGTCTCACTTCCGCAACCTCCCGTAGATTGCAATAACAACAGTATCCCAGACTCGGAAGATCTCAGCTCTGGAACCTCTACCGATTGCAATTCGGATGGGATTCCCGACGAATGCACACTGACAGGTAATGACTGTGATCAAAACTTGCAACCCGATGATTGTCAGCCAGATTTCGATAACGACGGATTCCCGAACCCCTGTGACAACGACGATGACTCCGATGGAGTGAATGACATTGACGACTTGAATCCATTGGACCCCACCATTTGCCGAGATGTCGACAACGATGGCTGCGACGACTGCTCTTCCGGGTTCGACTCCCCCAGCAACGACGGGCTCGACACCGATGCAGACGGAATCTGCGATCTGAGCGACTCCGACGACGATGGCGACGGAGTCCCTGATGCGTCAGACAGTTCCAGCACAAATCCATTTATCTGTTCCGATATCGACTTTGACGGCTGTGACGACTGTTCAAGTGGAATATTCGATACCGCTAATGACGGAACTGACACCGACATTGATGGTATTTGCGATAATGGCGACGGTGACCTGGATGGAGATGGCATCGAAAATGAATGCGATCTCGATCAAACACCTGGCTCAGATTGTAATGGCAACAACAGAGTCGATAGTTGCGATATCAATGACGCTACAAGTCAAGACTGTGACGCAAACGGGGTACCGGACGATTGTCAAATCTCCGGAAATGCAGCACTCGATTGCGACAATAATGGAGAGTTAGATTCCTGTCAGTTGACCGCAGGGACTTCAAATGATTGCAATGGAAATACGGTTCTCGACAGTTGTGAAATAGCTTCTGGCACAGCGGACTGTAATAGCGATTTCATTCCTGACGATTGCCAAATCGACTGCGACGGAAATAGTATCCCGGATGACTGTGATCTCTCTTCAGGATCAGGTGTTGACTGTAACAGTAACGGTGTCCCCGACTCCTGTGATATCAGTGGCGCCATCAGTTCTGACTGCGATATCGATGGAATCCTCGACGAATGCCAAATCACAGCAAACCCGAACCTTGACTGTGACCTCGATGGCGTTCTCCAATCCTGTGAAACAGATACCGACAGTGACGGTGTCGAAGATGACTGTGACACCGACGACGATAACGATAACGTCTTAGACAACGACGACGCCGCTCCACTCAATAATACGATTTGCCGAGACGCTGACGGTGATGGTTGCGATGACTGCTCCAGCGGAACAGATGACTCCGCGAACGACGGCTTTGACTTCGACGGAGATGGGCTCTGTGACAATGGTGACTCCGACGACGATAACGACGGAGTCCTCGACAATGGTGACAGCGACGACAATAACGCAAATATCTGCTCTGACACCGATGGTGACAACTGTGACGACTGCGCCTCCGGAAGCTTCGATCCTGCCAATGACGGTTTCGAC
>JAACCY010000032.1 GCA_009937185.1 Planctomycetia bacterium
AAACGAACCGGGTTCCACCGCTAAGAAGGATACAAATGATCCTGTTTCCATTTCTCCAGAGACTCCGGAGATACCTCGACAAAGAGTTTGTAGGTCTCCTCCAAGAAATGAGAGACCCAATAAAGCGCATAGAAACGCAAGGCTAAGACTCCAACCTCCCACTTTCAGTTTCTCGGGAAGCTCTCTTCGAACGCCTTCGATCCAGCATGCAGGTAATGCCACCATCACCAGTGGACTCAACCCCCATGTGGCTACGCAGCCCAAGAGTAATGAAATCCATGGTGCCCAACGGTAGGCTCGACCTGCATTCAGGACAAGCAACAAACATATAAAGGCCGCAAGGGGAATCGTAGATGGAACACTCGACCAAGCGACGAAACTAGGTTGCAGTGCCATCCAAGCCGCGACTAATAATCCAAAAATACTGCCTCTTCGCCATGACAAATAATATGCCACAGTAAAAATACACAGCATGAATGGAATCGCTGAAAAAATCAGTAGCGTTGAGATCCCATGCCCAAAGAAATGAAAGGTGCCGACTGCCAACGCAGTCAAAAGAGGCTGGCTTCCAGAATTTGATACTCCGGATTCGATTCCTAAATGGATCCCTCTCGCCTCTGCAAATGGCCAGATCCCCACCTCATTCATCACTTCCGATACACCGGTAGCAACATCCGGATCTCCAGAGGATTCCAGGCAAATCATTAGCCCCATGCAAAGAATAAATCCCAGCATTAAGCCAGCGTGACGATGGGGAAAAAACCTGAAGGAGTCACCCATTAAGCAAACTCCGTCGATTTTATTTGAAGATCAAGTTTACTCGCACGATATCGAAACTGTCGGTAAGAGATTTGAAGTAAGTCTGCGGCTCTAGTCTGATTCCCCTGACACCTCTTGAGTGCCTGAAGAATGAGATCTTTCTCATAGCTCTCTAGCCGCTTCTCAAGATTGCATCCGGAATCAGGAAAATTCAACTCCGACGTCGATACCGTTTTGCATGAATCTTCAACAACACCAGATTCTTGAGTCGTCAGCGACGACAAGGTATTCGAGGTACGAGGAATATCAAGATTCTCGATTTGATCACTCTCTGAAAGTGCCACATGACGCTGTATCACATTTTCGAGTTCTCTGACATTACCAGGCCAATCATGTCCAGCAAGAGTCGAAAATGCCGTCTCAGAGAGCCCTTTTACGGGTTTCCTCATCGCCTCTGCATGACGACGAATGAAATGCCCCGCTAGAAGTGGAAGATCTTCCTTACGATCACGCAATGGAGGGAGGTGAAGCGGTATTACATTCAATCGGTAGTACAGGTCTTCACGGAATCGCCCTTCGCGGACCTCTTTCTCTAAATCCTTATTTGTGGCAGCGATGATACGAACATCTGTTTCGATTTCGACATCACCACCGACAGGTACCACTCTTCTGTCTTCGAGTGCTCGGAGGATTCGGACTTGTGTAGAAAGACTCATATCAGCGACCTCGTCGAGGAATAGTGTTCCTCCATTGGCGCTCAAAAAGACACCTTTACGTTCTTCTACAGCACCTGTAAATGCGCCTTTGATGTGACCAAAAAGTTCACTCTCCAACAGTCCTTCGGTAAATGCAGAACAGTTCACAGCCACAAAATGAGAATTGTTCCGTTGAGATCCATCATGGATGGCTCGGGCTATCAGTTCTTTACCACAACCGCTTTCTCCAGTCACAAATACTGTGGAATCTGTGGGGGCGATTCTTTCTACCATACTGAAAAGATCTCTCATCACAGGAGTGTTTCCAACCATCCGTTGACGAAGATTATGAACACGCTGTTGTCCACGATGAGTAGAATCAAGAGCTCGTTTGACGGCACCCTTAACCTCTTCGTTTTGGAATGGCTTACGAAGAAAATCGAAACCTCCATGCCGCATCGCCTCGACAGCAACATCAGAAGTTGAATATGCAGTCATAACAATGACAGGCATATTCGGGGCAACTTCACGTGCTTTGTCCAGCAAGTTCATACCATCAAGACCACCCATGCGAAGATCTTGCATGAATACACGGGCACCCTCATTTTTGAGAATCTGAAGAGCCTCTTCACCAGATTCGGCACAGCATACCGAATAGCCTTCATTGGAGAGTATTATCTCCAAGAACTCCCGCATGCTGAGTTCGTCATCCACGATCAGTATATCGTGTGCAGTATTCTTCAACTCTGACCTGCCTTCATTTCAAAAATCTCTTCTTCAAAGATCCCTGGAATTCCTATTGTGAATTCAGTTCCAGAATCAATCCCGGTTTCGAGATCAATCCAACCACCCGATTCTTCAACAATTTTCCTTACGATCGCGAGGCCAAGGCCCCCTTCTCGAGGCTTGGTTGTAAAAAATGGATGAAAGACTTTTTTCTTTACGGCTTCTGACATGCCGGGTCCGTCGTCGGAAACACGAAGAAGAATCATATTCTCTTCCTGAGACAGCGAAATTTTTAAGACCCCAACTCCAGAACAAGCTTCGATCGCATTGATGGCTAGATTGCTGACAATACTGTTCCAAGCATCTCGATCACTCTGAATAAACAATCCAGATTGAATCTCTGAGCAGATAGACATATCTGAGCAATCGGTTCTCTCTCGAATAGTCTCAATAACTTCAGAGACACCCTTTGAGGCTTCAACTTTTTGACTCTTCTGAGTTTTCCTTCTTGCTGAATAATCGAGGAAATTATTAACCGTACGATCCAAACGATCTGATTCCCGGGTAATGATTCGAGTCATTCTCTCGGTCTGAACTTCGCTGAGTCGCCCGGCGGAGAGTTCTTCTGCAGCTCCTCTGAGTGAAGCCAAAGGATTTCTGATTTCATGGGCAAGTCCTAATGAAAGTTCATCTAACTCCTGTAGATGTGTCAGTCGAGCTTCAGCCTCGAATGCCCTGCGCTCAGCAGTCCGGTCGGTGAAAACGGAGAGTAAAAGACCTGATTCAAGTAAAGTAGTTCGAATCCTAAATGATCTTTCTATACCGTCTCGACCACTCCATTGGACGTCTCTTTGCGTGTTCCCAGGCTGAGTCAACGCTTCCATGAACTCTCTATCAGAGTTTCGGCGTAACAAAACATTGAGGGCGACACCCTCCCAAGATTTCACTGTTGGAAATCTAAGAAATGATTTGGCCGCTGGATTAGCTTCTATCACATATCCAGAACGATCAGTGACAACGATCCCTTCCTCCAAAGCCCAGAGGATTTGATCATGTTGCTCTTCAAGGTCATGCCATCTTCCGGCAAGTCGACCTCCCAGAAGAGCCAATCCATGTAATGCGAGGGATAGTGCTAATATACTTGCCGAGAAATGGGAAACGGATATGGAATCGGAGGCCGTCATCATGAAAGCCATAGCGATCACAACAGTGGTGACAAACGCTTGTCGAAGTGCTCTTCTTGCTCCATATCGAAACCCAGAGAGAGCAACGACCAACAATAAAACCGGCACAAATGGAGATGCAAAGAAACCTGTCGAACACGTCAAAATGAGAGATCCCACCAGATCAATAGTATCTCGGGATCGACGTAGGCCAGGACTGAGCAAAGTGCCCATCGTCAAACCGGTCCAAGTCGACAGGATAATCAGAACAGATGAAGACACAGCATCATCCGTCAGTAAACCAAGGAGGCAAAAGCCTACCAACGGCATACTGATTCTAGTTGCTAATCTCGTCATGGTATCCTGTGTCATCACTCCCATTTCGCAACAGCCCCCAGTCTGATTACATGTTTCCGATCATCTTCAACAAAGGAAGGAACATAGCGAGAACCATGGTTCCCACAATGCCACCCATAAAGAGAATCAGGAATGGTTCGATCAGTGAGGTTAATTGTTTCACTGTGGTACGAACTTCTGAGTCATAAAACTGTGAGACCTTCTCAAGTAATTGCTCTAGTGATCCAGATCTCTCCCCGATAGCGATCATTCTGCAAACCATGGGAGGGAATCTTTTTGTTCTGGTGAGAGGATTACCAAGACTTTCACCCTGGCGAACAGCCTCGGCTGATTTCTCAATCGCTTCTGAATAGTGAACATTTCCTGTTGTTTTACTAACGATTTCCAACGCACCTAAAATTGGTACTCCACTCCTGATGAGCGTAGCAAAAGTACCACTGAATCGACTCACGATAGTCTTCTGTATGAGTGGCCCAAAGATGGGTATCCGTAGAATCAATGCGTCCCAGACTCTTCTTCCACGATGAGTCTTGATCAATATTCTGGTTCCAATGATGGAACCCAAAACCGAAAACAAGATCAGTCCAAAATTTGATTGAGCAAGGTCACTCAAGTTCATGACCGCTTCCGTCAATGTTGGCATTTCCTGCTTGAGGTTATTGAAAATATCTCGAAACTGGGGAAGAACGAAAACGAGTAGTCCTAGGCTGATCCAACAAATCATCACAAGACTGACGACTGGATATGTCATCGCAGATTTAATTTCGCCTTTGAGCTCTTCAGATTCTTCCATATGAGTCGCAAGTCGATCGAGAACGTCATTGAGTTGCCCACTCGCCTCTCCCGCTTTAATCATATTGATGAAGATGTTATCAAACACCTTAGGATGACGAGCGAGTGCATGAGAGAAGTCTTTTCCCTGTCTCACCTCGGAAGCGATATCTCCCAGAACAGATTTAATATTTTCATTGTCACACTGCTCTTCGATAACTTCGAGAGACTCGACTAGCGGAATTCCTGATTCAAACATGGTGGCTAACTGACGTGCCACAGGTACGATTTCCTTACGTGGAATTCGTTTGCTCAAAGAGTTCACAGATGTCGAAAAATTCGGCAGAGAAAAGGAAAGTTTCCCTTTCTTCTTAAAGCTCTTGTTTCCCTGAATAGAAGTCACAGTGAGACCACGTCGACGCAACTCCTGAATCGCTTCTGATTCAGTTTCAGCCTCGATCACACCAGTGACTGATTTCCCCTGAGGGTTTCGGGATTTGTAATCGTAATTCTTCATTCCATGTCTCCTGTTTTTCTAATCGCCCTGTGTCACTCGGAGTACTTCCTCAAGTGAAGTTTTCCCTCTAAGCGAATTAAGAATTCCAACTCTCCTGAGGGTTTGCATTCCATTGGCCATAGCTACATCACGGATTTCAAGAGCTGAACCACCAGCGACAACAACTCGTCGAACAGCTTCGTCGAGAGGCATCGTTTCTAACAACGCAAACCTTCCCCTATATCCACCCTGACAACGGGAGCAGCCATGGGGTTCAAACAGCTGAGCCCCTTCCGCTTCTTCAGGTGTGAATCCAAGCGCGACAAGTCTCTCTGAAGGCAAATTTCCGGCGTCTTGCTTGCAATCTTCACAGAGACGCCTGCAAAGCCTTTGTGCAGCAATGCATTGGGTCGAAGAAGCGACTAGAAAAGGATCGATCCCCATATCGACCATTCGCGTCACTGTCGAAGGTGCATCATTTGTATGTAAGGTTGAGAAAACACGATGCCCTGTGAGGGCAGCCTTGACTGCGATTCCCGCGGTTTCAAGATCTCTAATCTCACCAATCATGACGGTGTCAGGGTCCTGACGAAGAATAGAACGAAGTGCCCTAGAAAAGGTCAGGCCTCTCTTCGCGTTGACGGGAACCTGAACGACTCCCTCAATCTGATACTCAACAGGGTCTTCCACTGTGGTGATATTTTCTGTCGGCGACAGAACCTCATTCACACATGAGTAAAGAGTCGTTGATTTTCCAGAGCCTGTTGGTCCAGTGACCAACAGCATTCCGTATGAACTCGAAATGGCACTTCGGATATCTCTTAAGGCCTTCTCTTCAAAACCCAAACTTTCCAGATTTAGTGCCAAGTTCGAGGAATCAAGAATCCTCAGTACCACTTTTTCACCGTGTACTGTCGGTAAAGTCGAGACTCTGAAATCAACTTGGCGGCCTTCTATTCGAAGTTGAAACTTTCCATCTTGTGGAATACGTCTCTCCGCAATATCTAGTCCGGCCATGATCTTTAGACGACTAACAATGGATGCACGGAGTTGTGCAGGAGGTTGTTGAGCTTCGCTCAATACTCCATCAGATCTGTAACGTATTCGAATGGACCTCTCTTGAGGTTCGACGTGGATATCAGAAGCACGTTCTCTCAGAGCCTGGTAAATAATGTGATTGACGATTTTGACGACGGGAGACTCATCTCCTTCGAAGGAGAGTTCCTGTATCGCCTCGTCTACTTCATCGTGTCCTTCGCGGAGTTCTAGGTCTAAGTGGCCATAATCCTCGAGGACTTCTTCGATTTCTTTGCGACCGTCTCCATAGAGTCGATCAATCGCTTCTTCGATTCGGAAATCACAAGCAAGGACCGGCTGAACTTGGCACCGTGTCATATTTCTGATTTCGTCGAGCAGAAGAATGTCGTGAGGATCAGCAATCGCTACTGTCAAGACACCCGCGGCATGCGCAACGGGCAATACTTTGCAAGAACGGGCAATCTTTTCTTTCAATTCTTCACAAGGATTCTCATCCATCGAAAGTCGTCCCAGATCAATAGGAGCGACTCCAGTTTCCATCGCTAGGATTCCAAGAAACTCGTCCTCGGCAACCTGTCCCTCTTCGATGAGGATCCGCATGACAGATCCCCCTTCTCCTGAACGTTGAATCGCTTCATCGATCGCTTGATCCTCGACCAACCTGTGGCGAGCAAGGATTTTTCCAAGTCTTCGATTAAAGCGTGCGATGGCCTGTGACATATTTAACTCTGCCTCTGGAAGATTCTTTTGAGTTCTTCAACGTCTGTGGACCTAGAAAGAGCCTCTTCATAGGTAATCTGACGAGTCCTGTACAACTCGTAGAGAGACTGGTTCATCGTTTTCATTCCCAATTTCCCTCCCGTTTGAATCGCCGAAGGAATTTGATGGGCTTTGTCATCCCTAATCAGGGCGCGAACAGCTGGAGTCGCCAAAAGAACCTCACTGGCGAGAACTCTTCCACGTCCATCTGATCGGGTCACCAATTGTTGACATACAATCCCCTCAAGGACAAAGGAGAGCTGAGTTCTGACCTGCTGTTGCTGGTGGGCAGGGAAAACATCAATCAATCTGTTGAGTGTTTGCACCGCATCATTGGTATGAAGAGTTCCAAAGGTGAGGTGTCCTGTCTCTGCACAGGTCAATGCAGAACTAATACTTTCCAAATCTCTGAGTTCCCCCACCATGATCACATCGGGATCCTGGCGAAGTACTCTTCTGAGCGCACTCGCAAAAGAAGGTGTATCTGTTCCCACTTCACGCTGAGTCACTCTGCAATTCTGATTCCGATGCACAAATTCGATAGGATCTTCGATGGTCACGATGTGGTCGTTACGACCTTTATTGATAAAGTCCACCATCGAAGCCAAGGAAGTGGATTTACCGCTCCCTGTCGCACCCGTTACCAGAACGAGTCCCTTCTTCTTCATGGCCAAGCCTTCACAGACATCCTCGGGAAGGCCGAGCGTACTCAGTTCTGGAACCTGAGTTGGAATCACCCTGAGAATGGCTCCAATAGATCCTCGTTGGTAGAACACATTGGTTCTGAATCGCCCAAGTCCATTGATGCCGAAGGCCATATCCAATTCTTGATCTTTTTCAAAGTTCCGAATCTGTTCGTTATCAAGAATGGAATAAACAATCTTTCTAACGTCCTCTGCATCCATAGCTGAGTCGCCAACAGCGACCAGTCTTCCGTGGATACGAATCATCGGCGATGTACCCGCCCCCAAATGGAGGTCCGAACCTTCTCTCTCAACGAGTTGTTGAACGAGGTCTTCTATGGTCATGCCCCGACTCCTTATCAATGGAACGCTGATCGTCCCTCTTTATTCACGAGACCCCATGAGCCTCGAATTGAAGAAATTTCTCCACGTGGAAGAGTAGCATCGATAGGTGCAATCGGGCCAAGAGCGGCAGTTGGGCAATACTTCAGAACTTCACACGATTCTTCTCGGTAGTCGCTGCTGCCTTGTTGCGTGCCTTCTAGGGACGAAGGAGTCAAAATATGGCGGAGAGAGATCTCATTGAGAAATAATGCACACATCGTGGACGGCGGTGGACGGGGTCAATATAAAAAAAACTGGCGTGACAACGATCGTTGTCACGCCAGTTTAAAACTCAGATACGATCTAGGAGATCAGTTTTCGACGATCACTTCAACTCTACGATTGAGTCGACGACCTGCTTTGGTTTTATTGTCCGCAATAGGACGCTGCTCGCCAAATCCAACGGCGGAGACATTCGCAGGCTTCATCGCTTCTTCAGAAAGAAGTTTTCGAAGAACCGCACAAGCTCTGAAAGAACTCAGTTCCCAGTTACTACCCCAGCGACTTTTTGTTTTCACGATGGGAGTGGAGTCTGTATGTCCTTCCACTCGAACAATTCTTCCGGAGTACTCTCTCTTTAAAATGCTGGCCATTTTCTTGAGAGTCTCTTGTCCTTTACGGGTTACATCTGCGCTTCCGGAACTAAAGAGAACTGACTGATCAATCGTTAAACGGATTCCGGATTCGTCAGAGGTCGCTGTTAATCCTTCGATGCCTTCGAAGGATTCGAGATCAGGGATCTGCAATTCTTCAATGATGGCTGAGGCCGGTTCGGGTCGAGACATAAGTGCGCTGATTTCGGATTCAAGTGCAGCATTTTTGGCACTCACATTTGCGAATCGTTCCTGCAATGACACGAGTTCATTTGTTGCAGCACTCTGCCCACCTTCACAGGTGGCCAACTGGAATTCAAGTTTGTCTCGCTCTTGCTCCAATTCGACCATTTTACTTTTGTTATAACTCAGTTGCCTCTCGAAGCTGGTCGATTGACAACCGGAAACAAGTACGAGCAATCCAAGAATCAAGGACACCTTGGTAACGACATTCATTTCAGCGATCCCCTTTCATGTGTTCATGGTGATCCAGAGCACCGGCTATTTTCATTTCACTCATGGCAAAGAGGAAACTGATCGGCAAGGCCGAAATATCGGCCCTTGCATCGACAGAAGTTCACCAGAAAGGCTCGTCTGTCTCTTTCCCCCTGCGTTATTCATTCCAAAGGATAACCTGCCTTGGAGAGCGGAGGAACGGTCTCCTCCCAAGTTCCCCGGCCTGCGACTCTGACCGTGGATCCGTTCCTGTCAACGGCTTAGAAGCCCCATGTACCAGTGCCAGAGATCTGCCAGTTCGGGACGAGCCAATATCCACAAAATAGCCCCGCCGGACAGAAAGGGTCCAAACGGAATATAAGCCTGACCCTTCTTGATTCTCAGGTATACCCCGATCATGGATCCCAGAATGCAGGCAAGAAAGAAAGATATCACCACTGGAAGAACTCCTATAGTGGCTCCCAGCATTCCCATCCATTTGACGTCACCAAAACCCATCGCCGGCTTTCGGAAAACCCAACTCCCGATGAGACCAATCCCCCAAATCAGCCCCGCACCTGCGGCTGCTCCGAGCAGAGACTCCACGGATCGATACGCCAGAAGTTCGTTCAGATCCAAACTACCGAAAATATACCCTGCGGCAAAATAACTGGAAAGAGCACCCACAACATAGGCCAGATAGCTTTCTGACAAAGTCCGCCGCTGACCTGACCAACTCGGCACGAAACGCTGAAATACGATTCCAAAGAGAGCGCCACCGATCAAAGCCGCTCCCCAGAAAAGACCTTGAGAAGTATCGATAGTCGCAGTTCCAGGTAAGAGAGAATTCCAAGGTGCCAGCAAAAGCATCAAAGCGGTTGTAGATACGGAGAGTCCGTCCGGAATGATGCGATGATCAAAGTCGATGCCACAGACAACGATGACCAGAGAAATCCATATCCAGGAGCCCAATATCATGGCTCCGCTCTCCCCCAGTGGATCAGCAAAAAACGGCTCTCCACCTATTCTCAGCATCGCCCATAAGAAAAACAGGGCCGTCAGCCCCTCCACAAAGGGATATCGGAATGAAATCCTCATCTTGCAACCGCTACAACGCCCTTTTAGCCCCAGCCACGCCAAGACTGGAATATTTTCAAACCAGCGCAGAGGTTTTTTGCACCCGGGACAAAAAGAACCACTCGGAGAACTGACTCCAAGTCCCTCGATAGGAATTCGATAGATACAGACATTCAAAAACGAACCCACAGACGCTCCGACGAGAACCGCAAAGATTTGCAAAATCAAAGCTAGCGGTTCGGGGTCAACACCCGCCAGGAAAAATTCTGTCATCTTTACTCGGACTCCATTCGATCAATGATTTCCAGAACTACATCTTCGGGGCTTCGCAGAGAAGTATCGATGGGAGTTCCCGCTAGAGAACGGTACTTTTCGACACGCTGTTCTCGTAAGTGGATCATGAGATCTTCTGGAGAAAGACCTTCCAATACTGGCCTATCTGTACCTCTCGTCCTTGCGATCAGAACGTCATCTGCGGCATCCAACCAGATACACTTCCAGGATTCTAATAGGGTTCTGTTTTCTTCGAGTTCGGCGATTCCGCCACCGCAAGACAAGATCATGGGTATCTGAGGGTACTGACGATGGATACTGGAAAGAACGACAGATTCTGCTGACCGAAAAGTCGACCAACCCAGTTCAGATATCCAACGAGACGGGGACCAGCCGGAGTGAGACTCGAGTAATCCATCCGTGTCGAAAGCAGAGCATTCGAGAGCAGCCCCTAGAAGGGGCCCCACCGTACTCTTTCCGCTTCCCGGGAGGCCAATCAAAGCGATTCGAGCCAAGGGGCTCCTGTCTCATAAATTATTCAGGAAGAACCAGAGGAATCGTTAACTCCAAAGTTTCCAAACCACGACGGACAGCGAACTCGATGGAATCCAGTCCCTGGTATTGAAAAATAGTTTTCAGATCCTCGATCGTTCTCACCTCGGATCCACAGATCCTGATAATCCAGTCTCCCGGCTCGAGCCCGCCCTCAGAGGCGGAGAATCCTTCGACTATGCCCGTAACGAGAATACCCATCGCGTTCTCTTCGACGTCCAGTCCCAGAAATAGATCTTCAGGAGCACTCAATGCCATAGAGGCAGGAACAGGTGCAGAGAATTCTGAAATAGAGGCAACAGCAGGCATGGGACGAGTCATCAACTGAACCCGATTCAATCCCCGCTCAACTTCTACTGTGACTCCAAAGTTATCACGATCCGACAAGGCTTCAGAAATTGCCATCAGTGAATCGATAGAGGACTCTTCGATTCGAATCAATCGATCACCCACTTCGATTCCGGCTTCCTCGGCGAGACTGCCTGAGAGAACCCTCTCTACGATCACACCCGCCTCGGTCCAAACCACAACGACACCCAGAGGGTCCCGACGGGAGACACGCTCAGATTCGACGACCAAGACCTCAGGTGAAGCCTGTGAAGTCACAACCGAGGTATTCAATGCGACTGACGGTTTATTTTCAGGGATCACTTTGGATTGAGGGTCTTCTGTTGGGAAAACTCCCAATACCCCCTTTGCTTCCATCCGCTCGCCTGCACCACGGGAGTAATTGATCACGATGCTGTCGCCAGCTCTGAGATCCGTCAAAATGGTCCTTAATGAACCGATATCTGAGATTGTTCTCTCATTGACTGCAATAAGACGATCGCCAGATCGAAGACCCATCGATTCGGCACAGGATCCGGTGATCACCTCATCTATCAGTAATCCACCCTCTTGAACGGTTGGAACGATACCGAGGAATCCTGCGACGGTTGAAGCTCTCTCGAGAGAAAGGCCCTCCGCCTCCGCTTTTTCGGATCCCAGTTTCACCGTTGCGATCCAGGCAAGCCCTTCACGAAGAAAAGCGATCTCGATCTGGGAACCGGACTGAGTTCTTTGCAAAATGTCGCGAAGTCCAGCCACTGTACGGATGCGGGCGTCGCCCACACCGGTAATCACGTCACCCACTATCAAACCGGCGGCGGCGGCGTTAGATCCAGACTCCACTTCAGTCACTTCAATGCCAAAGTCGTCTTGCTGAAGAACGCTGATGCCCATCGAGACTCCGGGCTTTGAACTCTCTTCTTCATCCGTCACAACTGGCGCATCAGTAATTTCAACAGCGCGAATGTCTTGGTCGGCAGATTTAAGTCTTCCTCGACCTTGAATTTGCATCACTCCATCGGGTCCCTTACGGGCCCACTTCATCACGATTCTATCTCCTGCAAATTTTTGCTCTCCGAGAATACGAATCAATGCCTCGGAAGATGCTGGAACACCCTCAACCTCAACGAGGACATCTCCAGTTTTCAATCCCATTCGGGCAGCAGTTCCACGGGGCTCGATGCTACTGACAACAGATAGATCTGCTGCGGAAATACCCACCCACTCTGAGACTGATTCGTCAGCAGGGATTATCGAAAGACCGAGCTTACCGGGAGCCTGAGAGGCTGACAATTCTGATAACTGATAAGTCATCAGTTCCTTCTGCAACTTTTCGTTTTCTAACTCCAGTCGCTGAAGTTGAGCGGCCATCTCTTTCATGCGAACTCGAGCTTGCTCCAACTGTTCACGAGAATCGGATTCAATCTCTTTTAATTGATTACGAGCGGCCTCGAGACGAGATCTAAATTCTGTACGTTGACGTTGAAGCCGATCTGAGAATTCCTTCTGCAGTTGCTCCAGCTCTTTAGAGAACTCTTCTTGGAGTTTTTCAAGATCATCGTCTATCTGCTCAAATGTCGGATTCGATTCCGGCATGGCAAACAATCCTGAACTGAATGAGAACATCAAAAACAGCAGCGCTGCTCCGATAGTCTTGGCGTGGGTCATAACAAGTCCCTTCCGGTCTATCTGATTTTGCTGGAGGTGGATGATCGGTCGAATCATGTGAGCGAAAAGTTCCCCCAGAACTTTCGACGAGTACCTGAAAAAGACGCCGTCGTCTTTCTCCCCCTTGAGCACTCATCGTCGTTAATGGATTTTAGACCCAGGAAGGGTGGGATATCAACGACCCGAAGTGAAGTCCTTATGGACTTTTAGCAAATCTACCCCTGTTCAGGAGTCCTTTGACCCTGTTTCAAGGAATTTCGAAAGCCTATCCAGGGCGTCCTCGATCTCTTCGACAGGACGAGCGTAGGAGAGGCGGATGCACCCGGGGGTCCCAAATGCATCTCCGGGAACCGCGGCAACGCCAAACTCTTCTAATAATCCAAGGCAAAACTCATTGGAATCCGCGGCTATTTTCCCCTCCCCCAAATGGGCACGAAGGTCGACGACAATATAAAAAGCACCCTTCGGTGAAACAAAATTCACTCCCGGCATCTTATCCAATCGATCGACAACGATTTCACGTCTCGCTTTAAAAGCTGAATACATCGACTGAAGTTCAGGATGATCCATTTTGGAGAGTGCCGTCGATACACAAGCCTGAGAGATACTGCAGGGGTTGGCAGCGTTATGACTCTGTAACCGTCCTATTGCAGAGGCTCGTTTGGGTTCACTAACACTCCAGCCCAATCGCCAACCGGTCATGGCAAACGATTTGGAAAGACCTGAAATGTAACTCACTCTTTCGGGGTCGATGCTAAAGGGACTATTCAATTGTCCTTCATGAATCAGTGCCTCATAAATTTCATCGCTCAAGATCCACAGATCATTATCACGTGCAAACTCGACCAACTCTAAAACTTCTGAAGCACTACTCACTCTTCCAGTGGGATTTCCAGGTTCATTAAGAATGATTCCCATAGTCCGAGGAGTGAGTTTTTTTTCTAACGATTCGCGTGTCAGACGGAAGCCATCTTCGATCCGAGTTTCGACGGCCACCGGAATGCCATCCGCAAGTCGAACTAACTCCGGATAAGACACCCAATAAGGTGCCCCCATCAAAACTTCATCACCTGGATTCACCAAAGACAACAATGCCTGTGAGAGCGAATGCTTGACACCTGAAGACAAGACGACTTGATCCGGATCGACGGTTACATTTCGGGTTCGTTGAACATGTTCACAAACCGCTTCTCTCGCTTCAGGATGTCCAGACGTCGCGGTGTATCGAGTCCAGCCGGAATCCATCGCTTCGTGGGCCACTTCACGAATAAATTTCGGGGTTTCGAAATCAGGTTCGCCGACACTGAGATTGATGATCTCCGACCCTTTCGCCCTCAATTCTTGAAGACGCGCATTAAGCGACAAGGTTGCAGACGGTGTGATGGTTCGGACTCTCTGGCTGATCATGGCTTTCTCTCCTGACATTCACGGCTATTTTTCCTGCCGGACAATCGGGATCTTAGCCCTGTCAAGACGCCGAGGCGAGGTGAACGGGTTTACAACAGTAAAGAAGGGCAAAGTTGCGAGCCCGCCCTAAATGGCTAAGATGAGGGCTGGTGCAGTTGAGCCTGGCGAGCTATATCTCGCCAAATTCAATCAGGAACTCCCGCAAAGAAAGATTTCGGTGATGCCAAAAACACATTTACGAGGGCAATTAGCCTTCATATTGCTAGTTTTCACCCTCGCTTTGAGTCCATTGGATGCGCAGGAAAACTTCACTCGGGGTGATTGCAACCTCGATGATCAGGTAAATATTGCAGATGCCGTCATCGGGTTAGCGATTCTTTTTTCAGGAGCAGGGCCTGCACTCTGTCCAGATTCCTGTGACATCAACGATGATGGAGGAAGCGACATCAGCGATCCCATCTTCCTTTTGGGGAATCTCTTCGGATCGGGAAGTCCACCCCCTGCGCCCAACGATTGTGGACCCGATCCCACACCGGACGGCCTCGGTTGTCCAACAACCAGTGCCGGCTGTGTTTCAACTCCTGAAATCTGTGATAATGGCATAGACGATGACGGAGATAGCCTCGTCGATTGCCAAGATCCGGATTGCGCAGGTCCACTGTGCGTCGAAATCTGTGATAACGGCCTGGATGATGACTTCGACAACAATATCGATTGTGATGATAGTGACTGCATTTCAGTTCCCAACTGCGCGATCGCACTTTCTTACTCAGCCGATATTTACACTCAAGTCATCGATGCCCAGTGCACGGTATGCCATGCTCCACCATCAAACTTTGGAGGATTGAATCTCGCTGATACGGCAACCAACGATTCATATGCCACCATCGTGAATCAGCCTTCCGACGAATGCGGAGCCTACGACTTCGTGGAACCCTTTGATTCCCAGGCCAGTTGGCTTTTTCGGAAGATCGTGGGAACGCATGTCGAGGCCGCGACAGCCGCAGGCTGCTCGACTGCTGCCGCAGGGAGCCAAATGCCTATCGGAGGGTTCTGTTGCCTCAGTACGGCAGATATACAGTTGATTCAGGACTGGATCGACCAAGGGGCAGAGCCGTAAAGATCGGATATTCTGGGAAGTTCTGGTGGCAATATCCTCGTCAAACTTGACATATGGATCTCGCCATCTAAACTTCCTGTTTCCGATCCTGGCCGAGGTGGCGGAACTGGCAGACGCGTCAGACTAAGGATCTGATGAGCTTAGGCTCATGGGGGTTCGAGTCCCCCCCTCGGCACTCTTTAACTCCTTACTCCTCTCTTTCGGGGTCAACAGCTCTTCTTTCGGGGTCAACAGCGCTCGTTCGGGGTAAACAGTTCCCCTATTTCTATTTCGGGGAAAAGAGTTTCCTCATTTCGGAACAAAAGATTCCCCCGTTCAGAATAAAGCCTCTTCCTCACTGCAGTTGAAATCGATACGGCAGTGATAGTTCTCTCAATTTTTTCCTGAGACTTTCCAACACGTCTATCAGTCTGTATTCAGTGACTTTCAAATTGGATATCCACTGTGTTGAGAACGTGACTGTGTTGAGAAC